>NZ_MXQD01000005.1:0-26719 GCF_002165585.1 Paenibacillus sp. MY03 | reverse complement strand
CCGTGATTCGATTAAACAAAATTGTCATCTTTTCCTAATCTCCTTTATGAGGTTGTTCAAAAAGTCCGCTTCTCATTACGATGTGATCCTGGAAGCTTACTCGACGTCGAATATTGAATTCAGCCGAATCTTCCGGTGCTCACGTAGCTTCCACTACGCTCCGCTCCTCAGATCCTAGCTTCATCCAATCTTCTCGGTACTGATAACCGAACTTTTTGAACTCGCACTTTTTGGATGAGGCTTGTCGTTGCGCTCCGCTTAAGTTGCCCATCTTGACACGGTTCCATGAGAGGGTATCATTAGGGAAAATCGACTTGCACGGGAGGAGAGTCATCTATGGACAACACGACGACGATTCGGATCGCATTGCTTCAGATGAACATCGAAGCAGGGTTTCCCGAGAGGAATTTCGCCAAGCTTCAAGAGATGATGGAGAAAGCAATGGAGGATAAGCGCAAGCCGGATGTGCTGATGTTTCCCGAAATGTGGAATACCGGCTATGCTTTGGAGCAGATCGAGGATCTTGCCGACCCCAACGGCAAACAATCGACCGAACTGCTGTCGGCTTTCGGCAAGAAACATGGCGTCTATATCGTCGGCGGTTCCATTGCCGAGAAGCGGGAGGACGGCGTATATAATACGACGCTTGCTTTCGATCGGGAAGGGAACAGGATCGCGGATTATGCCAAGATGCATCTGTTTCGTCTTATGTCGGAGGAAAAATACCTCAAGGCCGGCAGCCATACGGGACGTCTGGAAATCGAAAAAGCGGAAGCGGGAATGATGATCTGCTACGATATCCGGTTCCCGGAGCTCGCAAGGAAGCTTGCGCTTGACGGGGCGAAGCTGCTCTTTGTGCCGGCGGAGTGGCCTAACCCGCGTCTGCACCACTGGCGTACCTTGCTGACGGCGCGCGCCATCGAAAACCAGATGTACGTGATCGCGTGCAATCGGATGGGGCAAAGCGGAGAGACCTCTTTTTTCGGTCATTCCATGATCATCGATCCTTGGGGCGAGATCGTCGCGGAAGCCGGCGAAGAAGAAGTGATATTGTTCGGAGACATTGATCTCAAGCTTGTAGACGATGTGCGGACTCGCATACCCGTATTCGAAGACCGGAGACCGCAGCTGTACAATTGACGATGACGAAGCGGATCGAAGAGAAGAAGGAGCTGGGGTGTAGCGCCCTAGCTCCTTCTGTTCTGGTAATGGCCGATCGTCTCGTTTAATGTGGAAATAAAGGATCGGGCGGCCTTCGACAAGTAACGTCCCTTGCGGCTGGCAATGACAAGCGTCCGTGTCGGCCTGGTGCCGAGCTGCAAATAGGCGGGGGAGAATTCTCCTCCTGTCGGCCGCGTTAGCATCTGCGGGACAAAGGCGATGCCCATGCCGCCCGCCACAAGCGACTGAACGGTCTCGATATTGCTGCTCTCGAACACAATCCGCGGGGTAAAGCCGGATACTTCGCATAGCTCCACCGTAATTTGACGGAAGCCCTGACCGCGTTTCAGTCCGATAAACGGCTCTTGCTTAAGGTCGGCGATATCTACCTCTCCGCCGCGTTTCGCCAGCGGATGCTGCTGCGGTACGGCCAGGCAAATCTCTTCTTCCAGATAGGGCTCCCAGGAGAGGGAGTTGTCGATGAGAGGAAGCGACAATAAGCTGATATCCGTGCCGCCGCTGGCCGTCAACTGCTCCAATCGGGAGGTTGTCTCCTCTACGAGCACCACTTCGATTTGGGGATACAGAGCTCCGAAGACGGGGAGAACGAGCGGGAGGACATGAGAACCCGTAATGGGCAGCGTGCCGACCACGAGCCGTCCGCGACGCATTTGCGCCATGTCGTCCATCTCCTGCTTGAGCTGTTCGACGGCGTCCAAAATACTTTGGGACTTCTCGACGAACACTTGTCCCGCTTGAGTCAGCTCCACGGAGTTCGTCGTACGTCGGAACAAAAGCAAGCCCAGTTCCTGTTCCAGCTTGGACAATTGCTGGCTTAACGAAGGCTGGGCGATGTGCAGCTTGTCGGCGGCGCGGGAGAAGTTTTTTTCGCTGGCGATCTGAATGACGTAATTCAATTGTCTAAGTTCCATGGCGCGAAACCAGCCTTTCTTTTTCGAATAGTGGGATTCAAAAAGTTCGGTTCTCAGTACAAAAGCGTATGCTTCCGATGCTGCGTTTTTTTCAAAAACGCTGTAGAAGATTGGATGAAGCTAGAACCTGAGGAGCGGAGCGTAGCAGCGCTACGTGAGCATAGGCTTAGGTTCGGCAAACATTGGGCCCCACGAAAGTAATAGGAATTGGCATCGAAGCTTCCCTTCACTTTCGTGGGTATCAGGAAATATTCGACGTCGAATAGGCATCTAGAAATACTTCGTAATGGGAAGCGGAGTTTTTGAATTACCTTTTATAGTCGTTACCTATAGTGGTTATAGATATTATATCTTAGATCAATGAAGAAAGACATGTTATCATGATAACAAATTATTAGTTTGTGAAAGTGGAAAGCAATTACGAACTCATGGGGTGAGCATAATGTCGAAAAAAACAATGTTCGAAAAAATTTGGGATAATCACGTTATTCATCAGGAAGAAGGCAAGCCAAGCGTTATCTACATCGACCTGCAGCTGGTGCACGAAGTAACTTCGCCGCAAGCGTTCGAAGGTCTTCGCATGACGGGCCGCAAGGTTCGCCGTCCGGATTTGACTTTCGCCACGATGGACCATAACGTGCCGACGAAGGATCGCTTCAATATTACGGATCCGATCTCCAAGCAGCAGATCGATACGCTGACGCAGAATTGCAAGGACTTCGGCGTAAAGCTGTTCGATCTCGATAACATCGATCAAGGCGTAGTTCACGTTATGGGTCCGGAGATCGGCCTGACGCATCCGGGCAAGACGATCGTTTGCGGCGACAGCCACACATCCACGCACGGCGCCTTCGGCGCATTGGCGTTCGGCATCGGCACAAGCGAAGTGGAGCACGTCATGGCGACGCAATGTCTCCAGCAATCCAAAGCCAAGACGATGGAAGTCCGCTTTAACGGCTCCCGCAAGCCAGGCGTAACGGCGAAGGACCTTATCCTTGGCGTTATTGCCCAATACGGCACGGATTTCGCAACGGGCTACGTTATCGAATACACCGGCGACGCCATTACCAGCTTGACGATGGAAGAGCGTATGACGGTATGCAATATGTCCATCGAAGCCGGCGCGCGCGCAGGTCTGATCGCGCCAGACGAGACGACTTTCAACTATCTGCGCGGACGCGAGTACGCGCCTAAGAACTATGACGAAGCCGTTAAAGAGTGGAAAAAGCTGACGACGGACGAAGGCGCGACCTATGATACGGTCGTCGAATTTGACGTCGACGCCTTGATCCCGCAAGTAACCTGGGGAACAAGCCCGGGTATGGGTACGGACATCACTTCCAAGGTGCCGAATCCGGCCGACCTGCCAACGGAAAACGAACGCAAAGCCGCCGAAAAGGCGCTTGAATACATGGATCTGAAGCCAGGCACGCCTATGACCGAGATCGAGATCGACTACGTGTTTATCGGCTCCTGCACGAACGGCCGGATCGAGGATCTGCGCGCTGCCGCAGAGATCGCCCGCGGCTACAAAGTAAGCGAGAAAGTAACGGCAATCGTCGTACCGGGCTCCGGCCGCGTCAAGCTGCAGGCGGAGAAGGAAGGTTTGGACCAGGTGTTTATCGACGCCGGTTTCGAATGGCGCGATGCAGGCTGCTCCATGTGCCTTGCGATGAACCCGGACGTTCTGAAGCCAGGTCAGCGCTGCGCATCGACGTCCAACCGCAACTTCGAAGGACGTCAAGGCCGCGGCGGCAGAACGCATCTGGTATCGCCGGCAATGGCGGTAGCTGCGGCGGTTAACGGACGCTTTACAGACGTGCGCGATTGGGAAGTTAAAGCACCGGTTTTGAACTAACCTGAGGAAACGAGAGAGGGGATTAACAGATATGGAACCATTTAAACAACTAACAGGAATCGTAGCTCCCGTTGACCGGGTTAACGTCGATACGGATGCGATCATCCCGAAACAATTTTTGAAGCGCATCGAGCGCAGCGGCTTCGGCCAATTCTTGTTTTTCGAGTGGCGCTTCCACGAAAACGGCGAGGTTAACGCCGATTTCGAGCCGAACAAACCACGCTACGAGGGCGCTTCCGTCCTGATCTCTCGCGCCAACTTCGGCTGCGGCTCCTCCCGCGAGCATGCGCCTTGGGCGATTCTCGACTATGGCTACCAAGTCATTATCGCGCCTTCTTACGCCGATATTTTCTACAACAACTGCTTCAAGAACGGCATCCTGCCGATCAAGCTGAGCGAGGAGCAAGTGGAGGATCTGTTCCAACGCACGGCGAAGAATGACGGCTACAAGTTGTCCGTCGATCTGGAGAACAAGGTGTTGTCGGACGAATACGGACTTCGCATCGAATTCGATCTGGACGAACACCGTCGTCAATTTTTGCTTCAAGGTTTGGACGATATCGGACTTACGCTTCAACACGAGGACAAAATTACCGCATACGAGCAGAAGCACGCCGCTCGTCTGGGCTAATCCCGCAGAGACAAGGCGAAACGGCTACGCCGTCCTTTGGCGGCGGGGCGCGTTTCGTTCCGAGAAATATAGAGAAAGTGCGGCGAAATCATATACTTTCCTATATTTTAAAAAAGAGGACATTCCGGCCCAAAGTCGGATGTCCTCTTTTTTCCTCTAATCGCAACTTTTTATGGTGGAATGCGTCTAATGGTTGTCCGATCTGTCGAAAGTGACAGGGTGTATCGGACAAATCAGTCATCGAGGTGGGAAATGAAAAAGTTTGTATCCATTCTGCTGCTCATGTCGTTATTGTTCACGTTGTTTGCGTCCGTAGGGCATGCTGCAAGCACTCCGCCCAAGCTGTTCCTGAACGGCAAGGAGCTGCTGTCGGATGTGGAACCCCGAATCGAAAAAGGTTCTACATTAGTGCCGCTGGCCATTCTTTCCGAAGGACTAGGGTACGAGGTCGAATGGGAAGGCGGACCGAAGAAGGTTACCGTCAAAAACGATTCGACCGTCATCGAGCTGATTATTAATCAGACTTCGATACGCGTCAATGGCGAAGTGAAGGAAATCGACGTCACGCCGCCGAAGCTTGTGAACTGGAGGACGATGGTTCCTGTTCGATTAGTTGGCGAACTATTAGGGATATCGTTCGAATGGAAGGAAGATGTTAGAGAAGTACATATGTTCGAGAAGGCGGAAGAACCGAAGCCGGGAACGGAAACGCCGGAGACGCCCGCGGTCGGTTACATAACGGCTGTTAACATGGACGAGCAATCCGTCATCCGCATCTCCCATGCCGGAGCGAATGCGCCGGGGAAACCGAAACTGCTGGATAATCCTCGCAGACTGGTCATCGATTTTCCTTATACGGCCTTCATTCCGCAACTGGCAAATACGATAGGCGCAGACGGACAAGCCAAGATAACAGTCGAAAACAATCCGCTTCTGACATCCTTCAGATACTCGCAGTTCTCAGCGAGTCCGCTAACAGCTCGATTGGTTGTCGATTTGGGCGATGATACGGGATACGTGCTGACCTCCGGAGAAAATGAGTTCGCGATCGCGCTCATGCCTTTATCGGAAGTGCCGGCTCAACCTGTTGATCCCGAAACGCCAACTGAGCCGGAAGAACCGTCCACTCCAGAGCCGTCCACTCCGCCCGACAATTCTGCGGACGTGTACGACATCGTGCTCGATGCCGGCCATGGCGCCAAGGATCCAGGGGCTTACAGCAAGTCTTTGAACCGCTGGGAGAAGGAATTCAACTTGTCCGCAGTGCTCAAGATCAAGGCGGAGCTCGAGAAGGACAAACGTTTCCGCGTTCATTTGACGCGCAAGGACGATACTTTCCTAGAGCTGATGGATCGAGTGAAATTCGCCGAGAACGTTAAGGCTGATCTCTTTATCTCTGTTCACGCTAACAGCTACGATAATACGAGCGTGAGCGGCGTCGAGACCTATTATGAACGTGCGAACAGCAAGGCATTTGCGGAGACGATGCACAAATACGTACTGGCGGGTATGGGAATACGCGATAGAGGCGTCAAAAAAGCTGCATTTAAGGTAATCAAAGAAACGACGATGCCTGCGATTTTGATCGAAGCCGGATATTTGAGCAATGCTTCAGACGCAAGCGCTTTGTTTAATACTAAAACACAGGATAAACTTGCAGTGGAAGTTGCCAAAGGAATTAAAGATTATTTGAAGCTGAAATAGAAAGCGAGGTTGATCCAAGATTATGAAAGCTGGAAAACTTCGAGTGATCCTCGGCGTTGCCGCATGTACGTTATTACTTGCCGGATGCGGCGTCAATGAGCCGGGCAACGTCGCAGGAGGCAGCGTCGTATCGCCCTCGCCAAGCGGTGCTCCTTCAGAGTCGCCGCTGCCAACGGCAAGTCCCGCACCGACGCCGGAACTTCTTTCGCAGGAGGTGTCCGTTTATCTAACCGACGAACAACTGCTTGAGATGATCGAAAGAAAAGTGACGATCGAATTCGGCAGCGAAGAGGAACTTCTGAACAAGACGATCGAGGCGCTGCAGGAAAACGAGGAACCGAACCAGTCGCTGTGGAACGGTATCGAAATTCTCTCCGCTACGATAAATGAAGGTATCGCGACCATAGATATCAAAATCCCTGACGAGTCGAGGTTAGGGGCTCCAGGCGAGATGATGTTGATCGATTCCTTAAAGAAAACGTTGTTTCAATTCGAGTTCATTGATGGTATCCAACTGCTCGTTCAAGGCGAACAAGTGGAAAGTCTGATGGGGCATGTCGATCTGGAGCATCCTCTTAAAAAAGATTAGCGCAAGTGCGAGTTCATTGGTTGAATGAACGGCCGTTGCCGCCAAGTGACGGTAATGGCCGTTCTGCATGGAAGCGGGAGGAACTTTGTCGCTCAATGACGAATAAGTAAAAGTGGAATTTATATGTATACATAAAGCTCTAATGCGAAGGAGATATGCCTAATGTTATTGCATGAAACTTGGAAAAAAATTATGACGGGCGCGCTTGCCTTCACGCTGGTAACGGGCAGCGGAACGGCCCTGTTGTCGACTCCGGTCCCGGTATCCGCGGAGGAAGCAGTCTCAACTAAAGCATTGCCGTTTACGGATATGCCTAATGGTCACTGGGCAGAAAAACATGTGGCCAAACTGTCGTTTCAAGGCGTTATTACGGGATATTATGACAAGAATACCGATACGTATACGTTCAGACCAGAGAAGAGCATCAGTCAGCAGGAGGCCGTGCTCCTTGCTCTTCGATTTGCCGGTTTGGATGACATGGCGGATGAGGATTCGCTAATCGTATTCGGAGAAAAGTTTACGGTCGGCGAGTTCTATAAAAAATATATCGAGCTTGCTTTTTCCGAAGGGCTCCTTGATCGCGATGAGGAATATCAGTTGGCCGCGGCCGATCCCGATACCGAATGGGGCTCGAAGCCTGCCAGCCGCGAATGGGTTACGAAGCTCATCGTGAAGGCCATCGGGCAGGAGGCGGCGGCTTCGCAGCTTGAGAACGCGCCTTCGCATTTCACCGATGCAAACGACGTGCAGGTTCGTTATAAGGGTTATGTGAACGCAGCCTATCAGTTGGGACTGATCAAAGGTTTAACCGATACGGAATTCGCGCCTAAAAACGCCATAAATCGTGCAAGCTTGGCCACCTTGTTTAGCCGTGCGCAAACCAGCTTCCCTATGGACTATCCCGGACAAATAAGCGGCGTTGTTTCCGATTTGGGCGAAGACGCCATTATGATCTATGATGTCGGAGAAGAATTGAAGTTTACGCTTGATGCGAACACGCTCTATTATCATTACAATTCGGAGAAAGCGATCACTAAGGATCAATTGCTGGAATACGGCGACGTCTCCGTCATCGCCAAAGACGGCAAAGCTTTATACGTTGAAGTTCTGGGCGATGTGCAACATACGGATTCGATCTCGGGTACGTTCGCGCGTTATAACGAAGCTTCGAAAATCTTTTATCTATGGATTGACGATAAGCCGGTTGAAATCCAATACAGCGATGCCATGAGGATTGAAGATACGGAAGGCAAAGTATTGACGCTCGCCGATATTAAAGCCAACGCTGCCGTGACCGTCGTGCGAGAAGCGTTTGGAAAATCTCCGCAAGCCATTAGTCTCGTTGTTGCAGCTGAGCAGGCAGTTACGCTTATGACGGGCGATTTTTATTCCGCAGATTCCAAAACGGTAACGATCACCAAGGATGGAGATTTGGTATCGAAGTTTCTGGCCGTCGGCGCAACGGTTGAAATTAGCGGATTAGCCAATGCCGCGATTGGCGATCTGATCCCCGGCAGCGATAAGGTCGAGGTCAGCTTGAACGATGAAGGCAAAGTAACAAAGATCAAAGTTCTCAATCGCGACGTGAAGGTGCTTGCGGGAGCGAGAATCGTGTATTACGACAAAGCGGATAAATTCGTGACGGTGCTTGGCAGCGACAAACAGCCGCTATCTTTGAGTTTGACCGACAAAACGATTTATAACTACTTGGGAACGACAATGGATAGAGAGGCGGCAATGGCTCTCATCAATAGCAACGTAAACGTTGTAATCAAACATACGGGCGCAAATGTCGTTTCGGTTAATTTTGTATTGAATTATGCAGGAACGATTACGGAGATCGATACTACAGCCAAATCGTTAACGGTTCTGACAACGGAAGGATACACCGTCAAAATCCCTTATACCGTTACCGGAGTGGAATGGTACAGCCGTCCTACGGCCACTCTAGCCGATTTGAAGACTGGCGATTCCATTACGGTGGCTATGAAGATGGACAAGGTTGAAGCGGCTTCTATTCGAGTTCATCGCACAATAGCATATGACGTCGTATCCGTGGACGTTGCCAACAAAAAAATGGTTATTAAAAACGCGGTCAATGATTCCGTTACGTTAACATTAACGAATGTGAAGATGTTGAAGCCGGACGGAACGAATGCACTTATTTCCACATACAGAGCTGGGGACAAGGTAGAAGTATCTTACATTGGCAATACTGTGATGCAGGTACAAGAAGTAAACACGAATAGCGGTTCCAACGGTTAAAAGCATAGTATGACTCTTGCAGTAGGTCAATGCGGGAACATTTTGTGAAAAAACTGCCCTTACGGGCGGTTTTTTTTTGGAAATCATGGGATTGGTAGTTGCGAAGCGTGTCAAATTTCGCTACACTTTGAACGATAGTGTTGTTACTCTGGAGGACAGCGATGAATGCGAAGCAGAAGATGCGTCATATATTGGATATCATCGCCGACATGTTCCCTGACGCGCATTGCGAGCTGAATCACGACAATCCGTTCGAGTTGACGATTGCCGTGCTGTTATCGGCTCAATGCACGGACGAGACGGTGAACAAGGTGACGGCAGACCTGTTCCGAAAGTATAAGCGTCCCGAAGATTATCTGAGCGTTCCTCTCGAAGAGCTGGAGCAGGACATCAGGCGAATCGGCTTGTTCCGAAGCAAGGCTTCGAATATACAGAAGCTCAGCCGCATCTTGATCGACAAGTACGAAGGAGATGTGCCTCGGACGCACGAAGGACTGATAGAGCTTCCCGGAGTGGGCAGGAAGACAGCCAACGTAGTTATGTCAAATGCATTCGGCGAACCCGCAATTGCAGTCGATACGCATGTGGAGAGGGTGTCTAAGCGCCTTGCCATCGCGAAGTCGGATGACACCGTATTGGAAGTAGAGCATAAATTGATGAAGCTGGTGCCTAGAGACGAATGGACCTTGACGCATCATCGACTCATCTTCTTCGGACGTTACCATTGCAAGGCTCAAAGTCCGCAATGTCCGATTTGTCCGCTGCTAGATTTGTGCAAGGAAGGCAAAGCACGTATGAAGCCGGCGGCCAAGACCAAACATAAAGGTAAGAATACCAAATCAAGAGTCGAAGGATGATGAATATGAAATGTATCTCCGTGTACACAAACAATTTTGAACTATTCTCGGATATTTACGAGCAAGTCCTTGAATCTCCTCCCAAGGAGAATGAAGATATCGTCATCGATGGCATTACGGTGAGCGGATCAGGCGACGTGCCGGATCAATATATTGATCGTATGCGCGTCAAGCCCGAGGTTGTCGTGATGAAAGAGAAAGAGCGCAACATTATGATTCTTCAGCATGGCAATGTATTCGAGATTTGCCTGCCGTCGACAGAAGAAGAAGAAGCGGTATAAGAGCGAGTACAATAGTATGGAGATGACGAAAGTAATGAACGTGCAGAACCTAGCTGAAGCGTTACACAAGATCGGCGCCGAATTGGAAGCCGCAGGCGACCATACCCGTGCCGTACAAGCGCAGGAGCTGAACAGTAAGCTGACCGAAGGTCGGCTTACTGTTGCTTTATGCGGACATTTCTCGGCAGGCAAGTCTACGCTCGTCAATGTGTTGTGCGGCGCGAAGCTGCTTCCCTCCAGTCCGATCCCTACAAGCGCAAACGTCGTTTCGATCCGAGGCGGCGACCGGGCGATAGCCTATGTAGAGACGGAAGCCGGAGGCGTCGCTTCTCACGCGGAGGTGCCGATCGACGATCTGGACACTTATTGCAAGGACGGAGAGAAATTCCTGTCCGTCTCGATTCGATACCCTAGCGACCTGCTGGGATCGGAGATGACTTTGCTTGATACGCCGGGAATCGATTCGACGGACGATGCTCACCGGATGGCAACGGAATCCGCTCTCCATCTGGCGGATGTTGTTTTCTACGTCATGGATTACAATCACGTCCAGTCCGAGATCAACTTCGCATTCGCGAAAAGCCTGAAGGACTGGGGCAAGCCGCTTTATTTTATCGTTAATCAAATTGATAAGCACCGGGACCGCGAGCTTAGCTTCGAGGCCTACAAGAGCAGCGTAGAGGATGCGTTTCACGCCTGGCACTTGGAGCCGGCAGGCATTTTGTACCTCTCCCTGCGTCAGCCGGACCATCCCCACCATCAATGGGATACCCTTCTGTCTCTGATCGAGCAGCTTAAGGAGAAGCGGGAGGAGCTCTGCGCATACAGCGTGGATGCTTCGCTGCGCCATCTGGTTAACGGTCATGTCAAATGGGAGAACGAAAGCCGCGAGCCGGAACGCGAAAGACTAACGGATGAAGCGGGCGGGGAAGAGGCGCTGAGCTCCGTCAAATTGGAAGCTGCGCGGCTGAGAGACAATATCCGGTCGTTGGAGGCTGAAAAGGAACAATATCGTACGCGGCTTCGTACGGAGCTCCAATCGATACTGGATAACGCCAATATTACGCCGGCCGCTCTAAGGGACCTGGCTCATTCGTTTCTGGACAGCCGCAAGCCAGGCTTTAAAGCCGGACTGTTATTTGCCGGCGCCAAGACGGCCGCGGAGCAGGAGCGGCGCCTTGCCGTGTTCCGCGCGGAGCTTGGCAGCTTGATCATTGCGAGCATGGACTGGCATGTAAAGCAGTTGCTGAGGCAAGCGGCATCTGCCGGAGGTTACGCCGGCGAGCAATTGGAAGCTTTGCTGACAGAACGTCTAGGCTGGACGCCGGACGACGACTGGCTGGTTTCGAGAGTAAAGCAAGGCGCCGTATTCGGCAACGAATACACGATGACTTACAGCAAGGATATGGCTGGGGATGTCAAAAGCGAATACCGGCGGCGCGCGATGGAAGTGATCGATATGCTTGCGGATCATGCGGCAGCTTCCGTAGACGCCGATATTGGGGCTGCGAAAGGAGAGCTTGCCGTCCTCAGCGGCAAGACGTCTGCGGTCGATGCGCTTCATGACCTGGAGCTGGCTATCAAGCGCAGGGAGGAAGAGCTCCGCCAGATGCAGCCTGACGCGTTAATGAGACCGCAGCTGCCAAACCCTGCGGAGATGGTGCTTGCGGGAGCGAGCGGGCGGACGCAGTCGTATGCGGGCTCTTCCTCGCCGCCATTGCGCTCGGCTAGCGGCAGAGAAGATGATGCATGCCGTATGAAGCAGGAAGTTGCCGCAGCTGCCATAGCCATTGCTAAGTCGGAGACGGCGGATGAACGGACGATTGACCGTTCTTCGTCCATCCGCTCGAAGCAGTTGGCTGCTTCGAAGCGAATGAGGCAAGCTGCCGACCTGCTGGAGCCGCATGCCATACTGCAAGCTGCTGAGGCGGCACTTGCGGAGAAGGCGCGTCGTCTAGGAGACAGCCGGTTTACGATCGCGTTGTTCGGAGCGTTTAGCGCGGGCAAATCCTCGCTTGCAAACGCCTTGATCGGAGAAGCCGTATTGCCGGTATCTCCGAACCCGACTACCGCGGCTATCAATCGTCTAATGCCGCCTACCGGGCAATTCGGGCATGGCACTGCACGGGTCGCTATGAAGTCTAAGGAAGCCATCCTGGACGATCTGCGGTACTCCTTGTCCTTGCTCGGCGAACGCGCGACCAAGGAGACATTGCCTGATGGAGCGTCGATTCTTGCCATTATCGATAAACTATCGCCGGATTCCATCGGCGCCGGCGGCAGACCTCATTACAGCTTCCTGCGCGCGGCAAGGAACGGGTGGCACGAGCACGAAAAACAGTTGGGCATGGAACTGCATGTCGATCGCGAAGAATATGCAAAGTTTGTTGCCGACGAGTCGCGCTCCTGCTTTGTAAGCGAGATCGACTTCCACTACGATTGTCCGCTGACGGCGGAAGGCATCGTCTTGGTCGATACGCCTGGCGCCGATTCTGTTAATGCAAGGCATACGGGCGTTTCTTTCAACTACATTAAAAACGCCGATGCCGTTCTGTTTGTTACTTATTACAATCACGCCTTCTCCCAAGCGGACCGGCAGTTCCTGGATCAGCTTGGCCGCGTGAAGGACCAGTTCGAGCTGGACAAAATGTTCTTTATCGTCAATGCCGCGGATCTGGCTGCCGACGAGGAAGAGCTGCAGCATGTTCTGATGCATGTGGAGCATAATTTGCTCCAACACTCCATCCGGCATCCTCGGCTGTATCCCGTCTCCAGCATCGAAGCGCTGGACGGCAAGACGGAGCGCAATGAGGCGCTTCTTATTCGCTCGCGAATCACTGCTTTCGAAGGGGACTTCCTCTCCTTTATAGCAACGGATCTCGGCGCTCTCGCTATCGATTCCGCTGACCAAGAGCTCAAGCGGACAATCGGGCAGCTGGAGGGCTGGATTGCAGGAGCGCAAGGCGACGAGTCGGCTCGCGAGGCCGAACGCGTCAAGCTGGAAGCCTCCATGGGCCGAGTTAATGAGCCGATGGATCGGCTGCGTGCCGCGCGTTTGCCGGAAGGTCTGAAGCAAGAGATGTCGGAGCTGCTGTATTATGTGGCTCAACGGCTGCAATTCAGGCTAGGGGACTTCTTCCATCTAGCCTTTAACCCTGCGTCCTTGCAAGATGACGGCCGAGACCTAAAGCGGGTCGTCTGGACGTCCTGGCTGGAGCTCCAGCGCCTTATTCAACATGAGCTGTCCCAGGAGCTCCTGGCGACTTCGCTGCGCGTTGAGCGGGCACTGAACGGCGAGTTGAAGAAAGAGCACGCCGCATGCTCGCTGGGGCTTGGCGAGTTGCTGCCTGGCTACGAGGCGGCTCCATATGCGCCGCAATCGCTTGTCGTACCGGAGGAAAGCGCGATGTGGCAAGAAACCTCCATCGAAGCCAAATGGTTGTGGAGCCGATTTAGGTCGCCGCGACAATTTTTCGAAGGAGAAGGCAAGGGGCAGTTGCGCAAGGAGCTTGAAGGCATCCTGGTGCCTTCCATTCAAGCGTGGACAACCGCATCCGCGAGTCAGTGGCATACACATTACGGCCGCGAGTGGGATAAAGCTTCGGAGCAAGTAGGTAAAAGTCTAATAACGGATGTATTGGCCTATGCCGAGGGCAAACGTCAATCGCTTGCCGGCGGCTCAGCCGTGCTGGAGCTGACGACGCTTAGAAAAAAATTAATCGATATCCAAAAAGTCTGATCCAGTCCGCCTTCCATATCACGATTCGCTTAATGCTTTTGCCGGTGCGGTTCCGCCCGGCAAAAGCTTTTTTTATTTTTGTGTGCAAACGTGCAAAAACGGAGCAATACGTACATTATGGCAATCAAACGAGATCATTTGGGAGGTATCGAGCATTCCTTACCCCCAATCGCCATAATAAGCGGATACACTCAATAATTCGCAAAATTATCGAATTTGCTCCTCCATAACGATGCTGGTAATATGCACTCATACTTAAGAAAACAGATGGGGAGATGGATTTTCTTGGACGTACTGAGGCAGTTAAAAGCCTTTTATTGGCCGGATAAAAAGTTGTTGTTCGGCTCGATCCTGTTCTTGATGATCGCGACTGCACTGGGGCTGGTGTATCCGAACCTGCTGCGTTACCTGATTGACGATGTAATCACACCGGAGCGATTTGATCTCGTGCCTGGTCTCGCAATGCTGGTCGTTGGCGTCATTACACTGAAAGCGATTAATCAATTTTTACATGGATTTCTGGGAGGGAGACTGGGCAACAAAATTGCCTATAACCTTCGAAACGCATTGTACGACAAACTGCAGACCTTATCCTTTCAATATTACGACAAAGCGAAAACGGGAGACCTGATGTCCCGATTGACGGCCGATCTGGAGGGGATTCGTCAATTTATCGGATTCGGCTTCGCGCAAATTCTCAATATGGTGCTGATGGTCGTATTCGGCGGAGCGATGATGATGTATTTCAACTGGCAATTGACTCTCATTATTTTGCTGCCGATTCCGATCTTGATTTTCCTGGCGCTTAAGTTCGAACGGAAGATCCATCCCGCTTTCCGCGAAATGCGTCAGGCCATGAGTGATCTGACAACAGCGGTGCAGGAAAATATTACGGGCGTTCGTACCGTCAAATCATTTGCGCGCGAAACCCATGAGGTATCCAAGTTTTCAATTCGGAGCGACGCGTATCAGCAGAATCAGGTTAGAGCGTCGTCCATATGGGCGCGGTTTTTCCCGGCGATGGAGCTTACGGCGAATATGTGCGCGGTCATCCTGCTGGTCGCAGGCGGCATTATGGTCATTAATCAATCTATGTTGCTGGGCGAGTTCATTGCCTTTTTTAGCTTGATCTGGTACATTATCGGCCCGATGTGGGGTCTCGGCTTTCATATTAATGCTTATACGCAATTCAAAGCTTCCGGCGAGCGCGTCCTGACATTGCTCAATGAACATGTTCACGTGAAAAACGTAAAAGATGCCATCGTGGCGAATGACAACCATGTAGCAGGGCATGTCCGCTTTGAAAACGTGACGTTTAATTACCCGGACAAAGCGCCGGCGATCACCTCTCTCAGTCTGGATGCCCCGGCTGGTTCGGTCATAGGTTTCCTGGGAGGAACGGGCTCCGGCAAATCTACGGTTATCCAGCTGCTAATGCGTGCTTACAATGTGAAGCAGGGCAGCATTACGCTCGACGGCATCGATATTCGAAACCTGGACGTACAATCGCTCAGAAGGCAGATCGCTCCCGTATTCCAGGAAACCTTCCTGTTCTCGGCTTCCATTCGCGACAATATCGCTTACGGCGTTGGCGGCGTAACGGACGAAGAGATTATAAAGGCGGCGAAGCTGGCCAAGGCCCATGACTTTATTATGGAAATGCCGCTTGGCTATGATACAGTCGTTGGCGAGAGAGGAATGGGGTTGTCTGGCGGCCAGAAGCAGCGGATCGCCATCGCCCGTGCATTGATCAAAAACCCGCGTATCCTCATCCTCGACGACGCGACGAGCGCTGTCGATATGGAGACGGAACATGAAATTCAGGCAGGCTTCAAGGAATTGATGGCTGGCAGAACGACTTTTATTATCGCACACCGTATTTCCTCTTTGCGCCATGCCGACGAAATTATCGTCCTGGACGAAGGACATGTCGTACAACGGGGAACGCATGAGCAGTTGATCGCTCAAAAAGGTCCTTATCTGGATACGTACCGCATCCAATATGCGGATTATATTGAGAAACAACAAGCAGAAGCCGGTCGGTCGCCGATACCGGGAGTTTACGAAGCTCGGAGGAGTTCGGTACAATGAGCGCAAAAACACAGATGAAAGCTAGAAACAGAAACGAAAGATTCGTCTACCAGGACGACGAAGAAATCGAAAAGCCGTTTAACTGGGCGCAGCTGAGGCGGTTGTACAATTACATGAAGCCGTACAATCGCCAGCTGATGCCAGTCATCATCATGATGGTGATCGGAACGCTGACGCGGCTGACGAATCCGCTGCTCATGTATTTCGCGATCGATAATGTGCTGGATGCCGATAAAGGCTCGAAGAACGTCGGCGAGCTGGTTGCGGTCGCGGCGGGGATGCTGGCCCTGTACGCCATACAATGGGTTTCCAACATGTATCGGATCAAATATACGAACATCATCGGCCAAAAGGTTATCTATGACCTACGCAAGCATTTGTTTCAGCATATCCAAAAGCTGTCGTTCCGCTTCTATGACAAACGTCCTGCGGGCTCCGTGCTTGTGCGCGTCACGAACGACGTCAACGCGCTGCAGGAGCTGTTCACGAACGGCGTCGTCAACCTGTTGATGGACTGCATTCAGCTCTTCGGCATCGTCATCATATTGCTGGCGCTAAACGTGAAGCTGGGTCTTGCGGTTATGATTACCGTACCGATCATGTTTGTTGTATCGTCCTCCTTGCGGAAGCGGATTCGATTCGCCTGGCAGTCGGTACGGATGAAGCAGTCCCGTATTAACGCCCACTTGAACGAAAGCATTCAGGGAATGAAGGTCACGCAGGCGTACGTGCAAGAGAAGGATAATATGAGCTTCTTCGACCATATGAACACCGACAATATTAAATCTTGGAATAAGGCATCCGCGCTTAACCAAATGTTCGGTCCGATCATTGAAGTGACGGCAGCAATCGGCACATGCATTCTGTTCTGGTACGGTGCGACGCTGATTCAGAATGAAGTCATAACGGTCGGCTTGCTCGTGGCGTTCGCCAATTATATCGGCAACTTCTGGGATCCCATCAACCGGCTGGGTCAAATGTACTCGCAGCTTCTGATCGCTATGGCCTCGTCGGAGCGGATCTTCGAATTCATCGATGAAGAGCCGACGGTAGCAGAGGCCGGCAACGCCAAAGAACTACCCGCGATCCGCGGGGACGTCACATTTGAGAATATTGTCTTCGAATACGAGAAGAACAGACCTGCGCTCAAAAATGTCAGCATCAACGTCAAGGCGGGTCAATCCATCGCTTTAGTCGGCCATACGGGTTCCGGCAAAAGTACGATCATCAACCTTTTGTGCCGTTTCTATGATCCCGTACAAGGACGCGTTCTTATCGACGGAATCGACATCCGCGACGTCTCGATCGAAAGCTTGCGCTCGCAGGTTGGCATCGTGCTGCAGGATACGTTTATCTTTTCCGGCACGATCCGCGACAACATCCGTTACGGACGTCTGGACGCGACGGACGCCGAGATCGTCAAGGCGGCGCAATCGGTTCACGCGCATGATTTTATCATGAATCTGCCAGACGGGTACGACACTCAGGTCGAAGAACGCGGCAACGTCTTGTCTATGGGCCAAAGACAGCTTCTATCCTTCGCCCGTGCGTTGCTGGCCGATCCGAAGATTCTGATCCTAGACGAAGCAACGGCCAGCATCGATACCGAGACGGAGCTAAAAATTCAGGAAGCGCTCAAGACTCTGCTTAAGGATCGCACCTCGTTCATGATCGCGCACAGGCTGTCCACGATTCGCCATGCGGACGATATCATCGTGCTGGATCATGGCGTCATCGTCGAACAAGGCGATCATGCAGCATTGGTCAAAAAACAAGGCGTCTATAACGGCCTGATCGAAGCCCAGTTCAAGTTTGTATAAAGTGCTGAAGGTTGAGGTTTGAGGTTTAAGGGTTGAACGGTTTAAATATAAATGAAGTTCAAAAAGTTCGCATTTCAGTACCGAGAAGATTGGATTCAACTAGAATTTGAGGAGCGGAGCGTAGCAGAGCTACGTGAGCACCGGAAAATTCGGTTGAATTCAATATTCGACGTCGAATAAGCTTCTTGAGATACTTCGTAATCAAATGCGGACTTTTTGAACAACCTTATATTGATTTTTGGTGGGAGAACCTTCAGAATGGAGACTATCAAAGTTTCCAGGAGGGTTCTTTTTTTATGTATGGATCACCGTTATCCCAGCAGGCCCGCAAAATGATGATCCTCGGCTCCGGAGAGCTCGGGAAAGAAGTTGTGCTGGAGGCTCAGCGTCTCGGCGTCGAAACGATTGCCGTGGACCGTTATGACAACGCCCCGGCCATGCAGGTGGCACATCGCAAATACGTAACGGACATGCTGGACGGTGACGCTATTCGCCGCATTATCGAAGAGGAACGGCCCGATCTAATCGTACCCGAGATCTAAGCGATTGCGACGGAGACGCTGCTTGCACTGGAGGCCGAAGGACATCATGTCATTCCGACTGCCCGTGCAGCACGGCTGACTATGGATCGCGAAGGCATCCGCAGGCTGGCTGCGGAGACGCTTGGCCTCCCGACGGCGCCGTATCGGTTCGCGGACTCTCTCGACGAGCTGCGCGCCGCAGCTGCGGAGCTCGGGTTCCCTTGCGTGATCAAACCGATTATGAGCTCCTCGGGCAAAGGACAAAGCGTCTGCCGCTCCGAGGCCGAGCTTGAGAGCTGCTGGAACTACGCCATGGAGGGCGGCCGAGCAAAAAAAGCGCGTATTATCGTCGAAGGGTTCGTTACGTTCGACTCCGAGATCACGCTGCTTACGGTACGCTCCGTTTCCGGCACAAGTTATTGTCCGCCGATCGGTCACGTTCAGAAAGACGGGGACTATATCGAATCATGGCAGCCTCATGAGATGAGCGAAGCTCACATTCGCGAAGCGGAAGACATTGCGCTTCGAATTACGGAGGAGCTGGGAGGCTACGGTATTTACGGCGTAGAGCTGTTTCTAACGCCGGACGGCGTACTCTTTAGCGAGGTATCTCCTCGTCCGCATGATACCGGCATGGTTACGATGGCGACGCAGGATCTGTCCGAATTCGCGCTGCATGTACGCGCCATTTTGGGTTTCCCGATCCCTGCAATCAGATTGCTGACGCCTGGCGCATCGCATACGCTCAAGGCAGATCGCGAATCAGCGGAGTTCCGCATCGGCGGTATCGAAGAAGCCTTCTCCGTGCCTAACACGCAAGTCCGTCTATTCGGCAAGCCGGAGACGAAAACAGGCAGACGAATGGCCGTGGTACTGTCCAGCTCCGTCGATGTTGAAGCGGCTCGCGATCTTGCGCGTACGGCGGCGGAATGTCTCCATATCGACTATAAGTGAAACTTCAACTTCCATAAAAAAAGTAGGTGAATTACGACAATGGGCAAAAAAGGAAAGCCGCAAGGGCAGCGGCGGCCCGCCGCTCCGACTTCGGAGCCTGAGCAGCAAGGCGCGACGCTTAAGGAGCTGCTTGGCGCGGATGTGCTTAATAAGCTGAAGGCGCAAGCGGATCAGCTTAAGCAGGAGGATGCGGACCGCAAGGAACGCGAACGCAAGGAAGCGGAAGAAACCAAGAAACGCGAGCAAAAGCTGAAGGAGAACGACTTCTCTTATTTGCTGAACAACAGCGACCCAAACTGGAACAAATACAAGTAAGGCTGTTAGCCATGTTGCTAAAGCCGAACCTCCAGCCAGTCTTCGCCATACGATGATGTAAGGATACGTGCGTCGAAAGCTTAAGCAGCGGCGCTCCGAGCATGGGGAGGCGAAGACATGCAAGTGAAGGTTAGGCCGGGCGACACGCTGTGGAAGTACAGCATATGGTTCGGCATCCCGTATCAGCTCATTCTGGACTCCAACCGCGAAGCCGCCGCAGGCGTGCTGGCTGTAGGCGATACCGTTCAGATACCGGGATATATATGGGCAGAACATACGGTTATTGCGGGAGACTCGCTCTGGCGGATAGCGACGATGAACGGCGTATCTGTGGACTTGCTGCTTCAGAGCAATCCCGAGCTGCAGGGCGAGATGTTGTCCATCGGCTCCAAAATAGCGGTTCCTAGACGCGTTACACGGCGCGTCGTGGAAGCCAGGCGTCTTTATGGATACGGTTCCTTGCTCGAGGATATGAACAGGCTGACGGATATTTATCCCTTCCTCGTCCGATCGGACATCGGCACTTCGGTCATGGGCAAGCCAATCCCCGCGTTAGGTATAGGGAACGGCAACAAAAAAATTCATTTTAATGGAAGCATGCACGCCAACGAATGGATTACGACGCCCGTACTCATGCAGTTCCTGAATGATTATTTGCTGTCTTTGACAAATAGTATGGATCTCGGCGGGCTGGCGATGTATCCGCAGTACTTGACGACGACATTGTCCATTGTTCCGATGGTCAATCCCGATGGCGTCAATCTCGTGGTAAGCGGTCCGCCGGATGGAGAGCCGTTTAGAAGCGAAGCGATTGCGATCAATGGCGGGAGCAACGACTTCTCCGGATGGAAAGCGAATATACGCGGCGTAGATCTCAACAAGCAGTTTCCCGCGCTCTGGGAGCGCGATGCCGTTCAAGGTCCTCAGGTCCCTGCTCCGCGAGATTACTCCGGCACAGCGCCGCTAACGGAGCCGGAGGCGCGGAGTCTCGCCGAATTCACGCGCGCCAGCGGGTTTCAGCGCGCCTTGGCGTTTCATACGCAAGGCAAAGTCATATTCTGGGGGTTCGAGGGACTGGAGCCGCCTCAATCCGAGGTGCTAGCGAACGAATTCGCGGCTGTCAGCGGATACGAAGCGGTGCGTAATGCGGACAGCGCAGCCGGCTACAAAGACTGGTTTATCCAGGACTTCCGGCTTCCCGGATTTACCGTGGAGCTTGGCAGCGGCGTTAATCCTCTTCCGATCGAACAATTCGGCGAGATCTATGATTCCGCTCTGAGCATTATGCTTGCAGCCTTGTATATGTAACCCGCGCAAATTTGAAAGCATGCATATAAATCACGGCCAATTCGCTCATCCCGGAAGGGCCTCGATAGAGGTTTTCAAATATTTTTAAGTCGGGGATGCCCAGGCGGCATCCTTTTTTCGCGGATTCGGCATAAGGAGGCGCGGAATTGCGCACTATGGTAACAACTTCATTGCGCCAGGAACATCTGTCATAGACTCGTTCATACTTGTCAAGAACAGACGATTTTAGACGTCAAAATTTTACTTTTGCGAACGTTCGTTTGTTTTTATATAATGGGTAAATTGCAGATTGACTTTACGAATGGATAGTCTTGCTTTAAAATAGCTTGGAGATATTACGAGTATCACGGACTGGGGGAAGCTCATGAGTGAGCAAATGGATGTAATCGCGAACGGAACGGCCGCGGAAGGCAATTATGGGGCCGATGATATACAAGTGCTCGAAGGATTGACAGCTGTCAGGAAACGTCCGGGGATGTACATTGGCAGTACAAGCTTATCCGGCTTGCATCATCTCGTTTGGGAGATCGTGGATAACGCAGTGGACGAACATCTCGCTAAATTCTGTTCCGCGATCGATGTGACGCTGCATAAAAACGGCTCCATTACGGTGTACGACAACGGGAGGGGCATCCCTACCGGCATTCATAAGACAGGTATACCGACGCCGCAAGTCGTATTTACGATCCTGCATGCAGGCGGAAAGTTCGGCGGCGGCGGATACAAGAAGTCCGGCGGTCTTCACGGCGTAGGCGCATCAGTGACAAACGCGCTGTCGGAATGGCTGGAGGTAGAAATCTATCGCGACGGCAAGATACATAGGATGAGATTCGAATATTGGATCGATGACAATGGCAAGGAGCACGTCGGCGAACCCGTCACGGGTCTGGAGGTCATCGGCAACAGCAATCGCACCGGCACGAAAGTAACGTTTAAACCCGATAGCAGAGTATTCCAGAACGGATCGTCGTTCAACTACGATACGCTGGCAGAGCGGCTGCAAGAAATTGCTTTCCTGAACTCCGGGCTTAAAGTGACGATCAAGGATGATCGCAGCGGCAAGGACGACGTCTTTCATTACGAAGGCGGCGCAAGCGAGTTCGTGCAATTTTTGAACGAGGGGAAGACGGCGCTGCATGACGTCGTCCACTTTGCCGGCGACCGCGACGACATTGAAGTGGAGGTGGCGCTCCAGTACAACGACGGGTACACGGAGACGATTGCGTCTTTCGTGAATTCTATCCCTACCCGAGGCGGCGGCACGCACGAGACGGGCTTTAAGACGGCCTACACGCGAGTCATGAATGATTATGCCCGCAAGGCTGCATTGCTGAAGGAGAAGGACAAGAACCTGGAGGGCAACGATCTGCGCGAAGGGATGATGGCCGTCGTCAACATCAAAATGTCGGAGGTGGAATTCGTCGGTCAGACGAAGGACCAGCTCGGCAGCGCTTCTGCCCGCAGCGCGGTTGATGCCGTCGTAGCCGAGAAAATGCAGGTATTTCTGGAGGAGAATCCGCAGGTAGCCCAATCGCTGCTCAAGAAGGCCGTGCAGGCATCCAAGGCGCGCGAGGCGGCGCGCAAGGCGCGCGAAGAGATCCGAAGCGGCAAGAAGAAGAGCGAGAGCTCCAATCTGGGCGGCAAGCTGACGCCTGCGCAGTCGAAGGACTACACGCGCAACGAGCTCTTTATCGTGGAAGGCGATTCCGCAGGCGGATCGGCGAAGCAAGGACGCGATTCCAAGCATCAGGCCATCCTGCCGCTCAAGGGCAAGCCGATGAATCCGGAGAAGGCCAAGCTTGTCGACATCCTGAAAAACGACGAATACAAAGCTATCATATCCGCCATCGGCGCAGGCGTAGGTCCCGAATTCGAAGCGGATGAGAGCAACTACAGCAAAATCATCATCATGACGGACGCGGATACGGACGGCGCCCATATCCAGGTGCTGCTGCTGACGTTCTTCTACCGGTATATGAAGCCGCTCATCGATACGGGGCGCATCTATATTGCACAGCCTCCACTGTACAAAATTACGCGCAAATCCGGCAAACTGGAGACCGTGCGTTACGCTTGGACAGACGAGCAGCTGCAGAATTATCTTAAGGAATACGGCAAAGGCTACGAGCTTCAGCGCTACAAGGGTCTCGGAGAGATGAACCCGGACCAGCTGTGGGAGACGACGATGAATCCGGAATCGCGTACGCTGCTCCAGGTACAGATCGAAGACGCGGCAAAAGCAGAGCGTCGCGTATCGACGCTGATGGGCGACAAGGTCGACCCTCGCAAGCGATGGATCATCGAAAACGTAGACTTTACCGAATATGAAGAGTAGAGGAGGATCCGCATGAGCAGCCTGGAACAATTTCTGCCCGCGTTCCTGGAGGAGGTCGTCGGAGACCGCTTCGGACGTTATTCGAAATATATTATTCAGGACCGCGCTATACCCGACGTCCGCGACGGTCTCAAGCCCGTACAGCGGCGTATCTTATATGCCATGTACGACGCGGGCAACACGCCGGACAAGCCGTATCGCAAGTCGGCCAAGACCGTCGGCGACGTCATGGGCAATTATCATCCCCACGGCGACTCCTCTATCTACGAAGGCATGGTGAGAATGGCGCAGCCTTGGAAGATGGGCCATCCGCTTGTCGACGGCCATGGCAACTGGGGATCTCAGGACGACGATCCCGCCGCGGCGATGCGGTATACGGAAGCGCGGCTGTCCAAGATCGCTATGGAGCTGCTGAGAGACATCGATAAGCGAACGGTACAGTTCAAGGACAACTTCGACAATACAACGAAGGAGCCCGTCGTACTGCCCTCGCGTTACCCGAATCTGTTGGTGAACGGTGTCAGCGGCATTTCCTCCGGCTTTGCGACAGAGATTCCGCCGCATAATTTGCGGGAGGTTATCGACGCTTGTATTGCTTATATGAACAATCCCAAGCTGCCTCTGGAAGAACTGATGGGAATCGTTAAAGGTCCGGACTTTCCGACCGGCGGTCTTATCATGGGCGAGGAGGGGATACGGGAAGCGTATACAACCGGCAAAGGACGCATCTACATTCGTTCCAAGACGGCCATTGAGGATATGCGCGGCGGCAAGCAGCAGATCGTCATTACCGAAATCCCTTACCAGGTCGTCAAGTCCAGACTGGTCACCGCGATGGAAAACATCCGCCTGGAGAAAAAGGTGGAGGGCATTGCCGAGGTTCGCGACGAAAGCGGCCGGAACGGGCTGCGCATCGTCGTAGAGCTCAAGAAGGACGCGGATGCGGGCGGTATTCTGGCCTATTTGCTCAAAAAGACGGACTTGCAGGTGACCTACAACTTTAATATGGTCGCGATCGTGAACAAGGCGCCTCAGCAGCTGGGCTTGATGCCGATGCTGTCGGCCTACGTGGACCATCAGAAGGAAGTTGTCACCCATCGGACCCAGTTCGAGCTGGAGAAGGCGGAGGACCGCGCTCATGTCGTCGAAGGACTCGTTAAAGCATTAAATCTGCTGGACGAAGTGATCGCGACCATCAAGGCTTCCAAGAACCGTGGCGACGCGCAGGACAACCTGGTCGCGAAATTCGGCTTCACGGAGCGCCAAGCGGACGCGATTTTGACCTTGCAATTGTACCGGCTGACGAATCTGGAAATTACATCGCTCGAGAAGGAGCTTAAGGAAGCGCAGAAAAAGATCGCTTATCTTCGTTCCATCCTCGAGAGCGAGAAGAAGCTGATCGGCGTCATTCGGGACGAATTGAAGGAGATCCGCGACAAGTACGGCATCGATCGCCGGTCCGATATTCAAGGAGAAGTCGAAGAGCTGAAGGTGAATCTGGAAGTCATGGTAACCCCCGAGGATGTGCTTGTTACGCTCAGCAAGGACGGTTACATGAAACGGACCAGCATGCTGTCCTTCACGCGTTCGGGCGGCGAGCTCGACAATTCCGGGGTGAAGGACGGAGACGTCATTCGCGACATGCTGCTCGTCAATACGATCGACAGCCTGCTGTTGTTCACGCGCAAGGGGCAATTCTACCTGCTGCCTGTCCATCAGATTCCGGAATTCAAGTGGAAGGATACGGGAACCGCGATCGTAAACATTATTCAGCTGCCTAAGGACGACGGCATCGTCAGCGTCCTTCCCGTCAAGGATCTTAACGAAGCCGGCCAATCACTTGTATTCGTTACAAAACGTGGACAAGTAAAACGTACCGAGCTGAAGGAATATGCAACGACCCGATCCACTGCCGTAGCGGCTTGCAAGGTTGCCGACGGCGACGAAGTCATCCATGTTACCCAATCCGACAATTCCAAGCACATCGTGCTTGTGACGAAAAACGGCATGAGCATTCGCTTCGAGGAATCCGAGGTCAACCCGATAGGCCGTGTTTCAAGCGGCGTGAGGGGCATCGCACTGAAGGACGACGATGAGATTACGGCAGCGTTATGGGTTGCCGATGACGAAGGCGAAGTGCTTGTCATCTCCGATCTGGGTTATGCGAAACGTTCGCTCCTGCTGGATTATCCGATTCAAGCCAGGGGTGGCAAAGGCGTGCAAACCTTCGAGTTCAAGGAAGGCAAGCGGGTCCGTCCTAACGGCTCTTCGCTGATTGCCGCTTATTATTGCACGAAGCCGCTCGAGATTGTGGCAATTACTTCTTCAGGCGCCCGTCACATTGCCGATTCCGAGAAAGCTCCGATCGAAGAGCGCAAGTCTATCGGCAAATCGTTGTTCCAGGTAGATAAGCCGGATGTCATTACGACGACATTTATCCGCTCCGCGTCCGCCTTCCATCAATCGTAAGGCTGGCCGGGCGGGTTAAATCTTTCGATCAGCTCCAGCATCACTTCCAGCATGACCCACAGTGGCACCAGCTCGTCAGGGCGGTCCAGCCACTGCGGGTCTTTGATGATGCCGTAAGCTTTTATTTTGCGCAACACTTCCGATTTCCGCTCATCCAACCGAATCACACTCCTCGCCGGCTGGTTGCTGCTTCGTTATCCGCACGATGCGCCCAGCTGTCGCCTCATTATATGTCTGCTTCTGTCAAACGGTTCGAAATGATGGCGATAAGAGGCGTAAACTATTAATCGGGTTAACCTTTTATTCGACATGGACGATCGGTATAATAGAGTTAAGAGAATGGATTGGGAAGGGAGCAGGAGGAGGTATGATTGCCGAAGACTTTACGAAGGTGTGGACGAAGCTGTCGCGCGATTGGAAGATGAATTTGGAGCAGGGGCTCGCACCGCTCACCGAAGGACAGTTGAACGTATTGGAGCTGCTGCTCGAGTCGGACCGCATGAAGCCCTCCGACCTGATCCCATATTTGTCCACGACTCCGGCGGCCGTAACGACTTTGCTCGATCGGATGGAGCGAAACGGTTTAATCGTCCGTTCGCGGGATGATCAGGACAGGCGTATCGTATGGATTACGGTTTCTGAGCAAGGCAAGTCGGAAGCGGAGCGGGGAAGAAGCGTTCGCAGCAATCTGATCGCGGAATCGCTAGATCGCATCTCTGCCCATAATCAACAGCTGCTGGTGTTGTTATTAGGCAAGGTAGCCAATCATTAGTTTGTGAGACTTCTGAACAACAAGTCGAAAAATCTAACAGACACCATGAGGCTGTCGATTCATTGTGAATAACTGAGCTGAAACGATCTGCTTTCGCTAACGGACCTCAGAGCCTCT
>NZ_MXQD01000049.1:0-96292 GCF_002165585.1 Paenibacillus sp. MY03 | reverse complement strand
CGGGTAGCATCCGGCCTTCCTCCCAATCTTACCACAGGTAAGGCTAAAAATAAACGGGAGATGATCGACATGGAAATGAAATATCAAATGACAATCAGCGCAGATGTAATGAGCGCCATCAACATGGCGTTAGCGGATCGCCGGTATAAACTGGCGGACTGGCTAAAGAGTCAACCAGGCAAAAGCCCATACTGTGAACGAGAGTTGGCTGCGCTGGAGCAAGCGCAAGAGGCGTTAAACAGCGCCCAAAGCACGGAAGAATGATTGAGGGGCTTCGCCCCCTCCTACAATATGCTGGCGAGCTTACGCGGGGAGGTAATGGGGATGAGTGAGCAAACTGAATTCATTTGCGATGAGTGCCAAACGGAAAGTCAGATAAGCGAGTTGCATCGAAATAACAGCAAATATCAATATTGCGATGATTGCGCTCAAGACTATGACGCAGTTAAGAAATAACACAGGCCCTTCGGGGCCTCCGAGGAGGGATAGGACATGCAGACAGCCGCTTTAATCATCAGTATTGCCGCTCTAATCGTAAGCGTCGCGGCGCTGGTTCGCGCAGCCCGGCGCAAATAAAAACAAGCCCGCCGTCCCTCTGGATAGCGGGCTTTGTTGTGGTCAGGAAAATTATCCTTGGCGCTCCCTCGACCGTATCACGGCATACTGTGCTCGGGTCAAGGGCTCATCTGGACGAATTGTTCCGTCGGGGAATCCAGCAAGTGCACCGTCCTTGATCGCATCGCGAAGCGCAGACTCAGCCCAATGGCCGGTGATGTCATCGACAGGTTTGACGGGCTGCTCTGGCTCCGGCTTTACTATCGGTGGATTGATCGCTGCGGCAACGCGTGCTTTAAAATCAATCCATCCCGCCCAGCTGCCGCCGTCGTACATAAGGCGCGGGCAAATCTTGCCGCTCCAGTCATAATGGCGGCGCAGGCGATCAACGCCCCATCCGCGCTCCTTCAACATCTTCGCTACGAGTTCTACGGCTCGGGATAGTGTGACGGCGTAATTGCCACTCTCGCAAATCTCGATCCCGATAGACGTCCTGTTCCCGCTTGCCGCCCCGCTGCCGTCTCCAGCATGCCATGCAGACTCATTAAGTGGCAGAGTCTCCACCGTCTCTTTGTCGTCCAGTACGATATGGTACGACGCCGTCGCAGTATTGGCGGGATTCGTCAGCCAAGATCGCTCATTTCGCGCCGTACTGGACGGGTTAGCCGTGTTGTGTATCGTGATCGTCGTCGGCATGAGCCTATGACCAGGACGGCGGTTGTTAGGCGTGTTGGTCGGGATATGGTCCACGATGTAAGTCGGAAATAGCTTTTCCGGGTCGATCTGGATCGCAATGGCGTGATGCACGACGCGCTCATTGTAATCCTGGCTCATGTCCGCTACATGATACTGCCGCTTTTTGTTGACCTTGTCGATCTCCAGCGCATCGAGCATCTGCCGGTTGTTGGTTGCCAGCTCCGCACTCCATCCGCCGTCCAGGTTTACAGACTCCGGATAACCGTAATGTACGGCCATGATTCCCGCCTCTTTGCTGGTCAGCCCCTTGTCGTACGTGCCGCGCCCGTCAACGAGGATAAGCCCAAGAGTACCGTCTGCCTTGATCCCGGCAATCATGCGCGGATTGGTACCAAGTACGTCGGACGGCGTGACCTCAGCAGTACGCGGCGGGTCAATGGCCTTGCCTCCAGCGGAGAGCGTCGGAACAGCGGAGACTGCCAGTGTATGCCCATCCGGCTTGTCTTGCCTGCCGATGCCCCATTTCCCGCCTTTGTAATAGAGATGCGGACGCTGCTCCGTCTTGCCCTTAACATCCGGATAGATCGCCTTGCCATCGCGGTATGTCAATCCGAGAAGCGCACCGTCGTTGGGATTGAAGTATGATGCGTTGAAGCAGATCCAGTTGCCTCCGTGCTGCTTGACCAGGTCTGCGAGGATGCTGGAGATGGTCTTGCCCTTACCAGTCACGAGCTCCACGCGTTGGATGGACGCCGTCGGCACATCAACGGCGCGCATATCTGTCCAGCCCTCGCCTTTGCTGTACTGGCCGCTGAGCGTATAAGTTAGCGGCCCTTCTTCGACTTTGCCGGATGCGATCCGGATACGCTTATGAGCGATCATTGGCTTCACCCTTTACTTTTGTATTGTAATCCATGACGGCTTTTTCGATTGCAGCCTGTACACTTTCCCGCTCGACGCTAATCCCTATTACAGCTGCACGTTGCAATACGTACGCAAATGCCGCATTCATCTTTTCCGGGCCACCCGCATCTTTGTATGTGGCCTCTGCCAATGCCGCCGCCTCTCCGGCCAAGCGGTGCAAAATATCCCGTTGTTGAACAGTTGTGCGCGTCTCCAGCCATTCCTGTACTTTCCCGCGCAGCATTGCCAAAACACCCAACAGAAATGAAACAAGCAGGCCCACAAGAGCCTGCACAATTGTATCAATATATGGTTGTAGATTTTCCATATCTATTTCGCCTCCAATTTGTCTAGTCGCTTATGCGCCGACTTAATAGATTCATCCATTCGAATCGTCATCTCCGACAGCGCGTCATGCCGCTGCCCCTGCATTTTAATCTCGATGCGCATGTCATCTATCCCGCGCTTTAGATAGGCCATATCAGCCTGCAACGTTGCGTCCTTCGCCGCATCGTTTGCAGTGTCTTGTCGAACGGTCCTGCTTTTCCCCCACCAACCCAGCATAACGGCGCTGAGAGTTCCGATTACCGCAATGATACTGATGACATTCGGATCCAATGGATCACCTCTCTGCATTAAAATAGGCCCCGCTTATGCGGAGCCCTCAATCAAATCTGCATGACCGTTATCGGTCAGGTATGTGTCGATGCCGCCTTTAAGATCGGGACGGCGGTCAATCACGTACCCATACGTATACACTTTATCGATAATCCGTTGTGCCATATACGCCGCCATTACAGACCACCTCCGAGAATAAGATCGTCGAGAGCCGTTTGTACAAGCGTGAGCTGCGTGCGCAACTGCTCGACCTCTACACTTAACGGCGGCCGGTATGTTGGCGGTGCTTCCGGCTCTGCTGGATCGGGGTAACTAAAAAGGACTTGCTGCGTATCTGGGTCCACTCGATACCCGTTACACTGTGCAAAGTCCTCTACGTACTGCCCATATTCAAGTTGGATCATGCCGACAGAAGACGGCACCCGATCAGCAAGCGCTATATAGGATGTGTAATCCTGCTCGACTGTTGTTTCAACCACACTACCACTGCGATCTCCAGTATCTACTATGACGTTTCCTGATTCTAATTCGTAATAAATTTTCCGTCCAATTTGCAACATTGTCCCTCCTATTCTATGGCAAACCAAGAGTATGACGTCGTATTTTCGGTCATGTCTGGAGCCGGTAATACAAAACCGTCACTGGTACTATTAAAATTAGAACTCTGCCTAAAGGCGTAAGCTGTTTGCGCCATAGTTAAATTGTTATAAAAACGGTTATAAATGACGCTTATTTCGGAATTTGTGAGGCTCTCGGTATAAAACGTTAAGTGGGCATTCGACGACGATCGGATTATAACAATACTAGGTTTGAATGTCAGCCCAGATACAGTTAACGGGGAGAAGGAAACTCCTGAAGACACGCCGTCAGTCCTTTGGGCCACTAAGTATCCGGTTCCTTTAGGAACAGTCCCGCTCGCATACCGTTTACCTTCTATCAGCGACCCAACAATTCCGAACAAATCAATCCCCTGCCGGATATTAGCTGCAATAAAATCCGGATCATTGATCGTCACGAAATCATTCGTCCCATCGCGATATCCAGCAGACGCCCTTAACCGTAGCGTCGTGCCGCTGACTGCGCTCGATAGCGCCGCCGTGTCTCCCGCTCGGTCGACCATCGTTCCTGTCACGAGCCCGGATTCGGTGCCGATCGTCTTGCCCGCCAGCACGTCCGCCGCTACAGCTGTTCCATACTCCCCCCCTTCACCCTGTAAGATAAAAGCCGTTCCGTTATAAACGAGTGTATAGACCGATCCTAGTTTGAGCAGTCCCGCAGCTGGCGCGGTACCATTCGGCTTGAGAATCGCCTTCGCGCCGAGTCCGTTAACATTGAGCGTCGGATTAGCGCCGTTATTGGCGTTAAGCTTGACCGTCACCCTTAACCCGTCAACCATCGTCGGTGCAGGCGTTAGTGTAATCGTGTAGGCTGTCGCCGTCCCCGCTGTCGTACCGTATCCATCGCGGTTTGCGCTGAGTAGCTTATCTGCTGACGACATCATACCTCGCGCAGATGTCGTTGCATCTGTAGTCACTATGTTATTGATGGTGTTCCAGTTCTCGTTGAATGCCTCGCGCACAACGTTATCGCTGGCTTCAAACGTTTTAATCCCACTTGGCAATGTAGCCATGGTATCCCTCCTAAATGTCCCGAACCGTCAAAGTATCACGGTACAGGCTTGGTTGTCCGCTTATACGGCCATGCCATTCCACATAAAAAGTACCGGTTTGATCCGGCATATGGTCATAAAAATATTGTCCGGTCTCAATCCGATTTCCCGGTCCCAGTTCGTTATCCGATAGTTGCTGCCACTTACGGTCATAAATAATAACTTTAACGATGTCAGGATCAATCGGATCGTCGTCCCAATCCCTAAAAGTAGCCATGAGTCGCACAGTGTTGCCGCGCTGTACATATCCACTCGTGCCACAAGTCATGCCGTCCTCACCTCAATCTTTCGGGCGGTGCGCCCCGTTTCAACTTCGCGCTTTCGATCAAATGTCGCAATCGACCTTACCGACATGGATCCACAAACCGTCATATACGCTCCGGCCATGATGTTGATTGGCTGCGTGACAATCGGTGACGGATTGTCTACCTCGTCCTTAACCTGGGCATACAAGACGGCCACGCCGAGCGCAAACTGATTAAACCGGACCAAACCAACAAAGCGGTCACCATCATAGGCAAAGATAAAATTGTGCCGGTCGCCCGCCGCATCCACAAAATAAAAGTCCTGCCATGGTGCAAGTTGCTCGCTACTCTGTACGATGACCTCATTATCGACGCTAGTAGTTGAATAGGACGGCATATAAACCGCGATCTCCGGTCCAGTTGTATCCAGCGTTAATAAAAAACTACCCGCCATATGCCGTCCACTCCCCTGCTTGATTTTTGCCGTATACGTTGATGCGGTAGACCTTGTCACCCCAAGTCAATTCGCCCGCGTCGACAACAAATTCGCCGATATCGTTATCAGGCAGCACAACAATAAGCGTTTCCCATGTTCGGGTCTGAGCGTCCAGTGACGCCCACGACAACGCCTGTGCATCCCACTTGGCCCATGTGTCTCTTACCCCTGGTGCCTGTCCAACGAGGTCGCCTTGCCCCACTCCTGCACCATCAGCGCGTGCCTGCCAATCTACTAAGTCTTGGTCAGCCAAAAACTGTACAACTGACTCCCTAAGGCCCGGCTGGTTGCTGATCCGGGCCCGCGTGTAACCGTCAATAACAATAAGAGGTGCAGCCATTAGCTACACCCCCTACGCGCTCCAGTTGCCTGCAGCATCTTGGACAAATACTTTAACGATTTTAGCACCGTCTCCGCTGCTCGCAGTCTCCAAATCAGCCCCGGTAATTGTGCACTCAACAGGCGTAACACCTGTACCGGCTCCGCCGCTCATATTGGTCGAGCCGCCCGTTGTCGGGATCTGGACACCAGTATCATGAGCCGCGCCCGTGCTGGCGACAACCTTGACCTTATACGCGGTATACGCCGAGTCTGCAACAAAGCTAAAGCTTGATACACTCTTGCCAGACTGTTTGGAGATTTTGCTTACGTCAGGTCCGGTAATCGTAACCTCTGGACGCGTCGTATCAAGCGTAATGCTGTCGGATGACTGTGCAGATGGATTGTATACGTCATCCCGAACCTTACAGTTGATCGTTTTGTTACCGTCTCCTGCACTAAGCTGTAATTGTCGCGTGGTAGCAAACGTAATCCAAGTGCTGTCCGCCTCGGTACTGGCGCTCGCTCCGGCCCCGAGCAATCCATTGCTTTTAGCCCAAGCAATATCGAGGTCGCCCCATATTTTCATTTGGTAACCAGTTGTAGGGGTGTCCGCTGTCGCAATTGCCGCATTAATGAGCTGCTGCGTCGCGTACTGCGCACCGCCAGCCAGTGTAATCGTGACGTTAGACGGTCCCGTCGTATCTAGCGTAAGGTTAAAATAGTTTGGCATGTTATCCCTCCAAATCTGCCCACGTCCAAGGCGGGCCTGATGGTATGCTGTTAAGCTTGTCTTTGTCCTCGGCGCTCATCAATCCGCCATTGGTCGGCGTTGCCAATGGTATGGGGTCCGAACCGTCCTCCAGGTGACTGGCGGCGTGCGGCCCCGGCGTGCTTGATCCTGTGGCCGTGATATTGACGGTCTTGGTCGTGGGATTCGTCGAGACTGATATGCCAGTACCGCCGGTAATCGTGAGCGCATCGCTTTCGCTGGACGCCGTGATATTATTGACCTGGGCGAAAGCATTCTGGTTCACCTCGGCCCCCGCCTCGATGCCTCCCACCTTCGTCACGGCCGCATCAATAGCGGCAACGCTGGACGATGGCCGGGACTCTACATCAGTCCAGCCGACGGCAACAGCTCCAGTCCTGCCAGCAACGGACGTCACGCTGTTGACCTGAGCTCCGGGGGCGATGCCGTTCATCTTGTCGCGGTCGGCCGTCGTCCAATGGCGCGTATCGTCCGCCTCGTGGTCGTCGAGATTCTGCTGAACGCCCACAACGGATGCGTCGGATTCTTCAAAAGCTTGTTCGATCGTATCGGCGTTATCGTTTAACAGGTTGTATTCTTCACTTATCCGATTCGTTCCGGTTAGTCGGTTCAGTTCCACCACGAGCGTCCTCCCCCGTTCTTTGATCGATGCGTGATGCTATAATACTTACGCCCTCAGCGACGCCGCGCAGGATCGCCGCTTCATGTCCTGGATTGGTCCGCAACATAGCGTCAATTACTTGCATGATGTCCTGGACCGGCGTTTGCGGATTCAGCTCCGCTTTTAGGACTTGTTCCAGCTTTGCCATAACGGATCTCCTTTCGGCAAAATAAAAAGAGCCCCGAAGGACTCTCTTTGGATTGGTTATGCGTATTGTGGGTATTGCACCTTTAAATCTGCAATTGCTTTCTTGGCATCGTCTATGATGGCTTCGTATCGTTCCTTGCGTTCAACCAGCAGCGCAAGTTCTTCTGGCTTGGTTTCTGGACGCTTCTCTAACTCGGTATATACTTCGATCGTGCTTGCAAGGTATCTCTCATTGTCCGCTATAACACCATTAAGCCTTGACGTTTCAGCTTCGAAATCTTCCTTGGATGAAATAACAGCCCCTTCAACCGTAGGTGTATCCAATTTAATCACCCCATCCACAAAATCTACGTCTTTACCAAGAAGAACCGCCAGTTCCCTGACAGGCAAATATGAATTCCCATCATAAGCAAGTGGTGCGTTTTTTAATTCGACTTGCTCGCCGTCTACCTGCACTGTGAAATCGCCTCGAACGGTTGCCGTAACCTTCTTATTAATTTCTTCCGCTGCTACGGGTATTGCTGTAGCAAGAAAAGCGCCTATGACAATTCCAAGAACCATTTTTTTCATACTATCCGTGCCTCCCATAATTTGCTGTTAATATGGATACGTATTTCCATTATAGGAGTTGCGATATTTTACGACAACATTCTCATTGATCTCAATGTCAATATTAAGGCGTTAAAATCACTACGCAGACCTGATACGTCCGATGCAGAGCTAATACTGAACGACGTACCTAGATTCAAACCATAATTAAAACGTATGGCAGATCCCGAAACCAAATCTAACCCACCGGCAAAGTTAATTTCAGCTCCGTCTCCTACATCCGATCTCATGCGAAACTTATCTGCGAATTGGTACAACCAAGTGCGTGTCATGTCGTCTCGGAACGTCATTATGGGGGAGCCTGTACCTAAAGATGAATCTACAGATTCCATGTCGATGTATCTTGTGGCGCTGGCCGAAGCTCGGAATGACCTGGTCGAACTGGACATCTCAGCCATTGGGTATGTACCCAAGCCTGTAGCGATATTGGAACCGTAAATATTGGTGCCAGATATTGTTGTCCCGTTAATTGTGCCGCCGGTTATGGTGCTACCGGAAATAATAGCTGCAGCAATTGACGCCGCCTCCAGATGCCCACTGAAGGTATAGCGATCATTCGGTATATCAAAGAACAACGCCTTCTGGCTGCCTTTGTAGAAGGTTAATTCGTCCGCATTGAGGACCGCCTTACCGCCCCCGCCTTCAATCTCAACGACAAGCCCTTCCTCGCGGCTGATCTCGACGCCGTAATAGTTCCGTCCCAGCTTTGCCGCCGTCTGGTTGAGTTTCTTGACCGCCTGCGTAAGCGGCCCCTCCACGACGTACTCACTTTGCGTATCCGACTTGCTCGGCGCATCCAGCGCCATACCGAAGCCCCCGGCAAAACGCATCTTAAGCAGCAGTATTACCGAGCGGTACCGGACCATACCGTCCCAAGGCAGCTCCGTGTCTTGCCACGGCGTGACCGTCGCGTCCCACGTCGAACCCTCATATACCTCGTAGCCGATTTCATCGCCAACGTCGATATGCGGGAAGCCGCGGGCGTCGATCTCCATCGGCTGATAGCTAAAGCCGCCCAGCGTCGCCGCCAGGCCGTTTAGCATGGCCTGCGTCATGAACGGATTGACCATATACAAGGTCTCGCCTTCGCCGCCGGCCCCCGCCTCGTAGGATAAGTCCTGCTCGTCGTCATACTGGCAAACGAACCGCGTGTACGTCTTGAGCGGATTGGTCTGTTTGGCGTGGATATAGTCGGCCGCCGTCAGCTCCATATCCGGCGTGTTGGTCGCGGCGTAGCGCTTAAACTGGATTCGGCCATCCTTGCCAGCGCGGACGCTGGCGCTGTTTGCTCCCGCTATCCAGCCCATGACCTCCCTGTACGTGTAGCCCACGGGCTTGGCGGCGATCGTGTACGCTGGATTAATCTGGACCGTGTCGTCGTCAACGTAGCCCAATTGGGCGCATATCTCGTCCCATACCGCCTGCATGGTTGCCGGATATGCTAAGGACGACTCATAGGACTGTGTCGACCATAACAGTTTATCCAAGCAAACAAAGCGCCATATGTCGTTATCCCTTGTGCGGCTGTCGATATAAAACTCGCCCAGCGGCATCCACTCCGACGGCCCTCCTGCCCAAGGGACGTCAGCCTCTTGCCATGGAAATTGTGCTTGCTCCCAAGTCATGGCCGTCGAATCAAAAGCAACATAAGGAATAACGCGGGCATTGATCGGCACATTACCTTTCAATCGCATCTTTATAGTGAGTTGAGAGATGATGACTGTGCCAATCTCGAACTCCTCGCCGCTAACAAGGCTGGACTCGATAGCAAAGTCCACAATCTCGCGCATCGTGTATTCTTCGCCAGCCACATCAGCCTTCGCCAGAATTTCACTGTCACGCCGCTTAATAAAGCTCTCAAATAATTGCGATATCGGCCACAAAACACATCACCTCTCTGTCATTGTGACCTTCAAGCCAGCCCAATAGATTTCATTACCTTTTGATACAGCAAACGGCGCGGGCCGGTTGCCGACGCTAAAAGTCTTCGTTTCGAATTTACCCGTCTCCGGATCGGGATAGGTCATCTCAAAATAAGAGTTCCGCATTTGCTTCAGCAGTGCTGAAATTGTCGGCCAAGGCAGCAACCCCCAACTCAATTCGAATTGACGCTTTGTCGCCACGCGCGTACGAAATCCGTAGCCGTCGGCTGTCCGTCCTGTCCCTTCTTCGGCGTCAAGGTCGAACAACATCGGTTGGAAGGTTGCCGGACTGGCCGCGATATTTTGCCCGTTTATTTTGATCATGGCAACCTCCTAAATGGTGTATGCTACCCTGCCTGATTTCCGGGATGCAGCATTGGACGAACGGGTATTGACGCGAGCAAGTGCCGTCCCGTCGATCTCAAGCGTTGTATCCTTACGAGAAATATCCCGCAATACATCGAGAATGGACATTAACAAAGCGTCTGATATCGCATTACTGCCCGCAAGCATGTCCTGCAGCTTGGATAAAGGACTGACAACCTCGGGGTCGATGCTGGCATTCCGGTTATCCCCGACCATTGCGAGCGTGGGAGCTGATACAACACCACCGTTTGCAAGCTTGGGAATCTCTCCGATGTTAAAACCAACGGAACTGATATCGTCGGGGATGCCGGGAATCTTACCGACCCACGACGGGACATCAATTTTGATTTTATTGATTTGCCGGATCATGAAATTCAGCGCATCAATAATAAGGTTAACGGCTCCCTTGAAGATGCCGACAAGAGCGTCCGAGAAGCCCTGCATGAAGTTCTGAATACCTTCCCACGCTCGTTTCCAGTCTCCGGTAAATACCCCTGCTATGAAGTCGATGACGCCGCCTAGTGACTTTAGCAGGCCCTTCAACACGTCAGCGATGACCCCAACCGCCGTGCCGATGACATCCCCGATGAAACTAAAGACGTTTGAGAATGTTGGGCCGAGATTCTTGACCAAGTAATTGACAATCGGCATGATGAATTTGTTCCAGATGTCCAGCGCTGCCGTCGTCAGCTTCCCGACGAAATTGCTGATCTCCTCGACAAGCCCCTTCAGGTGCTTATCCCACAGCCATGTCAGCATTTCGAGCATTTCCGTTATAAACGGTTGAAGGAAATTGTCCCATAGATTGCTCCACAATCCCTTAATGCCATCCAAGGCTGTTTTCAGGCGTTCTATGATGCCCTTGCCCCAGGTATCCCAGAAAGCGGCGATGATATCCAGCGCGTCCATGATGATTTTTGAGACAAGCTCCATAGCAGGCTGTATAGCACCGCTCCATATGTCGTCGAATATCTGCTTGACGATAGATAGCAGCATACCTAGTATCTCGCCTGTCGCAACAACAACCTCAGTAAAGCGTGGGAGCCACACTGTAAGCAGTTTTTCAACGACCGGGAATGCTGCCGCCCAGATGTCATTAAACACCGTGCGAACCGTCTCCGATAAACCTGCCCAGATGCCGGATGCAAGAAGAATAGCACCACTCCATACCGGAATAAGTTGAGTGGTTATCCAGTCCCTCAGAGGCGTCCCGAGGCTTATAATGTCGTTGAAAACTGTTTGGAAGGATGTTTTCCACAATTGCAGTTCAGGTGATATCCTGCCCCATGCCTCAGTGAGTGCCGGCCCTAAGGACATCATAGCTATACCCCAGCCGAGTTTAATGTCACTCCATAGACCGCTGAACATCTGCTTCGTTCCGCTTACTAATGTCTGCATTTTCTCGCGGAAAACGTCCGTGTTAACGTCCGGGGTAGGTAGCTCACCCATTGCCATCCCCGCGAGATCAACACCGCCAGCACCTGCCGATCCAGCAGCAGCATCACCAGAATCATCTTTCGTCGTTTTGATCAAGTTAAATTGATCAAGGCCCGATAGCCCACTAAGAGCCTTTGCCGCCTTTTTGACGCCCTTAGTGGCGCTGTCCGCTTGTTCTCCAATGCCTCCCATTGCATTAGCGGCGTTGGTTGCTGCTGTCGCCCCTGCCGCCGCCGTTGCCTGCGCACCAAACAAGACCTCTGTCAGCGCGCGGAAGTATTGAGCAGCTATCTGCATCTTTTGGATAAGGACGTTAAGCCACCGCACGACAGGTGTCAGGATATTGATAAATCCTTGTCCCATAACGCTCTGGAAGATGCGCCATTGTTCCGTTAGCACCCGCGTTTGATTCGCCCAGCTCTGTCCATTTCGAGCAAAGTCACCTTGGGCATCCTTGGAGACCGATAACAGGTAATTGTAGCGTAACAGCACTTGCTCTGCCTGACTCATTGCCTGCCAACTCTTCGTAATGCCTTGGCTTAGCGCATAGGCTTCCATGTTAGCAACGTTCATGTTGATACCGAGCTGCATTAGTGGCTCAGTCTCACCGGCTATACCGCTTCGTATCTTATCGAAAGCAAAGTCGGTATTCAGGTTATAGAACGATGCGAAGTCCGCTGCCAGCTTGGTCATATCGATTGATAAGTCCCGTACGGAAGCCCCGGTCAACCCGGAAGACTTAAGCATTGCGCCCATAGTCGAAGCGTAGCGCTTGGCCGATAGTTCTGATAGACCGAATGTCTCCAGCGCGCTATCCGCAAAGGCATTAACATCGGCGGCCATCGCCCCGAATGTCACGTCAACAACGTTCTGAACCTCTTGTAGATCGGATGCAAGCCCAATCGCAGTGCGACCAAAGGTAATCATTCCGCCAATAGCAAAGGCCCCGGCAGCTAATCCGCCGAGGGCCCGAAGTGATCCACCTATGATATTAAATGACTTTTTTACTTTCGGCGCAGTCCGTTCAGCCTCTTGACCTAGATCCCGCAAGGCATTTGTTGTATTGACGATTGGAGCCGTAGAACCGACATTTGCCGTGGGCGCAAGTGGCGTCGCTGGGTTTACGTGTCTTGACATTGTACTGGCTGGGAATAGATTAGGCATTTTCAGGCTATTGAGTTGCGTTTGAATTGTGCTTATCGCCGCCGAAGCACCTGCGGTTATACTAGCTTTCAGCGCTTCCCCAAAGCTGTCCGCGATCGGAGACATATCCACGCTTTTGAAGGCGGCGGAAAAGGCGTTCTGTAGTGGCTTGCTGAGCTCTGTGCCAATTCTACCGCCCAGGCTCCCGAGCTGCCTTTCGACATCTCCCGAGTCAATCTCAAGACCTAGACTGACCTTACCAACTTCATCCGCCATTTACCCTACCACCCCCAAACGCGCTTTGAATGATTTTCTGGAATTCAGCTACAGCTTTGGCCTTATCCACTTCAGTCCATTGTGGTTGCGTGACGTTCCGTGTACGCCAAGCATTCCGGATCCTCTTTTGCTCCGGCGTGAAGTTCTTCAACTTCTCGCGATCGTTCTCGCTTCGGATCCCAACAATGTAGCCAAGCGGTGTTTCCGGCAGAATGCCAGATAGTAGCGTTGTGAACTCATCCCAAGTCATATCCGGTTCGGCTCGAAGCCGTATGCCGTATTGAGCGGAAATCGAAGACTCAATCAGTCCCCAATCCTCATAGAGGTCATACCATTGTTCAGATGGTTTGCTTGGTTGCGCGAAATCGTTTTTCGACTACCTCGTAATCCTCTCCCGTCGCTCCAGCCAAGGCAGCAACAAAAACAGTTTGATAATCCTCAAAACTGAGGTCCGACTTGTTAACTTCGTCTGCTGCATCTTGCCCGAGTACCAAAGCCAGCACCTTTTCGGCTTTCTCCAGGTCACTGCCAGCCGGTTCTTGCATGATCTCCTGTAAAGCCAGAACCGTATTCTTCCGGTTATCGATCGGATATTCCTTGCCCTCGCCAAGCTTCAACACCGGCCGTTCGTTCGTCAGTTTACCGCTAATATCAATTGTCTTTGCCATGATTAATCATCCTCTCGAAAATGGAAATAGACGGCCCCTAAGGACCGTCCGTTGTTATGGTGTTACTGGTGCTGGTGTATATGTCGGCTTGCCGTCGCTCATCAATTCGCACTCCAGCGCGGACACCGCCGTGCTATCGCCACCATTGGGGGCGCTGACGTTGACAATGCAATCAAACGCCAACGTGCTACCGTCGGGAAATTCAATCTCGCATTTACTGGAGCAGTCCAAACCGGACTTCCATGCGGTGTCTGCAACATAATCGTTACCCGGATCGCCGACATGTCGTTTTCCGTTTAATGTGATGGAAAAGCCCTTCCCTGTCATAAGCCGACGAACCCAGCCTTCCGTTTCCATTGGCGTCCACTCCTCGACGTTACCGTCGATTGCGATCTGGAATGTTTCCATCTCCTTGATGACCACCATGTCGGCAACTGCGCTAGAGCGGCCCGCTGTACCGATCTTAAATGCGATATTAAAGACCGGAAAAACGCCACTTGTTACTGTTGGCATGATTACCGCCTACCTCTCATGATAAATGTGTACCTCGATTACATATTCGAAAATCCCTTCCCCATCAGCCCCGACGCTGATCGGTTGCGGCTGTGGAAGCCGGAACATAACAACACGTTTGCCGCCTATCTGTACGTTAGACACGCCAAATAGCGCAGCATAGACCTCCTGCGCCTTGCGCTCGGCTGTATCACTGTTGCGGCTCCAATGGATCAGGATTGACACCGCTTTGACGACATAGCCGGTATTGGGCAGCCCACCGACCGCCAGCCGCTGCGGGGCTCCCGTCGTGTTGTAAAGACCGATACATTGCTCCTTCTTGGCATCGATCTTGCCGACATACCAATTCGGGCAACTTATCCGCGTTTCCAGCCACGATACAACCTCATCCAGCGTCATTTAATCAGCCCCCTGCCCAACATCTTCACGAATGCGCCGAATGTCTTGTTGACCCAAACACGTTTGTCGCCTGAATGATAGGACTCCATCCATTTGCCTTGCGCACCTGGGTTTTTGTCTGTACGGAACTTGTATTCAGGATGCCAGTACAGCCGCCTGGCGTATGGCGTATCGAAGATGATTCGTCCCTTACCTGGCTGCATTTTGACGTAGCTGCTGCGCTCTAGTTCGCCTGTTTGTTTGGGCACGACGGCTGATGTGATTATGTCTGTCCGGACAGCTTCTGTCGTCATCTCCAACGCCTGTTGCTGGATCTGATTTAAACGCGCGATAGCCGCTCGGTTGATGACCATCTTCCCCGTTATCCTCATGACAGTTCCAACTCTGTAGAGAAAACCGTCCCGTCAGGATTGCGCGGCCGTTTGATTCGATAGATGACTTTACGTTCGCCGCAGATCATTACATACCCCTCAAACGTCTGCTTTTCTGGCGCGATATCGCCCTCAATGACAATCAGTCCGGACAGTAACACCAATTGACGCTCGGCGGTCATCACCTGTCGACTCCGCTCATCATAGAAACATTTGCCATCATGCAGCAGCGTCTCCATTTGGCCCGTACGACCGAGCTCCGTTTGATACACCTTTACCGGCGTAACCTGATTCCAACGTGGAAATGGGAAGCGCATCAGCATAACCTCCGATCCATCAGGCCGGTTGCCTTCAGCAAATTCAAAACGGCGTCAGAGGTTTTTATGCCCCCGCCGCCGCTCGTCTTATCACTGAAACTCATGCTTATACTGCCCGCGCCATAACCCGTGAACGGAACGTCCAGAAAGCCGCCATACTGGTAGCGGAAGTCCGCATGCTGACATACTGCCTTTTTGACGCGGACCTGTTGAAACGGAGTCAGGTTGTCAAATCCCTGCCCGATGATTCTGCTGTATGTCAGGATATCGATTTCGTCAGAGGCTTGCTCAAGCGCCTGCTCCTGCTTCTCGTCCGGTATATTGCCGCTACCGTACAAGTCGTAATCTGTAGTTGTGGCGTAGGCCATAAGGCATCACTCCTCAACTGGTGCATTTGCTGCGATAGCCGCCTCAAGCGTTTCGGCATCCATGTCGGCCGCGCCCTCAATCCCAAGCTCATCCGCTTTTTTACGTAATGCCTTCAATCGCTTTTCCGCTTCTTTCTTTGCCTGTGCTGCTGCCTTCTCCGCTTCTGCCTGCGGGTCTACACGCTCCACTGTGTAACCCTTATCCTCGAACCACTGAAGCAAGTGCTCGTTGTCCGTATGACCAACGCCTTGGGTAAACATGACGCTAGCAGACATGCCGCTGTAATGTTGATTAGGTGCAATTACTTTAGCCATATTAAGCATCCTCCCACTGCGCCGTAAGTGTTAAAGCAGCTCCGCCCATAGTCACCGTGTCGCCAGATTGATACGTATTGCCGTCGCTCCCCAGCCATCCGGCAAACACATGGTCCGCAAGAGTAAACGTATTGGCTTTGACGGTAAACGTCGCGCCCTCGGCTTTACTCGTCTCCGTCGGTGCTGTCCCTGTCGCTGCCGCCTCACCTTTGACGTATGTCACGGTGTAATCTTGCGGCACGGGATAATTCGGCTCTGCAGCATCCGGCGTTACGGTACCCATTCGGATCGTATCCCGCTGTACTTCGTATCCGTCGGCGTCCGGTTCTAGTTCGTCCTGCGTGTTCGTGCCTTGGCGCAGTCCGACATAATAGCCATTGACGTAGCCATTCGCTAGATCGTCTTTATAGTTCATCGTTTACGCCCTCCTTACTGGACTTTGATTTTGCGCATAACACCGGCCGCTTTGGTTGCTTTGAGGGCTACGGCAGCGACCATTTCAACCTCACCCGTCTTCACTGCTCCGCTAGTTGTAAAGTCAGGCAACCATGTTCGCACAGGCGGTTGACCAGCCATGCTAACGCCGTGGAATCCGTCCAAACCAAGGCGAGCAACATAAAGAGGTGCCTCGCCATTTACGTTTGTACCAACAACAGGATCGTTAGTCCCAGCTTTCTCTCCCAGGTCAATCAAAGGGATGCCGTTGTAAGCCTCGACTTGCTCCCCAAATTCATTTTTGATGATTTGATATCGCCCAGCCATTTGGGCACAAAGTTGAATTGCAGCAATCATATCGCTGTTGCTTGCGATCACACTAGGTTTTCCATCCAGCCTTTTCATAAATTTGTTAAGCATGTGCAAAAACTCAACATAGTTAGCCTTGATCGCCTCAGCATCCGACAAGTCAATAGCATCGGTGGGAATAAACTCCGTGCTGGAACCCGTCAGCGCTTTATCTAGGCCGTCGAAGTACTCAGCTTCCACCGCGCTATCTCCATTGATTACTGTGTCGTTAAACAGCGCCTGCGCCGCCTTAATTTTCTGAGACATTTGCAACTGAACTTCGTCAGCAATTCCGCCCATGCCCGCGATAATCCGGTCGAGCTCAAACGAGCCGCCGAATACTTTCAGGTCAACGGTGTGGCGCTGCTTCTTCACTTCCTGTGGCGTGTACTCACTGTTCACGGCACGGAATTGTGCCGTAGGCTGCGTTGTCAGCCGCGTGTAACCGTATGTCAGGGTCGCGCCGCCACCCGTTGGCGATACTGCATCGTCGAACGTCATATTCGCGAGCAGGAAGTTGTTTTTCTGGAATTCATCAATGACACCCGCCGTAATGGCGTCCTGTGTATTTTTCTTAGCTTCAGACAATGTTACTGCCATGGCTTATCACCTCATCATTAGTTTTGTGATGCTTGAAAATGTGCCGATATCGCATCTTTAAGCGTTGTTCCTGTGGCCGGTGGAGTCGCGGGCGGCGTTCCCCCAACTTGGAAGCCTGGAGGCTTAGGCGGCGTGCCCGGGGGCGGTGTATCAGGTTTGAACAGAAACGGCTTGGATTCTTTCAGAGTTTTGATTTGCTCATCCAGACCAACAACCTTGTCGCCATCCAATACGAGTTTCGCCTTATCTACCAACCCTGCCGCAATGCCTTCGTCGTGTGCCTTGCCGGTAAGCGCCGACTTGATGGCGTTGTTCAGCGTCAGTTCCTTCAGATCGGCCTCATACTTGTCCTTGGCCGTCTTGTTCTCAGCCTGCAGCGTCTCGATTTGCTTTTTAAGATCCTCGGACAGGCCGGCCGTCTTACCAAGGTCCTCAATCTGCTTGTCGCGGTCCGCAACATCCTTCTCGGCCGTCTTTTTAGCCTCAACAGCCTCGTTGTACTTGTCCTTCGGTATAAAGTGCTTCGGCAATTCCTTATTTACATCGCCGATTAATGCGTCGATCTGCGCGTCAGTCAGACCTTGAGCTTTTAACAATGCTTTCAACCAATCCATACATCATCATCCTTCTCCATAGATTTTTATAGCTGCTCTCCAGCTAAGGGAGCTGGCCGCTATGCTCCAGCCAACGAGCAAAAGGCCCCGGCAGTCTCGTCCGGAGCCTATCTATCCTGCTTCTCTTCTTCTGTCCCTGCGTAACTGTCGGTTAGCATCTAAGTGTTCTCGCAATCTTTCTTGCCATTGATCCACCTTTGCGCTGTACTTCGCCTCGTTGCCTTCGTCAATACTTCCGACCGTCAGGCGCTTATACATTCGGATATGGCGCTCCATGTAACGCTGCCGCTGCTCAGCCTCGTAATTGCGATCGGATGTAGCTTCTTGCGGAATGTCCGGTAAACGGCTTATGCCAGGGAAGAACGTCGCCAACGTATGCCGACAGTTTGGATGAAATGCCCCCTCGCTCATTGCGTAAGAAAGCAGCTTATAGCCGGTCTCCACAGCCAATTGAGACGCTTCTGCCTTACTGATGGACGTATAGACGTCATCAATCATTACCGTGCCTTGAAATGGCTGGCACCACGGTGAACAGTTAGCATGTGCACTCATGACGACCGTGTAAACTCCCCACTCATCACGTTTACTGCCCTCGCCCAAGAACGTGGCGCGCTGGCTGGCTGTCCGCAGCACCATCTCGGCGTATGATGCGATATTCACGCGCCGTCCGTCAGAATAGGCAATACTGTCGATTCCTTTAGCTAGGAAGTCCTTTGTCGCCATATCAACAGCTTGCGGAAGCGTCTTAGTGCCTGCAGCCATATGCACCTCGGCCTTGAAAATGGTCTGACGGTAAACGTCATCCATCTTCCGCATGACCCCACCGCTCGCCGTACGGATATCCTTCTTTGCTGATCGTTCCAGCGCATTCAACTTCTTGTTGTTGAGGTCGAAGAAATCTTCTTCATCCCCTGCGTGCGGCAATTCATCGTATTGGGGCTGTGGAGGCGATTTAGACTTTGGCGTAGAAGTCGGCGTCGACGGAATCGGGAGTTTGCGCCTGATGTCATCCGGTATAACAATTCCCGTATCGTCAGCGCGTTTAACAGCACGCATGGCCTGATCTTCAGCCCGTTTAGCGCCGTCATCGAAACTTTGCTGGATAACCTCGCCCGTCAGCTGCTCTGCTTCTTTGAGGGCGTGCTTAATCAACTTTCGATTGATATTGCGATACCCAGCCAGCGCCCGGAGCTTTGCCTTCTGCCACATCTCCCACCTAAAGCCCTCTTTTGTCTCTTCCTCGCGGTGTCGACTCAGGTTACGCTTTAGATTGCCGATCAGACCAAGCGTCATCGTCTCAAAGATTGATCTTAAATCGTATGGGCTGCGCTTCGGCTCCTCAGCCATTACTCATCACCGTCCAAATCGTCAGGCGGATCGTCCGAGTCCCTGACTTCTGGTTCCTCCATGCCGACGCTTTGTTCCTCTTTTAGGCGTTTAACCTCTTCGGCCTTTTGGGTATCTGTCCATGAGTCGCCATAGAGTTGATCGATTGCCGTTTCTAACGACATAATACCGAAAGTCTTGGCCTTGCCAACGGATTCGATCACCTCGTCAAAGCTCGGGCTTGCATACTCGCCAAACTCCGGCGACGCTGTATAGTTGCCAGCAGCCTGCCCGCGCATCGTATCGTACACTTTGAGCGTCGTGTCCACCAGTTGTGGCAACACGCCATTCAACGCCTCAATTAGCTTGCCTCGGGTATAGAGTGTCGTTTTCTCCTTCTCCCGCTGCGCCTCCGCGTTGTCGCGCTTCTTCAGGTCGATACCCAACGTTGCCGGAGATACAATTCCCTGCAAGCACATATCCAGCGCACTTGCATAAGACTCGACAAACGCCTGATACAGGATGGCCGGTTGCACGACCTCAATCTTGTCGTCAGCATCCTCAGCGAGTTTGGAACCTATTCGAATAAACTGGTTATCGAATGGGTTAGGCCGCATAAACTCGCCAGTACTCGGATTTTTAGGTATGAGGTCATCCGGAAGATACTTTTGCACCCGTCCGGACCGGATCGCATCCACCCACTGGCTAATGATCTCATCCAGTGCATCGAACTCATCGTTTTTGCTATCAAAGATTGATTTACCACGCCCCGGCCATTTTGGTGACTTGAAGAATCGCATTGGTACGGCCATTATCCAATCGCCTGTATATGTGACTTCCGGTGCAAGTTTGGCCGTCTCCGGCACCGTCGATAATGGAACCTCTTTGCCATACTTGTTTAACAGTCTGGTTCGCACATAACCGCGCCCGAACGTCTCCTCCAACCGGTATTCATCATCTTTGAGACGGTAGTCGGTGTAGAACAGAACTTCCTGCAGTCTGCCCCGCTGTCGCTTGTAATCGACTTGTTCGCCGCTATAAAACTCGATGATTGGAAACTCACTCACCGGATCGATACTGATCTTAAACGCCCCGTCACCGGATACCAATGTATCAACAATTGACTCAGCCAGCAGCTCATCAAATCCATTGTCCTCGGCGATCGCTTCCCAATCCGTTTTACCGGATGTCAGCTCCAGCCCGTCGAAGTCACCAATGACGATATCGGATAGCCGGTCCGCAACAATAGATGGTAGACCGCTATGGATTTTCCGGATCCTCAATCCTTCCGACGCACTAGCCGCCCAGAACCGCCCTTTGCTGACATTGTCACTCGCCGTCTGTATTGCGAATTGCTCCAGCTCGGACGGATCGCCGCGATACCAGAGCCGGTTACGTAGCACATTTGTTTGATGCCCCAGCGGCTCACGAATAACGATTTGCTTTGCCTCAAGCGCTGGTTGTATGTTCAACAGCTTCATAACCATGTTCTTCACTCCATCCCATAAACCCAAATTCTATACCTCCAATCTCCGCTTAAACGGCTGCACGGCGTATTCTGAGCTGTCCAGGCAATCGACAGGATAGCTGCCGTCGTCGGTCCGCACCCATTCGCCCTTAACGCGCTCCTCTTCGTTCCATGTCGCATTCTCCAAGGCTTCCAGCCACGGTTTAAGGTGAGCCATGACCTTATAGCGGCCCTGATTGATCAGAATGTTCGTAAGCCGTATACGGTCGACAATGCCTTCTTTTTTATAAGCAGGCACGACTTGGATATGAATCCCGCGGCGGCGCAACTCATTGGCAAGTGCCTGACGGAATAGCTTGTCGGCTGACTCCGCGAATATGTGCGCACACGACAAAAAGGCCGGATATGTCTCCGACCACTCCACAATCTTATTCACGACCTCCTGTGCGTACCGATCGTGCGTATAGCCCGACTCTTTACCTTGTTTGTGGTAGTAACCGTCCAGCAGTACAACATCCTTATAGCGCGGCGTCATGCCCGTGAGCGTAGCCACCGTAGCGTCAGTGCCGCCTATGTCGATGCCAATGCTAAACTCGATAAAGCGGTAATCCTTGATGTCCTCCCGCGTCACGACAACGGTCTTGCTGTAGCCCGTGTAAATGCGCCCTGTAGCTGCCGTCCTCTTGCCCTCGATGTCCGCCTTATACCAAAGGCTGTCCTTGTCATACGTCGCCAACACGGCTTTCAAGCGGTCATCCGGGATACTCAGATTGCCCATAACCGTAAAATGACCGTAATTGTATGCCGGGTTTTCACCCATTTCCTTAAGCTTATCCTGATGGTCCAACACATCTCTATAAAACCAATGCGCCGGCGGCTTAGGGTTGAGGTCGAAAAACAATTGCCTATAGCTTGATGCTAATGTACGGTCAAATACCTCTTGAACAAATGACTGGTGACACTCGTTAACCTCAGTGCCGTATACCGTACCATAGGAGTTACCCTTGATTCTAGCTGCGTCGTTTTTCTTGCCGCCGCCCGCTATGATGACGATCTTCTCGCCAGTCTTCGTCTGAATGTAAAGCGCATCTCGATTCTTGTACTCACCCTCACGGCACCTGCCAGCAAATAGCCATTGTAGCCCGAATCCATTGGAGTCGATCACGTTCATCTTGGCCGCGCCTAGGCTGACACCGAATACGAGGTGCAATTTGTCCGGGTGGATCTCCAAGCACATGGCGTAGGCAATCAGGTTGATGATGTTCTTACCCGCGCGTTTGCCGCCTTCCGCGACGTTCAGCCATGAATCCTTGCTACGACGGATGTATTCCGCCTGCTTGGCCGTGAGGGGTGCATACTCAATCATCATCCAACACCCTCTCCGGTGCTGGGTTGTTGATCAGATTGGCTAGAGCGGTAATCTGAGCATTCGGGTCAGCGCCGTCTTTGTTCGGCACCTTGGACCGCAGCACCTCGATACGCGCTTTCTGCTCCTCTGTAGCAAGCTCCGTCTTAAGAAGGTCATCGTATTGCCGGATAAGGCTTTGCAATGTCGACATGGCCCGGCTCTGAGCTTGTAGGAACGTGGCCTGCTTGTCCCAAGCTTGCTGTACTTCCCACTTCTCACCCCAGACGTTGCCGCCCTTCTCCTCGATCTTGGTTGTCGTCACATCGTTGCGATCCTTCACGAACATGATTTGCTGCGCCCGTATGATGGCCGTGTACTGAATCATGATGTTTTCCCAAACGATATCAAGTGGCGAGCTCTCCTGGAGCTGCTGCATAATCTCCAGCGACTCCGCAGGCAAGTACTTCTGGAACAGGCCGTGGGTGACGGCGTTGCTGTTACCCCGTGGGGCTGCACCTCCGCTGTTGCCTACTGCGTTCTTATTTCCCTTGGGTGCACCGGGCTTTTTTGTGTGCACACTTTTATCAATGGGTGCGCCCTTCTTCCGCTGCCAGCTGTGCCGCTGCTTCCACGACTTGACGGTGTTAAGCGAGACGCCGTACTTGTCGGCGATCTCTTTGTATTTCATCCCACGCAGGTAATCTGCTTCGGCTTTTCTATGCATCGTTCAAGCTCACCACCTCCGGGCTTTATGTTTGTTTCGGAAAATAGAAAAAGCACCGGCTAGGGTGCTTTGGGTTTAATGACTCGATTTAATTCATCCTCGTCTATGAAACTCCACAAAGGGTTTCCACTCATCGAAGGCTTGGTCTTTAGGATCAATCTCGCAGTTCGCTTTTTATCGCTAACTTTTGTCGAAATAATAAAAAGATTAAGCATCTCCATGAATACCTCGTCGCTCGTCGCGATGGTCCCTCTTTCATTGCGGTACTTCTCGTATAACTGGATGAACTCTTCTTTTCTGGACTCAATCATTCAGTAATCGACCTCCTTAAGATCATATTTCGACAAAAGGAAGCATATCCCTTCAATGCTCAAATTCACCATTAGGCGACTTTGTCACATCGGGTATTCAAGGTGTACCTTTTTGAGAATTCGCCACAAAAGCGCAACGAGATCCTCTTCGTCTTCGTTTGCCACTACTTCTCCACCGCCCAAGATTGCAAACCAGCTTCCTCCGCTTGATCGAAGCTCGAACTGACAATGTTGCCGAATGATGTCCAGCATAGAAGTGGCCGAGAACAAAGGTAATGCATCTTTGTAATAATCAATTACTTCTCCGTGCTCGTTCTTTACCATCCAATCCTTCTTTTCCTCATCGTAGAATTCCTCGACAAGCAAGTGCACTTTCTCGGGATTGTCTTTCAAAAAGAAAAACTCTCCCGCAGATGCATCATGGAATTCAATTACTTTCTCGATGATTTCGGGATCAGTTGATAAAACCTCTGTTACAAAAACTCGGTCGCGCGGTGTTCGCATCGGCTCCCCCTCCTTGCCTCATATTTCGACAAGTCAGGTAGAAATCCTGCAAAAAAGCCGCCCATTTCTGGACGACTTGTAGACATAGCTATGACGTTAATCAATGCGGCATAAGTGCGGCATGCGTGCGGCAAGTTAAGCGGAAACCTCACGCTTTACCTTGTCTTTCGCCCGGTCGACGTATGATCTAATAGATCGTATCGACAATTTCAGATTACTCGCAATCTCTGAATAAGTCAAGCCTTGAGCCATATGAAGCAGGAAGCATGTACGCTCACGCTCTGTTAGAGTCAACAGCACACGCACCAGCTTGTCACGCTCGGCTTCGTCGATCTGAATCGGTCGCAACTCTTCTAACAGCTCGCGCTGTCGATAGATGTCCGTGCGATCAGCCCCGCGTCGGTTGCCTGGGCGCCTGCCGTGTCGCATCCACTCCAGCGCATACCGCATATCAGATACCATGCCCGAGACGATCTTGGCGTCTTCCTTGTCGGCCTCGTTGCCGCTGTCCAGGCTACGGCGCAGCTTGTCCATCTGGTTGCTGCCTGATGTATACTCTTTGATCAGTTTCGCCATTGTGCTCAAGTCTAATTCTCCTCTCTTGGTGGTCGCACCATTCGCAGCAGCCTGTCTGCAAATCTATCTGATGTCCAATGACCTGGCATAGCAAGTCGTTTCGCTTTGCGATCATCGCCGTATCACCATCCTCTGTGTCAACCGGATTGGACGGCAAGAGCGTTCCTTACGCTGCCGCCGAATGATCTCGGCTTCTGCGGCAATCTTTTCCTCGAGCTTTGCCGTATCGTCATGGTATCGAATGATAACGAGTTCCTGCAGTGTTGCCTGCTTCCAGTTCATTTCCGCTTACACCTACTTTTCGGCGGCAGCGGAAGAAGAAACACTTCCCCGATTACCTTACCGTTGTCGTCATATATAATTTCCCAGGGTACGTCGTTGAAATAGGGATCTCTCCTCATGGCCGCGCTCCCTTCTGCTTTTCGTACGCTTCCTCCAGCCATTCCACAAGCATGACCATCTGCTTGATGACGAGTCGGTTATCTTGGTATTTCTTGCTCAGTTCCCCGCAAGAGTCGGCGACCCATTGCCAGAACTCAGGCTTTGCCATGCCGTGCTGCATAGCCATCTGGTTGACTTGTCCTATCCAAGCAAGCACATCCTCGAAAAACGCTTTGTAGTCCATCGTCTACAGCTCCTCGATTCTGACGTAGATGCCCGGCCGCGTCGCCCAGAACTTCTCGATAATTTCGCTCGCCACGATTGCGTCGTCCTTCCAGAAGCCTAGATCCGTCATGATGTCGAATGGCAGCTTGTTCAAATTGTGCGTGTCCGGCTTTGTCGTCTTCCACTCGCCATCGTAATGCTTGCTGCCTTCCTTGATCGGGAACAGCCATTTCACGACGACCCGCAGAGCGCCTGTGTATTTCTTCGCTGGCACATGCTGCCCAAGGTGGGCCGTCAGCTTCGCCCGCGCTGCCTTCACGTCGTCCGGCTCGTAGAAGACCGGCTTACCGCTTACACATGAAACCTGCTTCTCCTGATGAGTGGCCGTCGGCGGCTTCATTGGCATGAAGAATTCGGTTGGCATTCTATCACCTTCCATATTTTAACTTTACGTTTTCGCGGGAGATAAATGTAGGGGAGGGGGAGTGGCGCTTGCGACACGCCACTCCCTATCCTTATATATTTATATATAGTGGTCGCCGCCGCACTGTGGCGCGCACCATAACGTACCTAATCCCCGCCGTTAATCCGCCGAATGGCGGCAATCAAGAAAAACGTATATCCGCCGTTCGGCATCCACCATAAAATAATGATCGCCGCCGCCATTCGGCATATTTTCATTGCGGCGGATTTTCATGGTCGCCGCCGTCACTTTTTACGACGATGCCACCATTGTTTCGGTCAATCACATAGCCGAATTTTTTTACCCAATCGCGAACAGTACGCTCCGCAACTTCTTTGCCTGTCGATGAAAACCATTCCTGCAGATCCTTGACGGTCGGTGATTCCCCCATATTACAGTTGGCCACGGCATCCTCAAACTCCTCAGCTTTGCTTCGCCGCTGCTCCTTGGCCTTGTCCTTCCGCTTGCCGCTGGCGCGCTGCCATGGCGGCTGCTTGGACTCGCCATCAGGTTCAATATCCTTAAGGCTGCCGACCTCATCAACACGATGCACCGGATACTGGAACCACATGTTAACCGGTGCGAACTTGGCATACTCCCTCAGCGTACCCTCAACGCGCCAAGCTGATCGGTCCCGTACGGCCTTGATGACGCGCTTGATCTCTTCGGCAGCCGCCGCCTGCGTATCGGAGTACAAGGCGCGTTTGGCGTGCTCCTCCATCTGTTTAGCGCTGAGCTCGTCGTCCTGGGAGACCGATCCCTCCAAATAAGCCGGGTTGTACTGGGCGAAATAACGCTTGTACACGGCACATGTCGCCTTGTTCTCTTCTTGCTTAAGCAGATCGTCCGTCAGCTCCAACTCGACGAGGTCGATCAGCGCGTCCGGGTCGCGGGCAAATACGCCGGATCCTGACGCACGGTCCATCGACTTCTTGCCGCCCTGGGAGCCCTTGCTGTGATGATGGCAATAGATGACGCTGGCGCCGAGCTCCGTCGCGATCTTGTCGAACTGGTTCGTAAAGTGGGCCATCTGGTCAGCGGAATTTTCATCGCCGGTCAGGACCTTGTAGATCGGGTCGATGATGACGGCGATATACTGCTTCTTGGACGCCCGCCGAATCAGCTTAGGCGCCAGCTTGTCCATCGGTACCGACTTGCCCCGTAGGTTCCATATTTCGATGTTGTCGAGGTTAGCTGGAGGTAACCCGAGCGCCTGATACACATCCTTGAAGCGATGCAGGGCGCTGGCCCGGTCGAGCTCCAGATTGACGTACAACACTTTGCCCTGTGTGCATTTCCACGCTAACCACTTGACGCCCTCAGCAATGGCAATGGAGAGCTCAATCAAGGCAAACGACTTGCCTGCTTTGGACGGACCAGCCATCAGTAGCTTATGCCCCTGCCGCAGAACTCCTTCTATTAAAGGGGGTGCGAGCTTCGGCATGTTGTTCCAATAGTCAGTCAGCCGTTCCGGATCCGGTAAGTCGTCGTTGATGTCCTCGATCCAGTTCTGCCATTCCTCCCAGCTGCTCTTGCCTATATTCGAGTCTACAATGAACTGCTTCTTGCCATTTCGCTCGACGCCCGGCAGCCGAGACAGCCGCGAGGGGTTGCGGTTCTGGGTATCAACGTTTATACCGTTCTTCCGGCAAATCTCGTAGAGATAATCGACGCGCTTGCGGTACTCGTCATAGTTGGCCGCATCGACCCGGACGATCGCATGCAGGCTCTTGCCGCCGCTATATACCATGATGGCGATCGGCAGCTCCAGCTCGCGCATAATGGCGTTCTGTTTGGCGATGTCCATATCGTCCGACTCAACCAGCGCATACCGGTATTCGGTGACGTTCTCGTTCTTTACGCCTCGCCCGTCCAGCGGATTGAAGCGGATCCACGCGCCGGCTTCTGGTTTGTAGTCTCCAAAGACCTGTCCGATATCCCCCTCGCACATATGCAGCAGTTCGAGTAATTCACCGGCGGTCCGGTCGTAGGCGCCCTTCGTGGGCAAGTATTTGCCCTCTTCGTTTTGCCACGTCTCCGTCACATACCCGACGTTCTCCGATGCCTCGAACAAAGTCTGCAGATACGTGGTAATCTGCTGGACCGGATTCCAGTCGGCGGGCTCGTGGATTTCCTTACCCTCGATCCAGCGCTTGTCGACGACCACGTAATCCCCGGCGATCTCATCGTCCCAGCCGAGCTCCCGGTCCTCCCGTTCGCCGCCGCCCCGCGGTACCCATCCGTTGTCCTTAGCCATCTGGGTGATCGTGGCGCCTGTAACCGGATTTCCGGTACCCTCGAACGACGTCCATTTCTTGAAGCATTCGCCCGGATGATAGCGGCCGGAATCGCCCCGGCTCCATGTGTCCCAATCGCTGGCTGTGTATCCCTCGTATTTGAGCGCCATGCCTACGTTGACCCATTCCTGATAGCTCAAGTAGGCCGGGTCAACGTAGGCCAGCAAAGCAATTAAGTCGAGTTTATGTTCCATTGAGGCCTCCTGATTAAAAAACTTCTATAATTTTTTCTGGCATGAATCCGCCCTTAACAATCTCCATCCAAATCGGTTCCCCGCGGTCTCGATAATCGGACAATTGCCGGATACATTTCTCCCACTTCCTGTCGATGGACCATTGATAGTGCCAGATGGCCATCGCGTATTCGCCCCATTCGTCGTAGGCGGCTTTGCGCTCTGCCTCTGTGCACTGTATACCCCATCGCTCCGTCGGGCTCAATACTCTCTTAGGAATCATCGCCAGAACATTGCAATACAAGCGATGGGGATCATAGGACTTTGATTTCCATGGCAGCTCGGCAGGCGGCAGTATGTCGAATAGATCGATTTGCTCAACGCTCACGCCTGAACCCTCCCGTCATCCTGGTATCGTCGTACTGCGAAACAATATATTTGCCAATGTTCATCAGATAGGAAGTTTGATATATTCAAAGTGATCTCAATTGGAGAAAATAAGGAGCTAGCGTAATGACAAAAGGTGAAGAATATTTAAAGATGTACCCTAGTCTGATGAAATGGATAAACCAATGTATCGCCTGTCAATCAATTGGATATAAGCCTGATTTACCACATGAGCTAGCTACATACGATGGAATAAACATGTCGGCAGCTGCTGCGAATCTTAGGCGATTCTTTAAACCAATGTCAGTAGATGAAATTGGACTATGTGACACTTGTAAGAAATTTAGGTGAATCTGATAAGTGATATTTCACTTCGCAATATGGATCAACTATTCATTGGTCCATCAGCAATAAAGAAATTTCCGAACGTGTCAATCTCGGGGATGCCGTCGGAACCCACAAGCCCCGTAGCTGTCCTGAGTTTCATGTGGGTACCGCACTGATGGCATTCTGTCGATTTCGCGTCGATTGACACGTATTGATTACCTTTATGCCGGCAGTCGCGGTTTTTGCAATAATACCGCGTCCGATAATGTGGAACGCCGTCTTTGTATTTGATACCGGTCTGCCACCATTCTGGATTTTCAGCAACCTCTCCGATCGGAACCTGTAGCGAGCGGCTGCTGCCCAACAACTCGACAGCGCGTGGCCGGCTCGAAGGCGGCAAAATCGAGGCGGGTACTTGCGGAGGCATGGGAACCGGTGAGGGCTTTTCCACCACTTCAGATTTTGCTGCAGCCACTTCCCGAGCTTGCTTTGCCTTCAAATCAGTGACCACCAATTCCGGTTTCTCCACCACGGGAACTGGAAATTTCATTTCCTGATGTGGTCTAGCTTGTTCGATTCCAAATATCCCGAACGCACCTTCCAGAGCAATCGTGACATGCTGATCGTTTGTCTCAGCAGCCTCCATCTCGAATCGTTTATCTCCATGAACGATTGAAAGTTTGATCATGAATGACCTACACTCCTTTATATTCTTTTGGATTGACTCCGTTCGGTACCTGCCAACCGTTGGCAGCGATCCGATCGATCATATTTTTGGCTGTGTCGAACGGCCATGTGCCGACATGCTCAAAGCCGCGGCCCTCGAGAAAGCGGATCTGTTTCGGTGTCGTCAGCCCCTCGCTCCGGCGTTTGTCCAAGCGCTCCAGCAACTTCGAAGCCTTGCCTGCATTGTCAACTTGATCTGGCAGGATACCCAGCTTCTCAAGCGTTTTAAGCTGCCCATCACTCGGCGGCGCCATCTCCCAGCCGAATGATGGGACGTAGCTGGAAAGGTCCTCCGCCTGGATGGACATCTCGAATTGCAACGGATCTACAAGTGCGCGCTTCCGCCGCTTCATCTCGGCGAGTTGCTTCGCTAGTGCTTCCTCACGCTGCGCAATAACGTCTTCGGCAGCCGTCTTCTCCACGGATTCCAGATCCATCGGTATGCCGGCTTCTTCGATCTGCTTGGTCATGGCCTGAGCAATCTCTTCGTTTTCCGCGATCAGATGCGCAGGATGGCAAAGCTCATGGCGCTCTGTATGCCACAGGAAGTCTAATAGAAGCAATTCAGTTTTACCGGGGAATAGACGGGTACCGCGCCCGACCATCTGGCTATACAAGCTGCGTACCTTCGTCGGCCGGAGCACGACGACACAATCAACGCTGGGACAATCCCATCCCTCCGTCAGCAACATGCTGTTGCAAAGAACGTTATACTTGCCGGAATCAAAGTCCGCCAGTATCTCCGCCCTGTCTTGCGATTCACCGTTGACTTCGGCGGCTTTGAAGCCAATAGAGTTCAGAATATTCGTAAATTTCTGGCTAGTCTTGACCAACGGAAGGAATACAACGATCTTCCGGTCCTTGGCCACTTTTCGCATTTCCTCCGCTATCGAATCGAGATAAGGATCCAACGCGGTTCCAAGATCGTTTGCTGCAAAGTCGCCGGCTTGCTGTTTGACGGCCGAAAGATTGATCTGTAACGGAATGGTTAGCGCCTTGATGGGGCTGAGGAACCCTTCTTTAATCGCCTTGGGCAGCGTGTATTCATAAGCAAGGCTCTCGAAATAGCTGCCGAGGTTCCGCATGTCCCCGCGATCCGGCGTGGCCGTTACGCCCAGGACGTTGGCTCCCTCGAAATGCTGCAGTACGCGCTGGTAACTGTCGGAGATGCAATGATGCGCCTCGTCGATGATGATCGTGTCAAAATGATCTGCCGCAAACTGACGCAGCCGCTTGTCCCGCATAAGCGTCTGCACACTACCCACGACGACCCTGAACCAACTGCCGATCGATGTTTGCTCCGCCTTTTCGGTCGCCGCCTGTAGGCCGGTGGACTTTTTCAGCTTGTCCGCAGCCTGATCCAGCAGCTCGCCTCGGTGAGCCAGGACGAGCACGCGCTCTCCCAACTTTACCCGGTCCTCCGTCACCTTGGAAAATACGATCGTCTTGCCACAGCCGGTCGGGAGAACAAGCAAAGTACGCTTGACTCCCTTGTTCCATTCTGCCTGTATGGACTGCCTTGCTTCCTGCTGATAGTTGCGCAGCTCCATCTAAAATTTCCCCTGCTGCCAGCCGCCTTGGCCCTGCGCCGGCGGGAACGGCGGTTGATGTTGTTGCTGCTGGTAACCTTGTTGCGGCGGTTGCTGATAGCCCTGTTGCGGCTGGTACGTCTGTGCTGGAGGTTGTTGCTGTTGATATGGCTGTGCTGGAGGCTGTTGGTAGCTTTGTGACGGCACTTGTCCGCCGGGAAATGCTTCCTCGTAGGAGTAGAAAGTTTTCACTTCATTTGCAGACCTGTCCTCACCTTGGCTCCTATAGTTCCGGACCCCGAGCTTTGCCTTTCCTTTCGAGCCGGTTACAGTTTGCCAATTCATTCGTAGTGGTTCACCTTTACGCTTTTGTCCGATCGCGCTGAAGAAATTGGACAGGAGCCCTTCTGTCTTGGTATGGAGGAACAGATTGTGAAATACGGTCACATCTCCATGCTCAGGCGAGTGAATGGTCAGTTCCAGTTTCGCCTGATTGCATGCCGGCATCTTCTCGCTGCCTGCAAAACGGCTGCGCTCAAACTTCGCAACGGTGAAGAAATAGTCCCCCGCAGGGAGAAGCGTGAAGCCACCCCCGCCGTCCTTCTCAATTGTGTCGTCCCATCCAAATTCGCGTTCGATATTTTGAGTCATGTATGAGTCCTCCTGAGTTTTAATAGAATGGTAGATTCTCTCTTGCTGACTGAACCATGGCGTATACCTTATCCCATGCCGCTACAAGCACACCATCAATAAATTGTGGATCGTAATTGACGATCGGCGTATCCATCGGGTAGTATCCCTTCTGGCTTACGACAGTTTGAATCTCGATTTCTTTAACCACATGCTGCACCATCAGATCCCTGAGCGATGCCGGGATATTCAGATTGAGTTCCCCCTGTGCCGGTGGAGCCGGCGGCGGTGGCGGTGGGCTCACTTGTGCGGGCGGCGGCGGTGGAGTAGGCGGCGCTTGTGGTACTGACGGTGGCGGAACTGGCGGCGCTGCTGCCGCGGGACCAGGACCGACTCCGCGATTGAAGATATGAGCGATATAAGAATAGTCCAGTGGGAACTCATCCGGTAAGCCGTGGCGGTTCTTCGCGTCCCACGCCGGATGATGCGTGGCGTAAACAGTCCGCGTGCCGCCCTGGGCCTTATTTTTCTTGCCTTCCTTGTCTGTAGCAACGCTGAACGTCTTGTAATTGATGAAGAGAACCATGTCAGCCCACTCTTTGACCAACGGCGCCGTCCGGCTGCCTGTCTTCGCTCCGAGCTTGAGCTGATAGCGATCATAAGCCCCCATTTCGTCGGGCTGCTCAAATTTAACGATCTGTGCATGAGCGGTCAGTACAACATTGATTCCGGATTCGACAACGTCGCTCAGCAGGTTCAAAAACCGCCCCATCTCTTCCGCGACATAGATGTAGCCTTTGCCGTATCCAAAGTCCTCTACGCCTGCCTTACCATGTGAGGAGCAAACGCTGTCGGTAATCAACATTTCAGCCCAATCGACGGTGTCGGTGATAAGCGTTCCAAATCGAGCTGGTCCTTGTTGCTTGACCCATTGCACTTGTTGCTTAAGCATTTCATAACTGCTCGGCTTCGGTGTCCTGTCGACATCCATCTCCGTCGTGGATCCCTCTGTGTCAATAAAGATCGGGCGAGGGAACCGTGCAGCCAGAGAAGATTTGCCAATCCCCTCGGGTCCGTACAGTACGACTTTTTTTGCCTTCTCAACCCTTCCGCTGATGACCTGCATGATTAAAATTCACCTGCCTTCCAACTTGGTGACGGGGCGGTTCCCCATCCTTCTCCCGGATCGATCTCCCCAGGCGGTTGCTGAATCATAACGCCTTCCTGGCCTGCGACGTAGCCGTCTTCGATGATGATGCTGCACTCTTCGCCGGTGCTGACGCGGGTCGCGATCGCTTGCAGCCCCTCCTGCTCGAGCCAAGCGCCGAAGTCCCGCAGCGTCGCCATATCCATCTGTTCGAGCTTGTCCAGCAGGATGAAGCCGCATTGTGGTTTGAGCTTTCGCACGATGGCCGTGGAGACCTTAAGTTGCTGCGAACCGCTCATGTTGTCCCAGCACTTGCCCATGTAAACCAACTCGCCCTCCTCGACGGACAATCCTTCAAGCGGTAGGTCGGCATTCTCCAAGAGCTCTGACTTCTGCTGGCGTACCGCGTTGATCTCGCCAGTCAGTACCTCATACTGTTGCCGGTAGTCGCTGGCGTCCGTCTCGGCTTTGTCCTTGTCGAGATTGGCGCGGACCTTGCGATTGATCTCGTCGATTTGCTGGATATTGGCTTCAAGTTCGGCGGTGGATTCGTCCTGGAGATCGATGGCGTCCATATTTGCCGTGTAAAGATCACCGCCAAGCTGCGCGAACTTGGACTCTGCTTCGAGGAGCATCGCTTTGATTCGCTCAATCTCCCGACTCTGGTTATCGTAGGCCGCTTGGATTTGCGCCTGCTGCTGCCGCTTGCGCTGGTTCTCGCCATTTCGGGCTAGAATTGCTTGCTGCTGCTGAATCAGTTCCGATGCTGATATTGGCTCCTTCGGTGCATCGGGGAAAAACAACTGTTCCTTGGCAAACTTGGCCTTTTGATCAGCGATCTGACCGATGGCATGCCGACGGTTATATACCTCTTGCTCCGCCTTTTCGAGTTGCTGCAACCGATCTCCGACGCCGATGATCCGCAGCAGGATGGCCGCCTTTTCCTTGTTGGTCGATTGCATGAACTTGGGAAGATCGATGGCCAATTCCTCCACGAAGCTGTCTAGGAGCTGTTGGCCCGCCTTCTCGCCGTTCGGATCGATGACCTTTAGGTCGCTGTTCTTGCCCTTCCGCTCGACGATCAAGCCGTTGGAAAGCACGATATGCAGATATGGCGGAACCGCCGATCCGTCTCGTGCTGGTTGCGACGGCCGGTATCTGTTGCCGCCCAACCCCCATGCGATGGAGTCCAGGATACTGGACTTGCCCTGTTCGTTGTTGCCGCCGATGATCGTCAGGCCAGACGTGGTCGGCTCGACTTTCACCGCCTTAACGCGCTTTACGTTTTCAATTTCTAGTTTTGCGATTTTTACGCTCACTTGCCCCAGCTCCTCTTCTTATTGGAAAATCGTTTTATGACGGATTCGATTTGTTCAGTTGATGCGAATTTATTACCATGGACAGTTTTTACTTTATGCCATGTCATGGCGACGCCCCATATCTCAACGATTTCTCCGGTCTCTCCGGATCGGAGTTTGACGACGTCACCAACGAAGTAGATCATCGCCAACTTTGAGGTTCAGGTCTCGGTTTTACCTCGATTTTGAACACTTCGCCCGTGCTCATGCTATTAGAGTGCGAATCTTCAGGGTCAAGTCCGAACGCTTCATAGGTTAGTTGCCAAAGGCTTTTTTCAAGTGCATCAATCTTCTCTTCACGAAGATTGAAATCGACAATTTCAGCTGCACGTTCAGATTTATAAGCAACAGAAGCACGCTCACTCATGTCATCGCGATTCCACCATTCGCCTTCACGACGTTCGAAGAATTCCATTGCAAACTGCTCAATCGACAATTGACTTTGCATCGCAAGACGACTCTTTTGGAAGGCGTATTCACGCCAGTCTTCCAGCAACTGGCCTGTCATTATACCTACTAAAGTCCGCTGTTCCTTCATCCCAAGCACATCACGCATCAACGATTCAAGTCCTCTAAGCATTGAAAAATTCCTCCCGATCGGGTACACTGACCCTAAGATGATTTTGTATTGCTTGGCTGCCTGCGGCTCCTACCCCGCATTGGCAGCCTTTTTCCTCTTCACGTTCAGCCACACCGCATAATCAAGGCATGCCATACGCTCGCCGTGTGTCAGGGCCATCCAAGCGCGACCTGTTACGTTCAAATTCCTCACCTCCTTGTAGAATAATCAGAGATACTTCCGCAGCAGTGCCTTCAGCAAACTGATTTCCTCTTCCCGATCCGCAAGATGTTGCTGTACCGATCCGTAATCAACAGACAATTGCATGTACATCCCCTTCCAATCTTCGAGCGGCGGGTTCGCCGGCAACTCTTCGGAACCAGTAGCTTCGGCAGCGCTTGTTTGCTTCCTGACGGTCATTCCCGAGATGGACCACTGCTTTTTTAGTCTGTTTACATGGCTGGTACTGACGCCGTATTTTTCGGCAATTTTTTCGTCTGACAAGCCGTTCCCCTTGTCGGTGATGTATTTCTGCTTGGTTATCTGCAGAGACACTGTATTTCCTCCCTCATATTCGAAATAGGATTGCGCTTTACGTCGTAGCTCAGAGACTGTACATTTCATCCGCGTCGTGGAAATCCCGAGGATACTTGCCGCTTCTTCCGGCTCCGTGCCCTGCATCATATACCGCAGCAGTTCGCGTTCAATCGGATCCAGATCATCGATGAAGATAGATACATCCGCAACCGTAGGATCATCGGCTGCCGGCAAGATGTCGGATAACGATCCCGTTTCATCCCCGACCGGCATATCTATTGATGAAGGCTTCGATTCCCGTAAGTAGTTTAGTGCCCGTTGGGCTGCAACCTCATTGCAATTAATCTGTTTGGCAATGGTCGATGCTGGAGATTCGGTCAGGCCGTTTTTCAGTATCTTACCAGCCAATTCATAAACGCTTTGAGACACCTTAACCGACTGAAACTTCCATAGGTACTTCCGAACTTCACCTAAGACATATGGGATTGCAAATGATGAAAAGCGTACAGGCTGCCCCTGTTTATTCCGGCGACCTGGATCGAATCGATTATGGGCTTTGATGATGCCGATCGTCGCTTCGCTTTCCAAGTCATCCCTTGAAATCCCTTGCTGACCAATCGCCCAGCAAAAACGCCGTACGGCATAGCTGATCAAGTTCCGATGTTGGTCGATCACGTTCTCCAATCGAACTGGTTCAGCAGTCAAAGTTCACTGCCTCCCTTCAGATGCAACTATGCAATTCGCAGCCCTTTGTTGAGCTCGCCATTCTTCCAAATCAGACATCCGGATTTTCACGGTTGGCTTCTTGGAACCAAGTACGCCGTAACGCTCATGAGGGATTTGTTTCAGCCGACACATGCGGTACAGCAGTTGCTCCGAAATGCCGAGATGCTCTGCTGCTTCCGGAATATCCATTGTACGGTCAGGTTGGGCAGACAATTTCTCCAACAGGCGAGCCTCAGCTGCTGCGACTTCATTAGTGACTATTGCACGGATTGCAGCTTCGATAGATTGACTCATTGTCCAAGCCTCACTTTCTAGTTAATCAGGCTATCCGTTTAAGCTTCATTCGTTCAAAAAGCTGTAGCAGTGCCTGCTTTCGTCGCTCAAAGTCCAAACTTGCCAATAGTAAACCAATGTCAGCACGCTGCAAAGCTTCGACCGCATGAATCTGCTTGCTGTTGAGATATGGCCGAATCGACTGCCCTTTTTCTATGCCGTGCAGTTCCCGGAATTGCTTTGCGCTCATTCCAAGCACGATCCGATTGATCATGTCCGCTTCGTTGGAGAAGTGATGGAATGCGACGTCCTTCCCCTGCAACTCTCTTGATGTTTGAATTGCATCCGTGAAAGCTGGGTGTTCGAGTTTTGCGGTAACAACCGATTTAATGAAATCTTCCATTTCGTTGAAACGGCGAATGTAAGATTCTTTGAATTTTCGAGCTTTCGTCCCCTTTATCTCCATAACCGCGAGAACAAACCCATCTTTAGTCATAAGGTATTCGCGGTTCTTCTTACCGGAGGCATCTTTGTAAGAGGACTCTCCAAAATTGGAGCGTCGAAATTCATCACTGACTCCACTTGTGGATGCAGTCAATTCATCAATCAACCTAAGAATGTGAGCATGTTGTCGACCGAACTCTTCAGCCACCTGCCGACTAGTGCAGAATGCTTGTCCACCACGTTCATACAGGCCGTACTCCGGATTGAGGATCAGCTTGGTCATCTTGCCACCTCGATTTCCATGCCGAGCATTTTTGCAATTTGTGGTTTTTGTTTTTCTCCAGAACGCGCGCCCTTGAAAATATCAGATACATAAGCGACCGATACACCGATCTCTTGGGCAACGTCCTTCATTTTGATATTCCGCTGAAGCATAACCTTCCTTGCTTCGGCTCCGAATTCCGTATAATGCGGCACCTTAATCCCTCCTCTGCAGATATTTGTAAAATTAACAGCTTAATTATTGACATGCAGTCTCAAATGTACTACCATCAGAAAGAAGGCATAACCAAATAAACGTCGTTGGGGAACGATTTTATGAAAGGGTCATTCGACCTCTGGTTTTTTATTGCCTTTTTTCGCTATTAATTAAGCTGTTGAACATAGTATAGTATCATATTTACGACCTGTCAACGGATTAGTAGTAAATTTAATACTTTTATTATATAGGAGGACATGTTAATGGCATTAGTAGGTCGTATTCAAGATTTATGCAGTAGCAAAAACACTACTCTAATAGGCTTAGAACGGGAAATTGGACTTGGAAGAGGCACTATCCGCAATTGGGATAAAAATTCACCTTCTGCAGATAAAGTGCAAAAGGTGGCCGAATATTTCGGAGTTTCAACTGACTATTTGCTTTATGGGTTCAATAAAGGAGAGTTCACTTCGCTTCTCAACATGGCTAGACATACGAAATCTACAAAGGATTTTTCCATAGATACAGGCTTAGATGAAAATTACTTGAACAGACTTTGTTCAGGAGTTGAATACAATCAACCTTCTGTCGACACTGTTATGAAGATTGCAATTCATAATGAAAACGATTGGCTAGTTGATGCCGAGTCGCTTTTTAAAGCAGCCGGCTATGAACTAGAAGAAATGAGTGGTGATTTGTTAGAGGATATCCCCATGCAGCTCTTACATCACTACCAAGAACAAGGGATGAGCGGCAGCCAAATGGCCATAGCTTACGCAAAATTCAGGGATGCCGAATTCAACGACGCGATGGCCGAACCGCCCCAGCAACCCTACTATTCCCTCAACGAAAAAGACGAGCGCGATATCGCCAAAGACCTGGAACGAATGTTAGAAAGCTTGGAATCAAATGAAGCCCTCGCTTTCAACGGTGAACCCATGGATGAGGAAACAAAACGTCTGTTTGCCATTTCACTTGAAAACTCTATGCGACTTGGTAAAGAAATGGCGAAGAAGAAATTCACACCAAACAAATATAGAGATTAAAACAGGGGATGGGATGCTGATGATTAAGCAGGCTGTAGCCCAACTCAGTAAATTTTACGGAACCAATTGTCCATATGATATCGCATCCCAGAGAAACATCTTGGTTCTATTCGAAATGTTGGGTGAAATGCTTGGCTACTTTAACACCTACAGGCGCACGAAAATGATCCACATTAATTCAGATATTTCCGAGGAAGATCAACGATTCACTTGCGCTCACGAATTGGGACATGCCCTCCTCCATCCTGGAGTAAGCACGCCTTTTCTACGCCGGCATACACTCCAGTCCATCGACAAGATCGAGCGACAGGCCAACCAGTTTGCCGCCGAGCTGCTTATTCCGGACAAGCTATTATTAGAGGGTATGTCGGTCTATGAAGCTGCTGCGATCTGTGGTGTACCTGAAGAAGTCGCGAATTTAAAGAATCTGCCGAAAAGAAGTTTTTGGAACGACGAGCAATCATACATTAACCTGTAACTTTGCGATTCCCAGCCGCAAGGCTGTTTACATACACCCATTAACCGAACATATGTTTGATAGGAGGAAGTGAATTGGCAAAAGGAAGCATTGAAAAGCGTGGCGATAACACATGGCGACTAACTGTAGATCTCGGCACCAATCCAGACGGCACACGAAACCGACCCCGCAAGACGGTCACCGTCGAGGACAAGGCTCTGCTGAAGACGACGAAAAAGCTCCGGGACTATCTGGAGGACCAACTCCACATTTTCAAGCAGGAAGTGGAATCTGGCGAGTACATCAAGCCGGCAAAGATGACATTTGCATCCTTCGTTGAGGAGTGGCGTTCCAAGTATGCTTCGAAGAATTTGGCCTTCAAAACGCTTTACACGTATGAATCCAATCTGAAGGTTCGAATAGTACCAGCGTTGGGCCATATGAAATTAGAGGATATCAAGCCACTGCACATTGCAGATTTTCTAGAGAAACTTACACAAGAGGGAGCATCGAAAAAGATTTCAACATCCGAGAAGAAGGAAGGGTTATCGTCCGGATCTGTAGAGGTCGCATACCGTATCCTCAAAAATATATTCACGCGGGCAGTCAAATGGCAGGTAGTAAAGAGCAATCCTGTTGCTGCAGTAGACAAGCCCAAGGTGCAGTACAAGGAGTATGTGCCATACGATGAAAATGAGGTAGCGTTGTTGCTTAACGCCCTCCAGAACGAACCATATACGTGGCGAATGATGATCACGCTGGCATTGACGACCGGAATGCGACGCAGCGAGTTGTTGGGGCTGGAGTGGAAACACGTCGATTGGAAAGCAGGCGTATTGGACATATCACAAACGATGGTTCATGCGCTTAAAGGGAACATCATCTTCAAAGAGCCTAAAACCAAAAAGTCGAAACGTAAAATTTCGTTACCGTCTTCTATTGTGGAAGAATTGCGAGCTTATACCGCACACCAGGCCAAAGAACGCGATAAGTACGGTTCCGCATGGAAGGGATGCAAGGACAAGGACGGCAATGAGTATCGTCTTGTATTCTGCCACGATGATGGAACGCCATTTCACCATGAGCGCCCCTACCTGTGGTTCAGGGCATTTCTTAAAAAGCATAAGCTGAGATACATCCGTTTCCACGATCTTCGTCATACCTCAGCCACAATACTTATTAATCAAGGTGTACACGCAAAAGTCATATCTGAAAGATTTGGACACGGGGACATTTCTACTACGATGAACGTTTACGGACACGTTCTCCGTACCGCCGATCAGGCTGCTGCCGACAAATTTGATAATATACTTAACTTCAAACCCGCCCCCAATTCGTCCCCAAACACTAACTCAAATACCTAAATACCCTTATAAATCAAGGAACAAACGACCTCCACATGACTCGTCCAAGGAAACATATCCACCGGAGTCACTTCCACCGTCCGGTACCCGCCGTCCTCCAGGACGCGAAGGTCGCGTGCGAGCGTGGAGGGGTTGCAGCTGACGTAGACGACGCGTTCCGGCTGCATCTTCAGGATCGTCTCCAGCAGCGCGGAGTCGCAGCCCTTGCGCGGCGGGTCGACGACGATGACGTCGGCCGTGGCGCCTTCCTTGCGCCAGCGGGGGATGACGACCTCGGCGGGCCCTGCTTCAAAGGTGGCATTCTCAACGCCGTTCAACGCCGCGTTGCGCTTGGCGTCTTCGATCGCTTCCGGTACGATCTCCACTCCGTATACATGGCCGGCCTTGCGTGCCAGGAACAGGCTGATCGTACCAATGCCGCAATAGGCGTCGATTACGTTTTCTTTGCCCGTCAGCGCGGCGTACTCCACGGCTTTGCCGTACAGGGCAACCGTCTGGGACGGGTTGACCTGATAGAAAGAGCGCGCCGAGATGGCGAAACGAATGCCGTCCAACTCGTCATAGATCACGTCGCTGCCCCACAGCGTACGGGTTTCGTCGCCGAAGATGACGTTTGTGTTACGCTCATTAACGTTCTGCACGATGCTCTTGAGGCCTGGCAGCTCAGCTCGAAGCGACTCGATCCACTCCGGCTGGCGTGGCAAACGCTGACTGTTGGTGACAAGGACAACCATGATTTCACCAGTAACGAAGCCGGTGCGCACCATGACATGGCGCAGCACGCCTTCTCCCGTCGTCTCGTCGTACGGCTTCACGCGCAGGTAACGCGCGATTCGCTTCACGACGCGCAGCGCCTCGTCGTTCCGATCATGCTGGATGAGGCAGTCGTCCATGTCGATGATGCGGTGCGTGCCGCGTTCGTAGAAACCTCCGACCAGCTCGCCGCTCGCGATTGCCGTTCCGATGGGCACGGCAGCCTTGTTGCGGTAGCGCCATGGGTTCTCCATGCCGATCGTAGGATGGACGACGATGCCGCCCTCTTCCCCGTCCCCCGCAACCGTCAGCTTGCCGATTCGCGTCAGGTTGTCGATGACATGTTGCCTCTTCCAGGTCAACTGGGCCTCGTAATCGAAATGCTGAAGCTGGCAGCCGCCGCATTCTTCGTAAATGTCGCAAGGTGGGTTCAGTCGATCCGGGCTTGCCGTTAGGAGCTCGTCCAGCTCGGCGTAGCCGTATTGTTTCTTCTGCTTCGTAACGTGCGCGCTGATCCGCTCGCCGGGCAAAGCGCCGGGGACGAACAGCGTATAACCGTCGACGCGGCCGACGCCTTCTCCGTCATGAGTCATGCCGCTGACATCCAGCGTCACTGGCGCATGGTGCGCAAAAGGTCCAGCCGGAGCCTTCGCGGAAGCTTCCCTCCCGCGATGCCCCGTTCCCGAGTTTGCCACGGCAGTCCCCGAAACCATAGCAGCTTTTCCCCCGGCTCCGCGCTTGTCTAAGCCCATTCTCTGCTCGGATCCACGCTTGTCCCATCCGCTTCCGCCACGTTTCCCGCCTGCCTGCGATCTGCCGCCCTGCGACTTAGCACTCTGGGCTCCCGCCTGTACTCTGCCGCCCTGCGGCTTCGCTCCTTGAGCCCCTGCCTGGCCTCTGCCCTTCTGTCCTTGCTTTGCTTTCTTCATAACACCGTTCTTCCTTCTCTTCCTGCCCGGCAGACCCGCGCCACGCCTCTCAGCGAAAAACAGCTAGCCGAACGCGACTAGCTGTACAAGCGACTACCGGATAGGTTTATGTGGTCCGCGGCACGGGCCGCGGCGTTCTTATGTAGTGAGGTCTATCCCTGTTCCGAGGTTTTACTGATACGTCGACACTCCGCTTTCATCCGCGAATATCCGAAGATGGGACGGTAGAACGGAGAAGGTGCACGGCAGCGCCCCGCCATATTCGCCGTCGAGATTGATCTGCACGTAATCCGGCGTCTTCACCTTAAGCTCGTTCGTGCGGAAGTGGATAACATGCGAATCGTTCAAATGTTCGCCGCGCAGCGCGAGCGTGACCAGCTTGATAAATTCGGCCAGATTCATTCGCTTGATAAGCAGGACGTCCAGCAGACCGTCGTCCAGCTTGGATTCCGGCGCAAGACGTTCGAAGCCTCCGACAGAGTTGCTGTTGCAGATGAGGAACATCATGAACTCGTCATGGAAATCGCCGACGCCGGCCGCCTCGAACTTCAGCTCCGTGGGACGCAGACGCGTCATTTTCTCCAGACCCTTCATATAATAGGCCAGTTGACCGATCATCGTCTTAAGCTTGCTTGGCACGTCGTAGGTCAGCTCTGTCAAGGAGCCGCCCCCGGCAATGTTAATGAAGTAGCGGTCATTCGCCTTGCCTACGTCGATGGGTCTCGTATATTGCCCGATAATGAGATCGCAGGCGTATTCCCAATGCTTGGGGATGCCGGTCGCTCTCGCGAAATCGTTTGTCGTGCCTACCGGAAGTATGCCAAGAGGCGGTCGATTCGGCTTGTTCGCCAGTCCGTTGATGACCTCGTACAACGTGCCGTCTCCGCCAGCAGCGATGATCATATCGTAGTCGCGATCGGCAGCGTCTGCCGCAGCGAGGGTCGCGTCTCCTTCGCCGATCGTCGCATGACAGGTCGCCTCGATCCCGCCCTGGTCAAGCCGCTGAAGAATGTCGGGAAGCCTGCGCTTCATCTCTTCCCTACCCGAAGTGGGGTTATAGATTAGTCTTGCCCGTTTCATCGAAACCTCGCTCCTCCTCTTTAATTGTCTCCTGCTTCTGTCAGGTACCCGCTGTCGCGCAGCCAATCCGTCATCTGTGCCTTTAACCATCGGGGTATAGCCGGATGGAGCAGCATCGCCCTGCCATTGTATCTGTAATTCAACCCTTGCAGTCTGGAAGGGATAACGTGATTGCTAAAATATCCGGGGCTCAAAAACAACGGCACGACGATTACTTCGCGGTCCCGTTGTTCGGCTTGAAGCATCCTCAGCACGTCGGCCGCCATATCCGGCAGTAGCATGGCAGAAGCGGCGCGTCCGAATCCGCCCAGCAGACGCAGCTTCTCCGCAAGTCCGGACAATCCCGCTTGCCAGCGCTCGTGGAACACGGGCTCCTTGCTTCCATGTCCGATAAGCAGCAAAGCCTCTCTGGCAGGGTCGGTAGATAACTCCGCAATATTCGCCAGCAGCAGCTCGGCGATCTCCGGATCGTCGTCGATCGGCTTCCCATAGGTTACGCGCGCATTTACGCGGAACGTCCCCAGATCGCCCTCCAGCTTCGACAGCGGCGGCTGACCGAAGGCTTGACCGATCTCGTCCACATGCGTGCTCCCCGAAGAGACAAACAAAGGGATAACAAAAATATCGTTCACGCCTTGCCGTTCCAGCTCGTCGATGCCATCCTGGATCAACCTTCCCGCTACGATCTCCAGGAACGACGAAACGACGGGGACTTTGGCATCTATTGCAGCCGCATTCACCGCTTCGTCAACAAGCTTGATCCAGTTCTCCTCGCGCGAGCCGTGGCTAACGACCAATATGCCGGGTGTATGCATCCGAAACGCCCCCTTATTTGCCGAGACGCTCCAATGCCATCTTGTAACCGTCGTTGCCGTAATTGAGGCAACGCTTTACGCGAGAGATCGTTGCCGTGCTTGCGCCCGTCTCCGCTTCGATCTGGTTGTATGTACTCCCTTTGCCCAGCATGCGCGCTACTTCCAGGCGTTGAGACAAGGATTGGATTTCGTTTACCGTACAAAGATCGTCGAAGAAGACGTAACATTCCTCTACCGACTTCAACGTAAGGATCGCCTCGAATAGTTGGTCAATTGCTTTATCGTTCAGCTTCTTCAGCTGCATGCGCATTCACTCCCATAGTCACTATAAATTCTATTGTATCCTTTTGTCGGCGTTTGTTCAAACACAACCGTTCCCCTTCGTTGTAATTAGGAAGAATGTACGGGCTAATAACTATAAATTTATTAGGGAATCGGGACATTCGTCCAATCCAAGCGTTTGCCTATCCCATAAGCTAGTAGAAAAGAAGGGTTGTGATCCGTTGTGAATCCTTATCAAAATCCCGGAGCTGGCGGGCGCGGCAACAGCCACGGGAACGGTACAAGGAACATGCAAGTCAGCGAACAAGGCTTCTCGCATCGACAAGGCCAAAGCATGCTGAACCGTCCATATAGCGGCTTGCATGGCGGCTTCCAATATGACGACATGCCAACAAGGCAACATCAGCCGCAATCGTACCCGACATATCCCGTCATTGTCCACCAGGAATCACCGCGAGAGGGCCAGTCGAACCTGCTGCCAACCGTCTTGCCGCCGACGCAGAACAGTTTGCTGCCTGCCCCGCCTGCCTCTGGAGGAGGCGGCAAAGGGTTCTCGCTTGCAAACTTGCTCAAATACGCGAATCCGACCGAGATCAAAGGTTTTGTTGACCGTATGGGCGGACTGGACGGCATCCTCTCCACGGTAACCAAGGTGCAGAAGGTCGTCGGAAGCGTCTCCCAGATGGCTCCGCTCATGAAAGTGTTTATGGGCTCCTTCGGCAAGAAATCCCAGCCTGCACCAAGCGACAACGGAGGTTCCGGACTGTCTCGTCCGCGACCTCGCAAACGCCGCACCACTAACAGTGGAAGCGGACGGAAGTCGTCAGTGAAACGCCAGAACCGCCCAAGACGCAGAAGGTAAAAATTTGTAACGACACAAGGGACATTCCGATCATCGTCTAGTCCGGAGAGGATAACGATGAGGGAGTGTCCCTTGTTAGTTGAGAAAATCTCAATCGGGGCCTTTCGAAGAAAGGCGACCGCGTTTAGAGGCAGGTTTGTGTTGAAGTGTTGTACGGCTCACAGGAACAATGTCTTGATGATCCAGAAGAAGAACATCGCGAGCACCGCCGTAATCGGGATCGTAATGAACCAGGCCACCACGATTCTGCCCGCTACGCCCCAGCGCACGGCCGAGAAACGTTTCGCGCTGCCTACGCCGAGAATCGAGGACGTAATGACATGCGTCGTGCTGACGGGAAGGTGGATTAACGTTGCCGTTAGGATAACAACAGCGGATCCGATATCAGCCGCGAAGCCGTTGATCGGCTCGATCTTGAATATCTTGGTACCCATCGTCTTGATGATCTTCCAGCCGCCGACTGAAGTACCGAGCGCCATCGCAGTTGCAGCGGAGAGCTGCACCCAAAACGGAATATGGTCCGTGTTTTCTTGGACCCCGGCAGCGACTAGCGCGAATACGATAATGCCCATCGCCTTCTGCGCGTCGTTTGTACCGTGCGAGAACGATTGGAACATCGCCGTAATGACCTGCCCGCCTCGGAAGCCTTTGTTGATGGTATGCGGGCTGCTTTTCGCGAACACGCGCTTAAGAATCCACATCAGCAGGAAGCCCATTGCGAACGCGATAAGCGGAGATAGAAGAAGTGCTTTTAGAATATCGATGAATCCGCTGGCATTCAGCGAATTCATACCCGCTCCCACGATTACCGCTCCGGCCAATGAACCGATGAGCGCGTGCGAGGACGAGGACGGAATGCCGAACCACCAAGTAATCAAGTTCCATGCAATAGCAGACAGCAAGGCTGCAATGACGATCTCGATGCCGAACTCCAGGTCTGCCGGGTTGGCCACGCCGCTGCCGATCATCTTGGCTACGCCTGTAAACGTAATCGCGCCGAGGAAGTTCATGACTGCCGCCATGAGGACGGCAAGCTTTGGCTTGATGGCGCGCGTCGATACCGAGGTTGCGATCGCATTGGCCGTGTCGTGGAACCCGTTAATAAAGTCGAAGGCTAGCGCCAGGAAAACGACGATCCATAATACATATATCTCCATGTGTACGACTCCTGCTCCTCTGGATTAGCTGTTACGCATAATGATCGATTCCAGTATATTCGCTACATCCTCGCAGTAGTCGGTCGTCTGCTCAAGACGCTCGTAAATTTCCTTGCGCTTGATAAGCTCGATTGGGTCCTTCACGTTAGCGAACAGACTTGTCACGCTGACGCGAAGCAGGTCGTCGGCTTGATTCTCAAGTTCGTTAATGGCGATTGTATGCTCTCTCATCGCTAGCAGCTTCTTTTGCGTAAGTAATTGAATCGCTTTGCGAATCTGATGAGTAGAACGTACGATAACGTCGGCGAACAACGTAATATATTCGTCCTTCTCACGAACATTGTACATTTCGAACCGGGAAGCGCATGCCTCGATTCCGTCCAGGACATCGTCCAGCGAGGTCGTGAGGGCCATGATGTCCTCCCGTTCGATTGGCGTGATGAAGGTTTTGTTCAGTTCTTTCAAGATGGTGTGCGTAAATTGATCGCACTGGCTTTCCATCTCTTTCATTCGCTTGGCGAATGCCGTCAAGTTCGACAGATCCGAAACGCCTGCAGCGAAATATTCGGTGGCTTCAACCAACGTATCGCCCATCGCTTCGAGCGTTGTGAAAAAAATGTCCTTTTTCTTAAACATGTCAATCCCCTTATCCACTAGAAAATGGTATGTCGCTGACGGACAGTAACTCGCCCTAACGTAGTTTACACTACAATTGTTAAGGGAATGTAAACATCCATGAAAAATTTAAACATATTTTTTCGAGTACCACAATAGCTCCATCGTAATTTGTGATGAGAAAATCTCAACGTAAACACTCCTATGCGGTAAATAACAGGAAAAGAGGATTCCGCAGCGGAATCCTCTTTTAACGTTCCGCCTCCTTAGCTTATCCAGCGCTGGCGGATTGTACCCATGCCACATGCTCGGCGAGCGCCGGCTTGTTAGGCACGATATGTATATAAGTTTTGCCCGGCACCAGCGAGATCTCGGCGCCTTCCTTCGTTGCGAACCGGATCATGTCGTCCGGAGCGGACACCCAGTCGATATCGATCTTCTTTCCTTTCTGGAACAAGTAGGCATTGCCTCCCGACACCAGGTCGACGGACAGTCTTCCGACATCATCAAGCGTCCTGTGCGTTGTCTCGAATACAATCAGATTGGCCGCGGCAAGCGTAGCGTTGTTGTTCAAGTCGATATGAGGTTCGCCGTTGATCGACCGGCTGTAAAGACCGGAGGTCTCATCGTAGATATAACCTACCTTATAGCTGTCCATCAGAAATTTGATCGTAATGTCGCGCGCATCCTCGGCGCCAGACGCGCCGGCGACCGTCCCGTTCTCCGAGAACTGATAGACGGGGACTGGCTTGTCGTCGCTGTACTTCTTTTTCTCGGCGCCATCGCGAAGCTTCTCCAGCGAGGAATACAAATTATGCGGAGCCTTGCGGTCCTTGCTCCTCCAGAAGTACGAGCCTGCGTTCGTGATTTCGTCGAGATAAGGTTTGCCTTGCTTCTGCAGAATGCCATAAGCTTCGGGACTCCCGCCCGCATGGGCCATTACCGCTCCATAGCTGTCGGCGATATCGATCAAATATTTGCGGTTGCTGCGAATAGGACCAATCGTGTCGGAGAGTGACTCCGTGCTTTGGAAGATCGCGACAAGCCTGGTAATGCCGCCTTCGGCGAGCACTTCCCAGATGACGTCGGCTCCCGTCAAGCCGGACTGCGGTCTGGCCGCGGAGAAGTTGTTGATCATAACGGCCATCGGTCTAAACTTTGCCTCTTGCGCAAGTCCGATGCCGGATAAAGGCGCTGTGTAGGGAAGCGGCGCAGCAGTCGGAATTGGAGTTGCTTCCATCGTCGGAGAAGCCGTCGGCTCCGGCGGTACGTTAACGGGAGCTGCATTGCTGCCGCCGCATGCTGCCGTCATCACGATTGTAGCCGCAAGTATAGCTGCGAGACTTCCCCTCAATCGGTTGTTCATGAATAACCCGCCTCTGCTAGAAAGTTGGTAATCATAGAATCTTTTACCGTCTATCTACTATTTAAGCACAGGTTAGGGCGAGATGTCTCGACAAAAATGATCTTTTTTCCGTCAAATCGACCAGTGAAGCCAATCCTGCTGCTTGCGGTCGAGGCCTGACAGCCACTCCGCGGTCACGCGAATCGCCTCTTCCTGATGCTGCTTGGAGGAATAGGTATGGCCCGCCTGGAAAATAATCTCTTTGTCGCACAGCCCCTCGCTTCTCGTCCAGAACACCTTCTGATACAGGAAGCTGTAGTCGACGGGAATGAGCTCGTCGCTCGTGCCATGAACAAGCAGCACCTCTCCGCCGAAACGTGTCGCCGATTGGAACGGCTGATGCTCCATCAGGGATTCGAAGAACACAGTCTGGAGAGAGTAACCGGCATAGTCGGTTCTGCCTTTCGTTACCGCCTCGTCATAGCCGTCCTTCCCGACAATTCGAACGATGTCGGTAAACGGATATCCGACGGCGGACCACATGATAAGCCGCTTGACCCGCTTATCTTTCACCGCGGTCAACAAGGCGACGGCGCCTCCCAGGCTGTGTCCAAGCAATACGATACGCGAAGGATCCACGCAATCCATTCCAAACACATAATCGATGGCCGTCCTCGTCTGATCGATCATGGCATTGAAGCCTAGTGCTCCGTAGTCCCCGTTGCTCTCTCCGCAGCCGCCATAATCGAAACGAAGCACGTAGGAGCCTTGCGCAGCAAGCTCCCTTGCCGCCTTTACGAATAGACGGTCCACGCCGACCCGGCTGCCGATAAATCCATGGCATATGACGATGGCCTGACGCTTCTCGTCCAGATGATGTCCTCTTGTTGGATAATGCAGGGTAGCTTGCAGATCCAGATCTCCATGCTTAAGAGTCAATTGCTTCTCCATGACCATTCCTCCAATACCAAAATTCTATATATAATAATTCCTATAAGTTAACTATGAATTAGATGCATTCATCCTAACATTTCCACGGGCAGACTGTCAACGGGTATCCCGCATGGAGTTGGCAGTTGCAGCGCACACTAATACAAAAAAGCCGATCTCCCGCAAGAGATTCGGCTTGGCGTGCAGTAAAACAATATCAACATCGGAGGTGAACGAAATGCCTGAAATGCCATTGTGGATTGCATGGCTTCGCGACAACTGGCTGTCGATTATGTTATGCGCCGGCGTTATTATTGCCGTCATATACGTCATAGCCAATCGGAAGCTGCTTTTCTTTAAGGAGTAGACCGCTCCCGCGTGTAAGAGGTTGTTCAAAAAGTCCGCTTCCCATTACGAAGTAACTCTAGATGCATACTCGACGTCGAATTTTTCCTGAAACCCACGAAAGTGAAGGGAAGCTTCGATATCAATTCCGATTACTTTCGCGGGGCCCGAGGTTTGCCGAACCTAAGCATATGCTTACGAAGTATGTTTCCTCCGGAAACATTGCAGGTGCTCACGTAGCTTCCACTACGCTCCGCTCCTCAGGTCCTAGCTTCATTCAATCTTCTCGGTACTGAGAACCGAACTTTTTGAACACGAACTATAAGGTATCGTAATCGTCGCGATCGTTCCCGCTCCCCGTTCGCTGTCGATACGAAGCTCGCCGCCGTGCAGCTCTATGATTTCCTTGCAAATCGCCAGCCCCAGGCCAGATCCGCCTTGACCGGAGCTGGCTTTGTAGAATTTCTCCGTAACATGGGGCAGATCCTCCGCTTCAATCCCGCATCCCGTATCCGAAACCGTCACCCGCGCCACGTGCAACTCTTCAGATACTGTAGTCGCCACACGAATCGTCCCTCCCGGAGGCGTGAACTTGAACGCGTTGTCGATGAGATTAATAACGACCTGCTTAAGACGGTTCGCGTCGCCGCTGACGACAATCGGTCCCGCCGCGTAAGACGCCATCAGCTTCACTCGCGTCCCTTCCTCCCGCACGGCCAACTGTCTGACCGTTTCCTTGACAGGGCCGTTCAAGTCCAGCACCTCGGTGTGCAGCTCCATAGAGCTTGCGGACAGCTTGGAGAAGTCCAGCAGATCCTCGACAAGACCGGTGAGCCGTTCCGTTTCCTTGCTAATGATGGAGAGCCCGAGCTTGACCTCTTCGTCGTCGCGGTCCGGCTCGCTTTCCTTCAACGTTTCGCTCCAACCCTTGATGGAGGTAAGCGGGGTTCGCAGCTCATGCGATATCGACGATATAAAATCATTTTTGAGCTTCTCCCGTTTATTCAGCTCGCTCACCATTACGTTAAACGTCTCGGACAGCTGTCCAATTTCGTCCCCGCTGCGTTTCATCGCCCGTTTCGTCCAATCTCCCTCCGCCATATACCTCGCCGCCCGCTTCAGCTCCTGAATCGGTCCCACGATGCGCTGCGCCAGGAACAGGCTTAAGCCCAGAAACAACAGGATAACGGATATCCCCGTGATGACGGCCATCTGGATCAGCTGCCCCACCATGCTGTCTACCCGCTCCAGCGACGACGTATACCGCAGCAAAGAAACGACGCGCGTATCCCCGCGCAGCGGAATCGTGACGGATGTCACCCGCTCGCCGTAATAAGGATCCACGCCGCTCCAAGTCCCTGTTTGTCCCGCCATTGCGCTTCTAACGTCGGCCGACGAATAGCGAATGCGGGGAGCGAATCCGTCCGAGTCAATACGCAGTTCTCCCTCGCTGCTGAGCAGCTGAATTCGAGTGGGACCGCCGTCGGCCATATTTTGAAGCAAATAATCGGCCTGGTCATGCAGACTAAGCGAAGTCAGCGACCGGCTGTGCTGCGTAAAGGCAGATTCGGCGCGCTGCTTCACGGAGCTCTGCGCGCTGCCGTAATAATAATTCCAGATGAGTATGACGAAAGCTGCTCCCAGCACCGCGACAACCAGCGCAATCAGAAGCAGATAGCTCCATACCATCTTCGCCTTAATGCTTCTCATTCCGCAGCTCCCCGTCTCCAGCGATAACCGAACCCCCAGACCGTCTCGATGAACGCCGGTTCCGAAGGACTTGCCTCCAACTTCTGTCGAATGCGCCGGATATTGACGTCCACAACCTTAAGATCGCCAACATAATACCGACCCCATACCTCGGTCAAAATATGATCCCTGCTCACGCTTTTCCCCGCGCTCTCCATAAGCAGCCTTACCAACGCCCACTCGGTAGGGGTGAGCACGATCTCCTGGCCGTTTTTCCATAACCGCCGCTGAGATACCGACAGACGGAACGGACCGCTGACGACCTCATCGGACGGACTCAGGATATTTTGGATATGGACCGGCAAGCTTTCCTCAGGGATTGCCTTACCGCCGGATTGCGTCAATGCTCCGTCGATGGCGCTTGCTGATTCCGATGCAACAGCCGATTCCGCCTGAGAAACGGCTTCTCGATCTACAGCGGTCACCGGCTGCGGCTCCGCATGCATCCGACGATAGAGCGATTTGATTCGGGCGACTAGCTCGCCAGGGCTAAACGGTTTCTGCACATAATCGTCGGCGCCTAGCTCCAATCCCTTGATCTTGTCCTCTTCTTGCGACTTCGCCGTCAGCATGATGATACCCATCCGGGGATATCGCGCTCTAAGTTGCTCGCATACTTCGAACCCGCTGATTGTAGGCAGCATGACATCAAGCAGCGCGATATCGAACGGTCCGTCGTTTTCAGCGCAAGCAAGCGCTTGTTCGCCGTTCTCCGCCTCGGTGACGATCATATCGTTGCGCCTGAGATTAATGCGGACAAACCCCCTTATCGATTCTTCATCCTCCAGCAACAAGATTCGCATTGGATATTCCCCCCTTTCTCCGCTTATTCCGAGAATTCGATCCGAATCCGCTCCAGAAACTGCTCCTTCTCTTTCAGCATCTCCTCGGCCTCCGCCCTGGAATGCGCAGTTAATGAATTCGCGTCGCCGAGCGTTTCATCGTACAAGACTGCCGCATATAGGTTGCCCCCGTACGTGCCAAGCGTTCGGAAGGTCCGCTTCTCTTCCCGCCACACATGCTCCACGCCATCCCACTGGTTTTTCGGAACGACATGGATGGAGATGAGATCGGCCCTCTCCGCCGTGTCCGGATTGTAATATTGCAGCGTGACGACTCCATAGCTTGCTCTTGGCGGTTTCTCCAGCGTGTACTTCCCTTGCCAGGCCTCAGGAATGTCGAGAAGCAGACCGTAGCTCTCGTCTACGTATTGCTCTGCGATCTTCCGGAATTCGTTCCTGCCGTCCCATTGCAGCCACTCCGTAATCCACAACGAATCGGAATAAGGGACGCCCTCTTGTCCCGGGGCCTCCCATGTCCGCTGAAGCTCGATGATACCGTCGCCGTTCATATCGCGGCTGACCGTTGGCTTGCCGGCAAAGCCGTAGCCCAACTTTTCCTGCTCGGGCGTCGGGAACACGAGCGACAGATCGCGCCCGTTCCAGGCATACATATAAGTGAGCATGCTATGCGCGCCAGTGCCGCCCTCCAGCAGTATCCCTTGATGGCGTGGAGAGATGCTCCCCATCTTTATGCGCTCGAACAGATTGACGCCTTCCGGCAGCGTTGTCTTGGCTCTTGATGCCAGCTTTCCGTCTTCCCAAGTGTAGACGGCCAATTGAAAGACGGGCATGATGAGCTCCGCCGTCGTACCGGAGAAGGAGGTTCCGCTTATAACCGCGAGCACCTGCTTGCCGTCGCGATTAAGGTCCGCTGTATCGGCGAGACTAAACGGCAAAGAGGCAGCCGGCACCATCGTCAGCTTACCCTTATCGTTGCGCGCCGCCTTATTCGAGAACGAATACATCTCCAGCATCGATGGACTGTCGAACGCGCCTGCCCAGCCTACCGCGAGCTCCATGACGCCGTCTCCGTCCATATCGATGATGCTCAGCCAAGTCATCTCGCGAGCAAGAGGCTGCTGGACGAGCAGCCATTGCCGCCAGCCATTGTCCGTATGACGCAGCGTCATAATCTCCGGCGAGCTGTATTCATTGTAGTAGGTAACGACCGCTTCGTTTTTGCCGTCCCCATCCAGATCGATTAACCGGACCGCTTCCATGACATCGTTGCTATGCGGCAGCATCAGAATGCTGAACTCCGGCAACGCCTTCGTCACAGCTGCCAGCAGCTGCTCCTTGTCCTCGCCGATTTCCGGCTTCAGCAGCAGATCTGCAGGAGCCGCCGTATATTGGCAGCCGGCAAGCATCAGCAAGCTTAACATCGCTCCCAGCGGCATCAGCCTCATGAATACCTTCAAGCTGCCGCCGCCGGATTTTCGGGAAATGCTTACGGATTCTTCGCTCGTTGCGCTCTCGCGGTATGCAGTTGGAGAAGTCTGGCTGGCATGCGACATAGCTGATACAATCTCCTTCAAAGGTCAAGGCAGTTCGTCCACCGTAACAAGCGTGTAACCCAACTTATGCAAGTCGTCGATAATCCCCGGCAGAGCCTCGACCGTATTCTTAATATGCTTGCTTCCGAATGAATGCATTAATATTATACCATTAGGCTTCGTGTCTTGAATAATCATCTGACGCATGTCGGCGGGAGAAGTCCCCGCCCAATCCCTCGTGTCCACCGTCCAGCCCGTGTGCACCCGGTCTTGCGCTTTAAGAATCTGCTTTACCGTATCCGACATCGACCCGTATGGAGCCCGGAACAATGTCGGCTTCTCGCCAAGAACGTCCCGGATCGCCTCATCCGTTTTATTAATCTGCTCCAGGATGACCGATTTCTCTTGTTTCTTGAGATCTTTATGATTTTGCGAATGATTGCCGATCGTATGTCCTTCGTCCGCAATGCGCTGCAGCACCTCGGGATACAACTTCACTTGCTGGCCAACGACAAAGAACGTCGCTTTGACCCCTTTTTCCTTCAAAATATCCAAAATCGCCGTCGTATATTTTTTATCAGGACCGTCGTCGAAAGTGAGTGCCACCAGCTTCTTGTCATTATCGCTATTTCCTTCTTCTGCCGGAACGGACGGTTTGTCCGGCTGACCGCCGGCATTGGCGCCTTCGCCAGGCTTGCCTCCGGAATTGCCGGAGCCAGTCCCTCCGTTAACGGAGCCATTACCGTTACCTGCTCCGATTCCCGCACCAGTTCCCGTGCCGCCGCCTGCTCCGATACCGGCGCCGCTGCCCGTACTGCCATTCTTTCCTCCGTCATCATTGCCGTTTTGGCCGTTTGTTCCTTCTGTTCCTTTGCCGCCGGCATTATCGCCACCGGTGCCCGCACTTCCTCCCGAGCTGCCGTTGCCGGAGGAGCCGCTCTGACTTCCGCTTCCCGTTCCATGCCCGTTTTGCGGCTCGCCAGAGCCGCCCTGGCCTCCGGAGCCTCCGACGCCGGTCAGCGTACCGTCCTGATCCGCTGCCCCTCCGCCTCCGTTACCCGAGCCTGAAGCCGTTCCGCCTTGGATCGTCTCTCCGCCCTTGACGACGGACGGGATGATTGCCGACATCCCCATCGACATCGATCTCCCTGCCGCGCAGCCGGCAACCCAGAAGAATACCGCCACAATAACCATTAATAGAACCAATCTCCGACGACGACGTTTTTTTGTCCTGTCCATCCTTCTCACCTTCTAATCTGCTGATAGTTTAATCTTATCGGAAGAATAGATTTAGAGAGTTACAAAAGAGTAACATCATTCGGGAAATAATGACAAGAAATAGTGACAGGGAGAATGGATTCAAGCAGACGGTTAAAAGCTTCCACCTCCAGCACACCTTCGCGGACCGCAGCCAGCCCTTCCTCACGATAAGGGTACTGGTCGATGGACAACCAGCCTTGGTAGCCCAGGCAATTGATCTCCCAATTTACTATGCCAAAGGACTCTTGTTGATGGAAAATTATTCATTTATAATAATTGTTGATATTTTACATCATTTTCAGCCAGGAGCGTGAGCGTATTGAAGAAAAAAGCATTTGCAGCCATTATCGGTGTATCCATGTTGGCCAGTATGGGAACGGGGGCATTTGCGGCGACGAAGCTGCAGGAGATTAAAGCCTTTCTAAACCCTGAAATAAAGGTACAGGTCGACGGAACTTACGCTGATCTGCGTGACGTAAACGGCAACGCCATTGCACCGATCGTCTATCAAGGCGCCAACTATTTTCCTATCCGCGCTGTGTCCGATGCGCTTGATGTAGCGGTAGATTATGACGAGGCAACCAAAACAATTATTTTGGGCGAAAAGGTTGATGGCACCTCTATTGCCAAGGGATTCGATGATATGTACCACACGAAGGACCCGGTCCAAACGACCTATAAAGGCAAGGATTACAAAGAAGCTTTTTACGACAACGCTTCCGGCAACCGCAATGTTAGTTTTATGCTCTATCCGGATAAAAACTATCAATCGTTATACCTTCAGATTGCAGCTGTCGGCGGCGATCTGACAGACTTTACGATTAAAGACTCGGAAAACGACATTATTCTGAAATCAGAAAATGTCATCAAATCCGAAAATGGCCTGGTTACGGTCAAGGTTGATATCGGGGGCGTTGAAGAGCTGTACATCTATGGAAGTGCCACTAAAGACACCGCTGTCTTTATCCCTTTGACTACATCCTATTATAAATAAGATTTATCTTCTTAACGGATAACAAAAACTGTTTGGCAGTTGTTATCTCCACAGCAAAAAGACCTCGATCCCTAATTTAGGGATTGAGGTCTTTTTATTTTGAACCGATCAGTAGGGCAGCTAGCTCCTAACGAAGAGCCTTCGCCGCGATGTCCGTGCGGTTCTGCATCCCCTCGAAGGAGATGACGCTAACCGCCTCGTAGGCGCGCGCGCGAGCTTCCGCGATGTCGCGGCCGCGGCCGACGATGCCGAGCACGCGTCCGCCGTTCGTCACGAACTGGCCGTCCTTGAGCGCAGTGCCCGCGTGGAACACAAGCGCGCCTTGCGCTTCCGCTTCCGCAATGCCCGTAATAACGCGGCCTTTCGGATAGGAAGCCGGATATCCTTCGGATGCCGCCACGACGCATACCGCCGCTTCGTCGCTCCATTCGATGTCGAGATCGCCCAACCGTCCGTTCATCGCAGCCAACACGATGTCGACGAGATCCGTCTTCAGCCGCGGCAGCACGACCTGCGTCTCGGGATCGCCCATGCGGGCGTTGAACTCGATCGTCTTGGGGCCATCCTTGGTGATCATCAAGCCCGCAAATAATACGCCGCGGAACGGACGTCCTTCGCTGACCATTGCCTTTGCCGTCGGAATGATAATGTTCGTGATAGACTCCTCGATGATCGCCGGATCGATATGGGGAAGCGGCGTGTACGTGCCCATGCCTCCCGTGTTCGGTCCTTTGTCGCCGTCAAAGATCGGCTTGTGGTCCTGGGCCGGAACCATTGGTTTTACGGTTTCGCCGTCCACGAACGCCAGGATCGACATCTCTTGCCCTTCGAGAAATTCCTCGATGACGATCTGGTTGCCCGCTTCGCCGAACACCTTGTCGACCATCGCTTCGCGAAGAGCCTTCTCAGCCTCTTCCATGGAGTAGGCGACCGTTACGCCTTTGCCGGCTGCGAGACCGTCCGCTTTGATGACGATCGGAGTGGACTGCTCGCGCAAATACGCGGAGGCAGCCTCGTAGTCGGTAAACGTCTCGTACTTGGCTGTCGGGATATTGTATTTTTTGAGCAGGTTTTTCATAAAAATCTTGCTGCCTTCAATCTCCGCGGCCGCCTTGTTCGGACCGAAAGCAGGAATGCCCGCCGCTTCGAAAGCGTCCACGATACCTTCCGCAAGCGGATCGTCGGGACCGACGAATACGAGATCGATCGACGCTTCCTTGGCGAAACGGGTCAGCTCGTCGAACTGGGATACCGGAATCGGCACGCATTCCGCGATTTGCGAAATGCCTGCATTTCCTGGCGCGCAGAACAGCTCCTTCACTTTATCGCTTTTCTTGAGCGACCAGCAGATCGTATGCTCGCGTCCGCCGCTGCCAATGACCAATATACGCATAATGAGTGCAAGCCCCTTTTCTTGTAACGTGGATTAATGTTTGAAGTGACGGACGCTCGTAAACACCATTGCTATGCCGTTCGCGTTCGCCGCAGCGATGGATTCTTCGTCCTTGATGGAGCCGCCGGGCTGGATGATCGCCTTGATGCCGGCTTTCGCCGCAAGCTCGACCGTATCGCCCATCGGGAAAAACGCATCGGAAGCCAGTACCGCGCCGACAGCTTTCTCGCCTGCTTGTTCGATCGCGATGCGCGCCGCGCCGACGCGGTTCATTTGGCCTGCGCCTACGCCTACCGTCATGTCGTCCTTCGCGAGCAAAATCGCGTTCGACTTCACGTGTTTCACGACCTTCCATCCGAACAGAAGCTGTTTGAGTTCTTCCGGAGTCGGCTGGCGCTCCGTGACGACTTTCAGATCCGCTTCCGTAATGCTGTGCACGTCGCTCTCTTGAACGAGCATGCCGCCGTCTACGGACGTGACGACCCACTCGGATTTGCGTTCGGCCGCAGCCGTCAGTTCGCCGAGCTTGAGCAAACGGATGTTTTTCTTCTTCGCGAGAATGTCGAACGCTTCAGGTGTGTAATCAGGCGCGATGATGATCTCCAGGAAGATGCCGCCCAGCAGTTCGGCCGTATCGGCGCCGATCGTGCGGTTAGCCGCGACGATGCCGCCGAAGATCGATGTCGGATCGGCTTCGTACGCTTTTTGGTACGCTTCGTGAATCGTTGCTCCGATGCCCACTCCGCAAGGGTTCATATGTTTGACGGCAACAACTGCCGGCTCGTCGAATTCCTTCAAGATGGAGAGCGCGGCGTTCGCGTCGTTAATGTTGTTGTAGGACAGCTCCTTGCCGTGCAATTGCTCGGCAGTTGTGACGTTGCCCGTCGCCGCCAGCGGCTTGCTGTAGAAAGCTGCTTTCTGGTGCGGGTTCTCGCCGTAGCGCAGATCTTGCACCTTCTCGTAAGTAATTGTGTAAGTCTCGGGAAGCGGCTCGCCCGTTTGTTTGGAGAGGTAGTCCGAGATCAGCGCGTCGTAAGCCGCCGTGTGGCGGAATACTTTCGCGGCCAGACGTTTGCGCGTCGCGAGCGTCGTGTCGCCGCCCTCTTTCAACTCTTCCGCAACGGCAGCGTAGTCGCCGGCGTCGACGACAACCGTGACGAATGCATGGTTTTTGGCTGCGGAACGAAGCATGGTCGGGCCGCCGATGTCGATATTTTCGATCGCGTCCTCGTAGGTCACGTCAGGCTTGGCGATTGTTTCTTTAAACGGATACAAGTTAACGACTACCAGGTCGATATATTCGAGTCCCAGCTCTTTCATCGCTTTCTGATGTTCTTCGTTGTCGCGAACCGCAAGCAGGCCGCTGTGTACGGCCGGGTGCAGCGTTTTGACGCGTCCGTCCATAATCTCGGGGAACCCTGTTACATCGGAGATGCCAATGACGGGAACGCCTTCCTTCTGAAGCAGGTTGAACGTACCCCCGGTCGAAATAATTTGCACGCCTTGCTCTGCGAGTGCTCTCGAAAACTCAACGATGCCCGTCTTGTCGGACACGCTGATCAACGCTCTGCGAATAGCCACTTTTAACGTCCTCCTTGGATTGGTTGGATTGGATTGAGTCAATAACGTTATGATTTCTAACGGATAACAGCGAAGCTATTTGCGCGTTTTCTTCCGTTTTTTAACATTATCGGACAGGGTAACTACGACTACGATACGGTCACTTGCCGCCCGTCGAGCTTGACTCGACCAGCCGCGATTGCGCCGACCACGTTAGGCAGCAGCTCGCGTTCCTCTGCTTGAATTCGTTCTGACAACGTGTCGATGCCCTCGCCATCCGAGATTGGTACGACGACCTGCGCGATAATCGGACCGCTGTCTAGCCCGCCGTCGACATAGTGCACCGTAACGCCGGTCACCTTTACGCCGTAGTCCAGCGCCTGACCCATTGCATTTACGCCGGGGAATGCCGGCAGCAGCGACGGATGCACGTTGATCATCCGGCCATAATAAGGCTCGACGATTGTAGGAGTGAGAATGCGCATGTAGCCAGCAAGCACGATGAGCTCCACGCCGCGCTTCGTGAGTTCGGCGACGATTTCCGTTTCGTAAGCTTCGCGGTTCGGGTAATCCTTGGGTTTGAATACGAAGGCGTCTACGCCTGCCCGGCTCGCCCGTTCGACGACCGGCGCAGACGGCTTGTCACAAACAAGAAGCTCGATGGTCACATCGAGCTTCCCCTCCCGCACCGCATCCGCAATCGCCTGGAAGTTCGTCCCTTGTCCCGAAGCGAATACCGCAATGCGCAGCGGCGCCATTATACTTCCGCTCCCGTGAACGTTACGACGCGGTTGCCTTCCGTAACCGTGCCGATTCGGTAAGCCTTCTCGCCAAGCTCTTCGGAGATTTTAATCGCCTTCTCTGCTTGGTCGGCTGGCACGACGATAACCAGACCGATGCCCATGTTGAACGTCGTGAACATGTCGCGGTTCGAGATCGCGCCCTTGTCTTGCATCAAGCCGAAGATCGGCAGGATCGGCCACGAGCCATAAGCGATGTCTACGTTCACGCCGTCCGGCAGCACGCGCGGGATGTTCTCGATGAAACCGCCGCCTGTAATGTGCGCCATGCCTTTCACTTGCACTTCCTCGATCAGCTTAAGGGCTTGCTTCACGTAGATGCGAGTCGGCTCGAGCAGCACGTCGCCCAGCTTGGCGCCGTCCAGCTCGTCCAGCTGTTGATCCAGGGAGTAACCGGCTTCTTCGAGCAGCAGACGGCGAACGAGCGAGAAGCCGTTGCTGTGGATGCCGCTGGAAGCGAAGCCAAGCACCGCGTCTCCAGGTGCAATTGTGGAGCCGTCGATCATTTTTTTCTTGTCGACGATGCCGACCGTGAAACCGGCGATGTCGTATTCTTCTTCGGAGTACATGCCAGGCATCTCTGCAGTCTCGCCGCCGATCAGCGCGCAGCCGGATTGGACGCAGCCTTCGGAGATCCCTTTGACAATCGCTTCGATCTTCTCGGGAACAACTTTGCCGCATGCCAGATAGTCGAGGAAGAAGAGCGGCTCTGCGCCTTGCACGATAATATCGTTCACGCACATCGCTACCGCATCGATTCCGATCGTGTCATGCTTGTCCATTGCGAACGCCAGCTTCAGCTTCGTGCCGACGCCGTCCGTTCCGGATACGAGCACGGGCTCCTCGTATTTGTCCTTGTCCAGTCCGAACAGGCCGCCGAAGCCGCCCAGCTCCGCCAGAACCTCCGGACGGTAAGTGCGCTTCACGTGTTTTTTCATCCGTTCGACCGCTTCGTTGCCCGCGGCGATGTCGACTCCAGCCTTTTTATATGCTTCTGACAAAAGGTTCCACTCCTTATTTCGTTCTCAGAAAAGTATCTTATCCCGCAACATGCAACTCAAGTGTGCAAACTCGCAGGTTTGGCAGACTAACTTTCGTCTCGTAAATAGGTCGACTGCGCCGACTTATTCGCTCCACGCAGCAGCTTGGCGCGGGATTAAGTCGGTCACACCGACTTATTTGCTCCGTGCAGCAGCTTGGCGCGGGATTAAGTCGGTCTCGCCGACTTATTTGCTCCGTGCAGCCGCTTGGCGCTGGATTAAGTCGGTGTCGCCGACTTATTCGCTCCACGCAGCAGCTTTGCGAGAGATTAAGTCGGTTACACCGACTTATTTACTCAGCGTAGCGGCTTGGCGTGAGATTAGGTCGGCTACACCGACTTATTCGCTCCACGCAGCAGCTTGGCGCGAGATTAAGTCGGTCTCGCCGACTTATTCGCTCCGCGCAGCCGCTTTGCGGGAGATTAAGTCGATTACACCGACTTATTTGCTCCGTGCAGCCGCTTGGCGCTGGATTAAGTCGATTACACCGACTTATTTGCTCCGTGCAGCCGCTTGGCGCGAGATTAAGTCGGTCTCGCCGACTTATTCGCTCCGCGCAGCCGCCACTCCGCCGCACGGAGCGCTGGTCGCGGCTGTTCTAGCAGCTGCAGCTTTTGTCCGACTCCTCGTTAACCGGAGTCGGGTAATCATTGTCGAAGCAGGCAAGGCACATGCCGCGGTTGTACGCGCCGTCGTTGCCGCCCACGGAGTCGACGAATCCGTCATTGCTCAGGAAGGATAAGGAGTCCGCATTGATTTCCTGACGGATTTCTTCGACTGTGCGGTACGAAGCGATGAGCTCCTTGCGATCCGGCGTGTCGATGCCGTAGTAGCAAGGGTTCTTGAACGGCGGCGACGTAATTCGCACGTGCACCTCCGTAGCTCCCGCTTCGCGCAGCAAGTTGACGATCCGGCGCGACGTTGTGCCGCGCACGATGGAGTCGTCGATCATGACGACGCGTTTACCTTCGACGACCTTGCGAACCGCGGACAGCTTCATTTTGACGCCCTTCTCGCGCAATTCCTGCGAAGGCTGGATGAACGTCCGGCCCGTATACTTGTTTTTGATAAGCCCCAGCTCGTACGGAATGCCCGTCTGCTCCGCGAATCCGATCGCTGCCGAAATACTGGAGTCCGGTACGCCTGTTACGACATCCGCGTCGACGAACGCCTCGGTAGCCAGCTGACGTCCCATCCGTTTGCGCGCGGAGTGGATATTGATGCCGTTAATGTCGCTGTCCGGTCTCGCAAAATAAATATATTCCATCGCGCAGGTCGCGCGGCGTTCGATCTTCGCGTAACGATCCGTGCGTATGCCGTTCGCATCCAACACCAGGAGCTCGCCCGGCTGAACGTCGCGAACGTACTCCGCGCCGATTGTCTCGAACGCGCAAGTCTCGGAAGAGAACACGTACGCATCGCCCAGACGCGCCATCGCCAGCGGACGAAGTCCGTTGGGATCGGAAGCGACGATCATCTTCTCATTGGTCATGATGAGGAAAGCAAAGCCGCCGACGATACGCTGCAACGCTTCCTTGGCCGCCGTCTCGAAGTCCTTCGAGGAACGGGCGATCAAGTGCGCGATCACTTCCGTGTCGCTGGATGTCTGGAAGATGGAGCCGCTCATCTCGAGCTCGTGTCTAATCTCGGGCGCATTCACGATATTGCCGTTTGTCGCAACGCCTAGGTCACCATCACGGTATCTGAAAATAAGCGGCTGCGCGTTGCCGAGTTGGCTCGAGCCCGATGTGGAGTAGCGGACATGGCCGATAGAGCGATCGCCCTTCAGCATGTCCAGCTTGTCCTTGTCGAACACTTCCTTGACTAACCCCATGCCGCGATGGTAGTTAAACGCATTGCCATTGTCTGTATCAACCGTACAAATTCCGGAGCTTTCTTCTCCGCGATGCTGCAGCGCATGGAGGCCGTAATAAGATAGTCCTGCGGCGTCGGGATGACCGAACACGCCAAAGACTCCGCACTCCTCGCGCAACTTGTCAAAAATATCGTCCCGGCCAATACCCTCATTGTAATGATCGCCGGTCCAAAGCACCTGGCCATCTAATGTTGCACCGTCGCGTACCTGGCCGCCGAGAGCCGTGCGATTAGGCACAGCGCTCGCTTGCGCAGAACGGTCGATTACTTCATGAGACATGGAATCGCATCCTTCCAAACCTTCTCCAGTTGTTGTACCGGCGCTGCGATGCCGGATTTGCCATTGACGTTAATGGTGAGGCTGCTGCCCGATACTTTACCGATGACCGCAAATTGAACGCCTTGCTCGCTCAAAAGAGCTGTCAATGCGTCCGCCTGCTCCGGCTTCGCCGACAGCAGAATGCGGGATTGCGATTCGCTGAACAGCAAGTGGTCCGGACGAAGGTCGCTGGTCAGCGATACTTCCGCGCCAACGCCGCCGCTGATACAGGACTCCGCCAGCGCTACCGCGATGCCGCCTTCCGACAAGTCGTGCGCCGAAGCGACGAGCCCTTGCTGAATAGCGCCCAGGACGGCATCTTGAACTTGCTTCTCCACGTCGAGATCGATGACCGGAGGACGTCCCGCAGGAGCGCCGCTCAGCACGTATTGCAGCTCGCTGCCGCCAAACTCCGCTTTCGTGTCGCCGAGGAGCACGATGACGTCGCCTTCGGACTTGAAGCCTTGCGTCATGATGTGGTCGACGTCATGCACCAGGCCGACCATGCCGATGACCGGCGTCGGGTAGATCGCGCCTTTGGCATTCTCGTTGTACAAGCTGACGTTGCCGCCGATGACCGGCGTATCCAGCTTCACGCAAGCTTCGGACATGCCATCCGCCGATTTTTCAAGCTGCCAGAAGATTTCCGGCTTCTCCGGGTTGCCGAAGTTAAGGTTGTCCGTAATGGCCAGCGGCTCCGCGCCGGAGCATACGATGTTGCGCGCCGCTTCCGCGACCGCGATCCGTCCGCCCATCTCGGGGTCCAGATGCACGTAACGTCCGTTGCAATCCGTCGTCATCGCCAGCGCTTTGCGCGTACCGTCAACGAGAACAACCGCTGCATCGGAGCCCGGGCGCACGGCCGTAGCCGTACGAACCATGTAGTCATATTGGTTATATACCCACTCTTTGCTCGCAACCGTCGGGGAAGCCAGAACTTTCTCGAGGGCGCCGTTCAGATCCGTAATTTCGTCAAAAGCAGCCGTGTCGATCGCTGCGCTCTCGCGGAACGAAGCAGGCTCGCTGGACGGTTTGTTGTACACTGGACACTCGTCGACAAGAGCTTTGACCGGCATGTCGGCTACTTCTTCGCCCTGGTGGAACAACCGGAGACGTCCGTCATCCGTCACTTTGCCCACTTTTGCGCAAATAATGCCCCAACGATCGAAAATTTCCTTCGCTTGCGCCTCATGCTGAGGCTCGACAACAAAGAGCATACGCTCTTGCGACTCGGACAACATCATCTCGTAAGGCGTCATGCCCGTCTCGCGCTGCGGCACCTCGTCGAGATACAGCTCAAGACCGTTGCCTGCCTTGGAAGCCATCTCCGCGCTGGAGCAAGTGAGGCCGGCCGCGCCCATATCCTGAATGCCCAGAACGATGCCGGAGTTGATCAGCTCGAGCGTTGCTTCCATAACCAGCTTTTCCATAAACGGATCGCCGACTTGGACCGCCGTACGTTTCTCCTCGGACTCCTCGGAGAGCTCGACGGATGCGAATGTCGCGCCATGAATGCCATCGCGCCCCGTTGCCGGGCCAACGTAGAAGACAGGGTTTCCTACGCCTTTGGCGACGCCGCGCTGGATTTTGTCATGGTCGATCAGCCCGACGCACATCGCGTTGACGAGCGGATTGCCTTCGTAGCTTTCGTCGAACATCACTTCGCCGCCAACCGTTGGAACACCGATACAGTTGCCGTAGCCGGCGATGCCGCTGACGACATTTTCGAACAAGTATTTAACGCGCTCATTGTTCAAGTTGCCAAAGCGCAAGCTGTTTAGTATCGCTACAGGACGCGCGCCCATCGAGAAAATATCGCGAAGAATGCCGCCGACACCCGTCGCCGCGCCTTGATAAGGCTCGACAGCAGACGGATGGTTATGGGATTCGATCTTAAACACGACAGCCTGGTTGTCGCCGATGTCGACGATGCCCGCGCCTTCGCCCGGCCCCATCAGGACGCGAGGTCCGGTGATCGGGAATTTTTTCAGAATAGGCTTGGAGTTCTTGTAAGAGCAATGCTCCGACCACATGACGCTGAATACGCCGATCTCCGTGTAGTTGGGCTTGCGGCCCAGGAATCCGCAAATCAGTTCGTATTCGTAATCCGTAACGCCGAATTGCGTGTAAATGCGCTGATCCGCGATTTGCTCCGCAGTCGGCTCCTTAGCTGTTAATTGCTGCGCCATGTTGTTCCCTCCATGCATTCAAAATCGATGTAAACATTCTCAGTCCGTCTTCCGAGCCCAGAATCTGGCTTACCGCGCGCTCCGGGTGCGGCATCATGCCGACGACGTTGCCCGCTTTGTTGCTAATGCCCGCGATGTTGTCGACGGAGCCGTTTGGATTTGTTTCGCCCGCGTAACGGAATACGATTTGATTGTTCGCTTTGAGCTCGGCCAACGTTTCTTCGTCGCAGAAGTAGTTGCCTTCGCCGTGAGCGATCGGAATATCGATAATCTCGCCTTGCGAATATTGATTCGTGAAAGCCGTATTGCTGTTCACCACTTCAAGAGGCGTACCATGGCAACGGAATTTCAGGCCCGTGTTGCGGATAAGCGCGCCAGGGAGAAGATTTGCTTCCGTAAGGATCTGGAAGCCGTTGCAGATGCCAAGAATATATTTGCCTTCGTCTGCCGCTTTCTTCACTTCGTTCATGACGTTCGCGAATTGCGCGATAGCGCCGCAGCGCAAGTAATCGCCGTAGGAGAAGCCGCCTGGCACGAGGATAGCGTCGTAGCCGGACAGGTCCGTAGCGGTATGCCAGACGTAGTCGACCTGCTCGCCGATCGCTTCAACTGCCTTGTAGCAATCGATGTCGCAGTTGGAGCCGGGAAATACGAGAACCGCAAATTTCATGATCTTAACCCTCCAGCTCGAAGCGGTAGTCTTCGACCACTGTGTTCGCGAGCAGCTTCTCGCACATCACTTTCAGGCGGGCTTCCGCTTCCGCGCGATCGTTTGTGTCAAGCTCCACCTCGAGATATTTGCCGATGCGCACTTTGCCAACTTCCGCGAACCCCATGGAATGGAGCGCGCCTTGTACGGCCGTTCCTTGCGGATCCAAAACGTTTTCCTTAATCGTAACGTAGACGGTTGCCTTCATAATAGCCTCCTGAATGTGTGTTTATAATGGTAATTCGTTGAACATGCTTGTTGGATAGTTGTTGCTGTTACTGTGTGATGCTCGTTTGGTGCTTCTATGTCCGATTCCTACGACAGCTCCTGCCCCGTCAAGCGACGGTAAATCTCGCGGTAGCGCGCCGTCGTGGCCGCAACGACAACCGCCGGCAGCGGATCCGGCATGCTGTCGCGATCCCAGTCCGAGCCCAGCAGGTAAGTTCGGACCGGCTCCTTGTCCATGCTGTCGATCTCCACGTCGTAAGCGTAGCTGCCTTCCGACCAGAAGCGCGACGAGTCCGGCGTGAAAATTTCGTCGATCAGGATGACCTTGCCGTCGATCAGACCGAATTCGAACTTGCAATCCGCGAGAATGATGCCGCGCTCCTGGCAATAGTCATGCGCGAAGCGATACAGAGTCAGGCTGCGGTCGCGAAGCTCCTCGGCCAGAGTTTCGCCTACCAGCTCCGCCATCCGCTCGAACGGGACGTCTTCGTCATGGCCGACGTCATTTTTTGCGGCCGGCGTAAAGATCGGCTCAGCAAAATGTTCGTTCTTCCGCATGCCCTCCGGCAGCTTGATGCCGTTGATCTCGCCCGTGCTCGTATACTGTCTCCAGCCGCCGCCCGTAATGTAGCCGCGCACGACGCATTCGATATCGATGCGTTCGGCTTTGCGAGTCACCATGATGCGGTTCTTAAGCAGCTCCGGCTCCGTCACGATATCGCCCAGCAACGCCACGTCGGTATGCACCACATGATTTTCCTGCAGCTCCTTCGTTACCTCGAACCAGAAAGCCGACAGCCGATTCAGCACATTGCCCTTATCGGGAACAGCCGGGTCCAGCACGTAGTCGAACGCCGAGATCCGGTCGGTCACGACGATCAGGAAGTGCTCCCCGAGATCGTACAGCTCCCGCACCTTGCCCTTGTACACCAGCGGCGCCTTTACGTAATCGACAGCCGTGGATAATGCCTGCGGTCTTGCGCTTGCGCTCATTCCATTCATCCCCTCGTTCCTCGCCTAGTTCAAGCCCAGTCTTGCGAAAATCGTATCCACATGCTTGAGATGCCAAGCAGGGTTGAAGCAGTCGTCGATCTCCTCGGAAGACAGCACCGACGTAATTTCCGTCGTTTCTTCCACGATCGAGCGGAATTGGCGCTGCTCTTCCCAAGCCTGCATCGCACGCGGCTGCACCGTGTCGTACGCTTGCTCGCGGCTGAAACCTTTGTCGATCAGCTTCGTCATGACGCGGCCGGAGAAGGGAACGCCGTAGGTCGCGCTCATGTTGCGTTTCATATTTTCCGGGAACACCGTCAGGTTCTGAATAATGTTGCCCAGTCTGTTAAGCATATAGTTAAGCAGCATCGTCGAATCAGGCAGGATGACGCGCTCCGCCGAAGAGTGGCTGATGTCGCGCTCATGCCAGAGCGGCACGTTCTCGAATGCCGTCAGCATATGGCCGCGAATGACGCGGGACAGGCCGGACATGTTCTCGCAGCCGATCGGATTGCGTTTGTGCGGCATCGCCGACGAGCCCTTCTGGCCTTTGGCAAACGGCTCCTCCACCTCGCGGAATTCGCTCTTCTGAAGCGCGCGGATTTCCGTGGCGAACTTGTCCATCGACGTCGCGATCAGAGCCAGAACGCCTACATACTCGGCGTGACGGTCGCGCTGCAGCGTCTGCGTGGAGATCGGAGCGGCCGTGATGCCTAGCTTGTCGCAGACGAATTGCTCAACGAACGGATCGATGTTCGCGTACGTGCCGACGGCGCCGGACATTTTGCCGAATTGAACGTTGTGCGCCGCGTGCTGGAACCGCTCCAGGTTGCGCTTCATCTCTTCGTACCACAGCGCCATCTTGAGACCGAACGTCGTCGGCTCGGCGTGTACGCCGTGCGTGCGCCCCATCATCGGAGTGTCCTTGTACTGAATGGCTTTCTCGCGAAGAATGCCGATAAATCTTTCGATATCCTTAAGCAGGATTTCGTTAGCTTGACGGAGCAAGTAGCCCATCGCCGTATCGACGACGTCCGTGGAGGTTAGGCCGTAATGCACCCACTTGCGCTCCGGTCCTACCGTCTCGGATACGGCCCGGGTGAACGCGATCACGTCGTGGCGAGTCTCCTGCTCGATCTCGTAGATCCGGTCGATGTCGAAGCTGGCCGAAGCTCGCAGCGCTTTAACGTCTTCCTGTGGAATAATGCCAAGCTCGGACCAAGCCTCGCATGCGCACAGTTCAACCTCCAGCCAGGCTTTGAATTTATTCTCTTCCGTCCAGATGGCTCTCATCTCGGGTCTGCTATAACGTTCTAACATGATGGCATCACACCTTCCAAATCTTAGTTTCTTCTATCCATTGCAATGCCGCCTCCACGTTAGGGGCCAGCACGTTCACATGACCCATCTTCCGCTTGAATACGGCGTCCTTTTTCCCGTACAAATGCACCTTCGGAGCAATGCCGGCATGAGTTGCCGCATCGTCGCCTTCCGCCAGCCTTTCCAGCAGCGGCTCCACATGCTGCCCCAGCACGTTGACCATGACGACGGAGCTCATCAGCGACGTATCGCCCAACGGCAAGCCGCAGATGGCGCGGACATGCTGTTCGAACTGCGACGTGCGGCAAGCCTCCATCGTGTAATGCCCGCTGTTATGGGGACGCGGCGCGAGCTCGTTGACGTACAGCCCGCCGTCCTCCGTCACGAACAGTTCCACCGCGATGAGTCCGACGACGTTCAGTCCTTCCGCGATCCGTATTGCTAGCCGCTCTGCTTCCGCAATCACGTTTTCGCCGACGCGAGCCGGCACGATAGACAGATGCAATATATTATCGACATGAATATTTTCCGCAGGAGGGAACGCTTTTATTTCCCCTTTGGAGCTTCTTGCCGCAATGACCGATATTTCTTGTTTGAACCTGATGAACTGCTCCAGCACAAGCTGAGTGCCCGCGCGGGATAACGTCTCGTAGGCTTCCGGAATTTCATCCTCGCCGCGGATGACCCATTGTCCCTTGCCGTCGTAGCCCCCGGTCGCCGTTTTGAGCACGCAAGGCGTTCCGAATGCGGCAACCGCATCCCGCAGACTATCCTCGCTTGTGATCTCGCGGTACGGTGCCACGCGGACGCCAGCCGCTTCGATCGCCCGTTTCTCGCGGAGACGATGCTGCGTCGTGTACAGCAGCTCGCTGCCTTGCGGCACATAGGACCGCTCCATCAGCTTTGCGGCGACGTCTGCATCAACGTTCTCGAATTCGTACGTGATGACGTCCGACGCTTCCGCAAGCGTCAAAGCCGCGTCCATATCGTCGTACGCCGCCACGATCTGCCGGGATACTTGTCCCATCGGAGAATCCGGCGTGGGATCCAGAGCAACGAACCGGTAGCCCATTGCGCTGCCTGCATTAGCAAGCATTCGTCCGAGCTGTCCGCCGCCTAGAATCCCGATCGTGCCGCCAGGCAGAATCGTCTTGGCGCCATCCGTTCCAGTCGTTGCGCGCGTCATAACGTCTCGCTGCTTTCCAGCACTTCCTGCTTTACGCGGTCGCGCCTGGCTTGCACGCGTGCCGCGATGTCGGGCTCGAACGCTCCCAGCATCTGGGCTGCCAGCAAACCGGCGTTCGTGCCTCCGGCGTTGCCGATCGCGACCGTCGCCACCGGAATGCCGCCCGGCATCTGCACGATGGAGAGCAGCGAGTCGAGGCCGCTCAGATTCGAGGATTTGACGGGAACGCCAATAACCGGCAAAGTCGTCTTCGCGGCGACCATGCCGGGCAGATGCGCGGCGCCCCCCGCTCCCGCGATAATGACCTTAAGGCCGCGCTCCGCGGCGCTTTCCGCGTATTCGAACATCAAATCCGGCGTGCGGTGCGCTGACACGACCTTCTTCTCGTACGGAATTTCGAGCTCCTCCAGGATGTCGCAAGCCAATTTCATTGTGTCCCAATCCGACTTACTGCCCATGATGACGCCTACCTTAGCAGACATTGGTCCAAACCCACTTTCTTCTTTTAATAGAGGTTGTTCAAAAAGTCCAATTTTGATTACGAAGTAACTCGGGTAGTATCTCGGCATCGAACTTTTTGAACTCTCACTTATAGAATACATTGGTTCCAGGAAATAGAAAAAAGCCCCAGAGAGATCGGTTGCCGATCTGCCGCAGGACCATAGCCGAGAACGTCCGCCATGGAGGGCGATATCGTTCTTTTTCGATGAATCCGGGCAGGACCGCGCAATCCACCAGCCTAAAGACAGCATAAGGCTGCCCCATGCGGGAGCAACCTGTCATGCAGCCCCTTTGGCAAGGGCGTTGCGTCAATGTTCCGTCTATCGTTCCTATGAACTTGCCGAATGTCCGATTCATCTAGCTCGTAGTCCAGAAATTAAGGTTTCCAGGTAGAAACATTCGGGCCAATCCCGAAAATATACGAGTTATTCCTTGAAGAGGTACTTTTTGAACGTGCGCTAGGAGGGACAGCCTTTCGTCCCAAGCCTTCTCTAGTTTAAACAATCGTTCTTCCACTGTCAACAAAATACGAACATTATGAAGCTTCTATATTTTAAAGTTCGTTTTTTTCTCAATATTGCTCAATAGCCCCGTCCTTCGCCTCTTTTTTGGGGCTCGAATCCCCATTTCTTCCATCCTTCGTCTAGGTACATGTTCTTCTGAATACATATAGAGATAAGGTTTAACGGGACGTACCGAATATATAAGGAGGTCATTGTCTTGATCATTCATACCGTCAAGAACGGGGACTCGCTATGGAAGCTGTCTCAAAACTACGGCGTTCCTTTGTCGCATATTCTCGTCGCAAACGGCTTGTCCGAGCAAAGCATATTGGTCATCGGGCAGGCTGTCATCGTGCCGACGGAGCCGTCTCCCGCTTCTCACAAAGTGCTTGCAGGCGAATCGTTATGGCAGATTGGCCAACGATACGGAGTCACGCTCCAGGAGCTCGCATCCGCCAACGGCATTCGGAATCCCGCCCTTATTTATCCCGGCCAGATGCTGAAAATTCCGACCACGGCCAAGCCGGTTATCGAGGTCAATGCCTATACCGAGAAGCTGGAGCAGAACGGCGTGGCCATCGTGAACGAAATCGGAGAATATTTGACCTTTCTGAGCCCGTTCAGCTATCGGGTTCAGCCCGATGGAAGTCTCAGGCCGCTGGACGATACGGCCATCATCGCCGCGGCATACGCAAAGCGGGCCGCCCCCATGATGGTGATCACGAATTTCGTGGACGGCAACTTCAGTCCCGATATCGCCCATGCCGTCGTAGCCGAAGAGGAGGTTCAAAATCGCGTCATCGCGGGTATCGTCGCCGTTATGGCGCAGAAAGGCTATATGGCGCTGAACGTAGACTTCGAATATGTACCGCCTGCCGACAAAGAGTTGTATAACGCGTTCCTGCAAAAGCTTGTCGACACGCTGCGCCCGCAAGGCTATCTCGTCTCCTCCGCGCTTGCGCCCAAGCTGTCCGCCACGCAAACGGGCACGTTGTACGAGGCGCATGATTACGAGGCGCACGGACGCATTCTCGACTTTGTCATTCTGATGACCTACGAATGGGGCTGGTCCGGCGGACCGCCGAGAGCCGTTGCTCCTCTAAACGAAGTGCTAAAGGTCCTCAATTACGCGCTTAGCGTCATCCCGGCTGACAAGGTCGTCATGGGCATGCCGCTGTACGGCTATGACTGGACGCTACCATACGTCTCGGGCGGCCGATGGGCGCCGACGGTCAGCCCTTTCGCGGCCGTGGAGCGAGCGGCGAAATACGGCGCCGAAATTGAGTACGACGAAGAGTCTCAGTCGCCGTTCTTCCATTATTATGACGAGCAGGGCGCCCAGCATGTCGTCTGGTTCGAGGATGCTCGCAGCGTCCAGGCGAAGTTCGACGTCGTAAAGCGGCTTGGACTGCGCGGAGTGAGCTATTGGGTGCTTGGCGTCTCTTTCCCGCAGAACTGGTTCGTCCTGGGCGAAAACTTTACGATCAAAAAATACGTCCGGTAATTCGTAAGCGAAGATAAAAACAAACAAGGCTGTCCCATGTGGTCTTTAACCTGAGGGACAGCCTTGTTTGTTGCCATTTCGAGGTTGAAACAATCAGATACGGGTAACGGTGTAGCCCATCTCTTCCAGAAGCGCGACTACCCCGTCCTCGCCGGGCAGGTGCAGAGCACCTACGACGACAAAGAACGTTGAAGCTTCCTTGTTGTTCAAGTAGCCGTCGATGCCTTCCGCCATTCCCACGTTGCGGTCCCTCAGCACGGCGTTGTAATATTCCTCGTTCGACTTCGAATCTTCCGCGAGCTCGGTCAGCATCTCGATATCTCCGTCCACCCACATGGAAGACAAATCCTGCACGCTGTCGCTTTCGTTGTAGAAGCCATAGACGGAACCCATGAGCATCCCTTCCTGCAGCTCGGCCGAGAAATTATCGAACATTCTGTATTGCAGCTCCGCCGACTCCAGCTCCAAAATCGGAATTTCCTTCTTGATGGCTTGATCCATAAAATATTGATCGATGCCAAGCTCCGCTTCGAATTCCGACTCCTCTTGAAGCCAGCTGTCCAGAACAAACGATGCGAACCAAGGTTTGAGCGTATCAAGCGTGTTGGTTTCCAGCTCCAGATCCGTCAAGAGTTGCACGACTGCTTCGTACCCTTCCGTAGACAAATGATTGCGAAGCGTCGTACCGTCCTTATAGTAACCGAGATTTCCTAGCAGCTTCTCATAATCTACCTCATCCGATTCTCCGTTCACTTCCACTGACAAGAAGTCCGCTTCCTGGAAGGCATCCGTGATTTCGTCGCGAAGAGGATACATCGCATCGTTGCCGACGTGGATGGAACCAAGCAGGTAAACGACGTTCTCGCCGTTCTCCACCTTGTACATAAAGCCGCGGCTTTCTTGGATTGTATCGATGAGGACCGCGCGAATGTCCTCCAGCCATTCGATCTCGTAGCCGGATGCGCTAATAATGAATCGCAGCGGCACGTATGTAGTCTTGTTGAGGATCTTGGGCGCAGCGTCCAGCTCTTGCGGCTTGGAATTGACATACGCCGTCTTGCGGTCGATCTCCAGGATGATGGTTGCCTTCTCGCCGGTCGCCGTAACGACTCTCAGCTTTTCGTTCCAGTCCAGCTCGAAAGCCAGCTCCTCCAGCAGCATGCGAACCGGGACGAAAGTAACGCCATTCTCGATAAACGGCTTCTGTTCGCCGAACTTGACCGGCTGTCCGTCAATCCAGATGGAGGGAGGCGTTGGCGTGGCCGCCGATGCGCCGGTGGCCAAGCTTAAAGATAGTAATAGCGCTGCGATAAATGCCGTAAAACCTTTCATCTGCCGGCTCTCTCCTCTATCCACAAAATAGGTCTTTGGTCTCATTCGAACCAAGGTACCTCCTATTCTATCAAATCTTTTCCATATTTGATAGAGCGGAAATGGTAAACAGGAGCGTCGCTAAACCGCAAAAAGCCCCACCCCCGCCATCAGGCGGGAGTAGGGAACTCCAAATGCAAATTCTCCAAACGATCAGCCTTCCAGCCATACCGTCTTCTCCGAGATCGGCGCGCGCTTTTGCGCGGGAGGCGCCATATCCGGATAACCTAAGTAGATGAGGCCGGTCAGCTCTTCCTTGCCTTCCGTTAAGCCAAGCGCGCTGCGCATCAACGAATTGTACATCGGCTCGCCCGAGCGCCAAATCGCGCCCAAGCCATGGGCGTGTGCTGCAAGCAGCAGGTTCTGAACGGCAGCCTGGGCAGCCGCCAATTCTTCCGAATATACGGCGCGCGCGTCCTCCGACTTGGAGTAGACAGCCGCGATGACAACGGGCGAACGGTATGCTTTGGCCCGCTCCTTCTGCAGCTTCGCCTCTAACTCCTCGGCACTCATCTCGGGCCAGCCCGATTTGGCCACATTGGCGTACCCTTCGCCAAGCGCCGCTCTTCCGTCGCCCGTCATGACGATGAAGCGCCAAGGCTGCGTGTTGAAATGGCTGGGCGCCCAACTTGCCGCTTCCAGCAGTTTCTCGATGACCGCGCGATCCACGGGATCGCTTTTCACTCTGCCGATGGAACGACGTGTGCGAATCGCCTCCAAAACGTCCATCGACTCGCGCTCTACAGGCGCATTCGTTGCGGGTGTTTCCATGCTCATTGCTCCAGTCTCCTTCTGTGCCCATGTTTAATTAATATTTCAAATATAGCTTGATGGCAAGGATAAACGGCTTCGCCGTCCTGCTGTGCAAGAAGGCACCGTTTGCCGGTGAAATATAAGCCACTCACTGCCTATCGGACATAAATGACGCTATTCTTCGATTTTTTAGGTTTTCGAAAATTTAACAGACACACGGGACCTTATTGGCATCATCATCGCGCAAATGGGCTCCATTACGACCAGATAGTGTCTTTCCCGTCCGTTAGATTTGGTTGAGGTTAAAAATCGGACTAATAGCGTCGCTGGTGTCTGTTAGATTTTTCATCTTTTTTAGTCATTGAACAAATAAGCGTATTCGCCATATCCTTCTTCGGCAAGCTTTTCCTTCGGCACGAACCGGAGAGAAGCCGAATTAATGCAGTACCGCAGCCCAGTCGGTTGCGGACCATCTTCGAAGACATGGCCGAGATGGGAGTCGCCTTCCTTGCTCCGCACCTCGACGCGAACCATGAAGTGGCTCGAATCCGTATGCTCCGTCACCGCGGCTTTCTGAAGCGGCTTCGTAAAGCTCGGCCAGCCGCAGCCCGCGTCGTACTTGTCCTTGGAGCTGAACAACGGCTCGCCCGACACGATGTCGACGTAGATGCCGTCCTCCGTATGGTCCCAGTATTCGCCAGTGAACGGACGTTCCGTCCCGTTCTCCTGCGTCACGTTGTATTGAATGGGGGTCAGCTTTCGCTTCAGTTCCTGCTGGTCCTTCTTTGCCGACCAATGCTCTGCGATGAAGGCGTCGCGGCCGGAGCCTCTGCGGTACATTTTGTAACGGAACGGATTCTTGTTGTGATAATCCTGATGGTACTCCTCTGCAGGGTAAAAGACTTCCGCCTCCGTAATCTCCGTCACGATCGGCTTGTCGAAGCGTCCGCTGCTTGCAAGCTCGGCCTTGGAAGCCTCTGCCTCCTGCCGCTGCTCCTCCGTGTAATAGAAGATACCCGTGCGATATGATTCGCCGCGGTCGTGGAACTGGCCGCCTGCATCGGTCGGATCGATCTGCTGCCAGAAGATGCCGAGCAACTTCCGGAACGGGAATACCGCCGGATCATAAGTGATCAGCACGGCTTCCGCATGTCCCGTCGTTTCGGAGCAAACCTCCTCGTACGTCGGGTTGACGGTATGACCGCCTATATAACCGGATACGACCGAGACGATGCCCGGCATTTCCTCGAACGGCGTCACCATGCACCAGAAGCATCCGCCCGCGAATGCGACCTTCTCGTACTGGTTCGATTGTTGTTCTGCCATGGTTGCCACCTCACCTTTCTGCTAACATGTCTCTATTATAAACCAACATTTGCACTTTCGAAAACCAAGGACGCCGCCGCCCCTCTTTGTTACAATAAGATGACATTCGCAACCTTTCGGCATAAAAAGCGTCCTTACTGGTAGGCAAAACGGGACAGGGGCAATATTGCACACAACGGTTCGTTCATCCGCGGCGACACAGAATTCAGGCTTGAGAGGTGAATGAATAGATGAATGAAGTAAGTTTGGAAAGCAACCTTGCAAGCCGTCAGGAGCATGCGACGCGCAAGCGCAGAAGCGTATTGTCGCTCGTCGTGTTCATATCCGTATGGGCGGTGCTCATCGGCGGCGGCTTCTATATGGCGAAGTGGTACACGGACCGGATGCAACAGGATATTACGGCGGATATCGAACGGCAAACCTCCGCTCAACTCCAGGTGATGCAGCAGGCGTACGACGCCAAGCTTGCGGATCTGGATGCCGGCTATGCGGCCGAAATGACGGAGCTTAAAGGCAAGATCGACGCTTTAAATGAACTGCTTACGTTTACCAAGGATAACGCCGATACCAAGACCGATAATAGCAACAAGCTATATACGCAGCTTAACGAGGTCAAGAAGCAACTGGACGAATTAAAAAAAAGCTTGGACGTGCTTAAATGAACATCACGGCCAAAACGTTGAATCGCACGGCGCTTCTCGCCTTGTCGCCCTTCGTCGGCATCTTGATCTGGCTTATCGCCAGCGGAATGGCCGTCCAGCTCTCGGGACTGGACGGAGCGGAGTTTGCCTCCTCCGAACCGCTCGCCAGAACGGAGGCTCTGTTATCGGAAGCTTACGTCGGACTGGATGCCGCTCGCGAAACGGCTATAGGAACCGGAGAGTCCATCAAGAAACAGCTCGACTTGTACAATAGAACCAACGCGGAGATGACCGCAATTTCCAAGCTTGCCGCCGCGCAAGCGGCAAGGCCGCTCGCTATCTACGACGCGAAGATTACGTCGAAGCTCGGCAAACCTTCCGCCACGATCGATACGGACAAGCTTCGCGCTCAGCTGTTCTATCTGAGCAACGATTCGTTTAAGAGTTACGCGGTCAAGATCAAGTTGAAGTCAGGCGATGCCATGAAGATGGTGCTCGGCGGCTCCGAGATCGGACAAGCCCAGACTACGATGCAAGCCGTCCAGTCGCATAAGGCGGCGGTCGGCGTCAATGCGGGCGGCTTCGCCGACGGCGGCGGCAAACGTTACCCGCTGAGCAACACGATCGTGGACGGCAAATATGTGACCGGCTTCGAAGCTTCTTATTCGGATTTGTTTTTTGTCGGGATGAACGATAAAAACAAATTGATCGGCGGCAAATTCGCCAGCAAGGACAAGTTGGACGCCCTGAAGCCGAAATACGGCGCTTCCTTCGTTCCCGTCTTGCTGCGCGGGGGAGCCGCCCAGAGCATTCCGCTCAAGTGGCAGGTCAGTCCTCGCCGCGCGCCGCGTACCGTCATCGCGAACTACAAGGACGATCAACTGCTCATTCTCGTTACTGACGGGTACAATGAAGCGGGGAGCTCCGGCGCGACGCTCGGGGAACTCCAGGACTTCCTAAAGGGTTATGGCGCGATAGACGCTTATAATCTGGACGGAGGCGGATCCTCATCGCTTGTCTTTAACGGCAAGCTTATTAACAAGCCGTCGGACGGATCGTTGCGCAAGCTGCCTACTCATTTTTTGTTTTTCAAATAAAAAAATAAAACTGCCCCGGAAAAACGGCGGTCGCGCTATCGGAATTTGAGCGCGATCGCCGTTTTTTTAGCATTCCCGTCTACCTTATATATGGCTTCCGCGATCTCGTCCACTAACCCTGCATCCTTTGCTGCCGTGTTGTACAGCGCGGTGTGCGTCTTCACACGCGTTACCCGCACGCACTCCACGTACGTGAATAACAACATGTATATACTTAATAACAGATATTATTTATTGTTTTACGATAAATTTTATGATAAACTCAACCTAACATTAAAGAACCGAGGTGTTGTTTTTGAAACGAGAAACGTTATTTTTAAAGGCAGCCGTCATCGTGATGGGAATTCCGATTCTTGCTTTATGCGTCTTTGGCCTTCCGGCGATCGCGAGCGATCCCGCCGAACGTTATCCCGCATATTGGCTGTATGCCGTCATCGCTGGTATATACGCTGCGGCAATCCCCTATTTCATCGCGTTATTTCAAACCATGAAACTTCTCGCTTATATTGACAAAAACCTGGCGTTCTCGGAGTTGTCCGTTACGGCACTGCGGAACATCAGAAATTGCGCCCTCGCCGTCAGCGCCTTGTTCGCGGCTTGTCTGCCTTTCCTCTATTTCATAGCGGACGTGGACGATGCTCCGGGTATGATCGTAGTTGGGATGGTACTCGTATTCGCTCCGCTCGTCATTGCGGTTTTCGCTGCCGTGCTGCAGAAGCTCCTTAACAACGCCATTGCGATTCAAGCAGAAAACGACCTAACGATATGAGGTGAATGAAATGGCTATAATCATTAATATTGATGTCATGCTTGCGAAGAGGAAGATGAGCGTAACGGAGCTTGCGGAGAGGATCGGCATTACGATGGCGAACCTGTCCATCCTGAAGAACGGCAAGGCCAAGGCGGTTCGCTTATCGACATTGGAAGCAATCTGCAAGGCGTTGGACTGCCAGCCCGGAGATCTGCTGGAATACAGAGCGGATGAATAACCATCGATTCATAGCAAAAAAGCGGCACCATAGACATGATTTCTTGTCCTTGGCTGCCGCTTTCTCATGGATCCATCCAATACCTCCGTGTCAACAACGTCAACTCGTCAGGATACTTCAATGACTTCCCTCACATCCGTCGCGGTTCCTTCTGCAGGATACGTATTGGTAAGTTCTCCCGCAATCTCGACGTTGACCTCATCGCCTACTTCAATACCTTCCAACAGCGACTCGTCCGATACGGTCACCCATACGGCATCCGGCTTCACGACGTCGAGCAGCTCTTCGAGCGCTTCCTTCGTCGGCGCCAGCTCCAGATCGGTAATGTCCGCACTCTGCACGACTAGCAGCTTGGGTACATCAATGGCAACGACTCGCCCTTGCTTGTAATCCCACTCTTCGTTAGCTGGAGCCGTTTCCGTTGCCCGTTGTTCTTGGTGCTGCTCCTCCTGCGGCTGATCCTGAACGTTGCCCGCTCCTGTCTCGTCCGAACACCCCGTAAGGAACAGCGCCCCCGCCAATACCGTTACTCCAAGCTTAATCATATGGATCACCCTCCATGTACAAGAAATATGTTGCATTCTCTTACATAGGCTTACCCCAACATGAGCGATGAGAAACAGGCATTAAAGGAAAGCAGTCGCGGACAACAACTTTTTGGCCCCATAGGCGTTACTAACGCCTACAGCCGCTCGTTCGCCTACTTTTTGGATCCATAGGCGTTACGAACGCCTATGGACGCTAATCAGAGTTACTTTCCAGTCCATCGGCGTTTTTAACGTCTACAACTACTCGTTCGCCTACTTTTTGGAGCCATCAGCGTTACTATCGCCTATGGACGCTAATCAGAGTTACTTTCCGATCCATCGGCGTTTATAACGCCTACAGCCGCTCATTCGCCTGCTTTAAGTCGCATATTATCCTAAACTTTTAACGACAAAAAAGGCTGCCCAAAGGCAGCCCCTCGTAAAAACCTTAAATGCCGTTATAACGGATCGCGTAAACCACTCCGTCTATACCGCCCATATAAATCGTCCCGTTGGCGACGGATGGCGTCGACCACAGCACGCGCTCCGGATACCCCACGGCATCGTACTTGAACAGAATATTGCCGTTGGCGGGATCCATCCCGATGACCCGGCCGCGTTCGGCGACCTGGAAGAGGATGCCGTCGGCATAGACGAGTCCGCTGTTGACCGAATATTGCTGCAGGTCCGAATCGGTAGCGCCAGCCCGCAAATCCTTGATCCAATCGACCGTTCCCGTCGCTGCATCGAATGCGTATAGGATTCGTCCGTGATGCGTCGCATAAAATACATTCGTACCGTCCGTCGCACCGCCGCGCGAAGAGAAGCTTTTCCCTGTGGAGTCAGACCAGGTGACCGCTCCTGTGGCGGGATTAAGTCTGCTGATCTTGCCCGGCATAGGATTGATGACCCAGAGCTGTCCGCCTGCATACAGCGGCTCCACGTCGGCGATGACGAATAACGAATCGTCCGTGTTGGCGTTGCCCCGCCAGTACAAGCTGCCGTCGCTTGCATTAAGCGCATACCACACATGTTTGTCGCGTACGTTGGCATACAGCTTGCCGCCTTCCAGAATTGGCGTCTGGCGCAGCAGCCCTTCGGTCAAGTAGCGCCACATCAGAGTTCCGTCATCCGCATCAAGAGCATAAATGTACAAATCGCCGGAGCCGAAATAAACGACGCCGCCCTCAACAAGCGGATTGGAGATCACGCTGCCGCCTGTCGTGTACGTCCACTCGGGCACTCCGGTGTCCGCATTCAACGCGTATAGCTTCTTGTCATGGGAGCCGATCAAAATAAGGTCGGACTGCGGCGCCGCGCGTTCGTAGACCGCCGGCGATGAGAGGATGTCACCGCCCGTCTGGTACGACCATGCGAGACTGCCGTCGCTGTCGTTGATCGCATATACCTTGCCGTCCTCGGAACCCGCGTATACGCGGCCTTCGTGATACGTCGGCGGCGCTTGAATCATGCCGCCCGTCTTGTACGTCCACTTGGTCGCAACAGCGCCTCCGCCCCACTCGTATTCCTTATACGTTTTCCAAACTTCACCGTTCAAGTCGGTCATTCGTACAGCAACAAAGTGCTTGCCATACGGTATTTCCGGCGAATAGGAGGAGATGTCGATTGTCCCTGTCCACGTTTGGGTGCTCCCCAGCTTGTTCAACGTCGTCCATCCGCCGTAATTGTCAATGTTGGCTTGAACCGATACGATGCCGTCCGGCAAGTCGTTCATTTGAACGGCCACGTTCACGTCTCCGTTCGACAGGGCCGAAGCGGTTGTTATCTCCCACGAAGGTTTGCGCTTATTGCGAATATCTCCCTCGAGATACGCTGTTTCATTGCCCGTTGCCGCGTCTCTGCGCGTAATATAAAACTTGTTGGGCGTGATTTTTACCCGAATATACTCCTGGTACTCCTTCAGTTGACCGATAAACACCCATGGAACGCCGTTCTCCACCGACTCGTCCCAGCGGTGCATATGCCCGCTCAGGTAAGCAACGATGTTATAATTCCGGAATCGATCGAGCAATTCTTGTTTGGCCGTCACGTTGCGCAAAATTTCGAATGGATGATGGGCGAAAAAAATGATCGGCGTCTCCTGGGACACGTTTGCCAGATCCGACGCCACCCAATTCAACAGCTTGGGAGACAGCTTGCCGTCGTTCTCCAACGTTACCGTGGAGTCCAGCAAGACGAAATGCACGCCTCCGTAGTCGAAGGATTGATAGAGCGGTCCAACCTTCTGCTCGTAATCTTTTTTGCCGTTGGAATTCCACCAGCGCACATCGTGGTTGCCCGGCACCTCGTACAGAGGAAATTCAATCAACGCTCTGTCGATCGCATATTGGTCGAATTCGGCCGGGACGCCATGATCGGTCACGTCGCCCGTATTTACGATAAATGCCGGCTGGACGACGGTATTTAGATCATCAATGACGGACAGGAAGTTGTTATGTCCAACAAGCTCGTGAACGTCGCTGATCATCGCGAATTCGAATGCGGTCACATCCCCGTACTCCACTCCGAAATGAAGCAAATCGGTTGCCCTCGTATAGGCCGGCGTAGCCGACACCGCAGAATTGTATACCCTCGCCCGAACCTCCGAAGCGTCGGAGATATAGCTCTCCAGGTGCAACGGATCGGTTACGGTAAAGCGGATCGTCTCCTCTTCTGTCCGCGTCTTCATCGTTTTCTGCACTTGCCAGGATCCGGTATCGAAGTTCCAGAGGGATAAATACATTGGATTCGTTTCGCTTGTACTGCTGTTCATCGTCATCGACACGGTGAGCGAAGTCACCTTGCGCTTATCAACGCCGGTCAACCCCGCTTCGCTTATCCAGGCGATTCGCTTGCTCGCATCGCTTGCGATTACGAGCTTGTTCAAGTCGCGTTGCGCAAGACTCGCCGCGTTGCCGCCGGTCGCGGTGCCGAATTCGACAGTCGCCGCGTCGGGAGAAAACGTCTTGTAGCCGAGGGTCGGCTCATAATAGACGGTAACGTTTAAGTAGTCGGAATGCCGTACGAACGCGCCGGATCCCGAATTGTAGAGACGCACGCGGATATCGTTGTTAGCGGAAACGTAGCGCCCGATCGCGACCGCGTCCGATACCGCCCATCTTGCCGCGGATCCTTCCGGCCGCGCCGGCGTATCGTACACGACCTCCCAGTTGCCGGTCTCGTAGTTCCAGAGCGACAGCCACTGCGTATTAGCTTCGGCGGAATAGTTTCCGTCATATTCGACAACTAACGTCCGGATCTGGTCGGCGGCTTGCTCCAAGGTGAATTGCGTTTGCCAGTCAGCCTTGTTGGCCGCAGAGGACACGGAATAAGCAATGCCGTCCCGATCGGCTAGCTTGGATGCGTCATTGGCCGAGACCGTTCCTTCCGCCAGACGAACGGTGTCCGCATCATAAGAAGCTGCCAGCAGGTTCGCTGCATCACTGTATTCATAGAGGATATTCATATAATCCGAAGAAGCGGTGAAGGATGCGGCGGATGTCAATGTATGCCGAACCCGCACTTCGGATGATGGGGACACGTAAGGGGCGAATGCGGCCTTAACATTGGACGAATAGAGAAGCTCGCTGTCGGTAATGCCGGTTGTCGAACTAGCGACCACATCCCAATTAGACGTGCCGAAGTTCCATAGCAGCGTTTCCCGGGATACTCCGGCTAGCGATGATTTGCCATCGATCGGAATAAAGAGACTTCGAAGCCGGCTTTTCTCCGCTCCAAGCGTCGCCGAGAACGAGTAATCGACTTCGTAGCCCGCGCCGGCAGCACCCGCTTGTATGACGTAATAGTTCTGATCGTTGTTCCGCAAAGACTGATGGCTGCCGCCCGTCACCGTCCCGTCATGCACGGTAATGGCGCCAGGAGCAAGCGATCCCGTCACCAGCGGATTGGCGGCAAGCTCGGCCGCATCCGCAGTCGTCAGCGGCAACACGTACAACATCGCGGCCAATAGGACCGTTGCAAGCGCCGCGGTCCAGCTTTGGCTCCTTCTTCCCAACTTTCGTAGAACGTTCATTGTCATTCATTCCTCCCCGTACCCGTTTCTAATTGGGCTCGATTACCACTCGTATTGCTTCATCTCCTCTGCCGTCTCCGTGTTGTCGAAAGAGGCCTGCGCCTCTTGGAGGCACTCCTCTTCCTTCTCATCGCACCAAAAATGCGTCAAAATAAGCTGGCCGACGCCGGCTGTCCGTGCGGCATAACCGGCTTCCCCCGCCGTCATGTGCGGCAGAGCAACGGCGCCTCTCCGCGCCGTTGTCGCCTCGCATAGCAGCACATCCGCTCCCTTGGCAAATTCGATCAAACCTTCGTGCAGCGTCGTATCGGAGGAATAAACCAGCCTCTTGCCGCCTCCCCAAGAAATTTCCACTGCATAGGTTTCGACAGAATGTATCATACGGGCAAATCGGAAGTGCAGATCGCCGATAGCAAGCCGAGTATTCTCGTTGATCGTACCCGTGTCAAATGCTTCGGGATAATGCAGTTGACCCGCTTCCGCTCCCGGCGAAGCCGGCATATAGACGGGAATAATCCGCTCCATTGCGCCCAGCGCCCGCTTCGTCTCCACGGCATACTTCAATATGCGCAGATCCCCGCAATGATCATCGTGAAGATGCGACACGACGATGCCTTCCAGCCGATCGATCGGACACAATGTCTGCAATCTGCTCATCACGCCGTTGCCGCACTCCAGCAGAACGAAACGTCCGCCATGCTCCAGCAAATACCCGGAGCATGCGCCACCCGGCCTCGGAAACGTGCCGTTGTTCCCCAGAACGGTCAGCTTCATCGCGCGTTCACCACGATGCAGCTCAGCTCCGATTCCGGCAACGCCATTCTCAGCCTGCCGTCGAGCCATTGCCAGGAAACCTCTCCTTCATCGCCTCCCAGCTCCGCCTTCCATAGTTGCAGCCCGCCATCGTCTGCGCTCTCCCCGACAGCTCCGACGCTCGCCGCCTCGACCTCGAAATACCCCGTCGCCTTGCTCAGATTGTCGATCACGTACAGATGTCCGCCGTCCTGCAGGATCCAATGGCTGACCTTAACGGTCTCCGAAGCGCGGATGAACGCGATTCCGTCATCGTCGACATAGACGCCTTGGCGGACGAACGGCTGCAGCTTGCCGCGCAGCTTTACCGCCTGTTCCATAAAGCGGAGCGTGATATCATCCGCGTCCTTGAACTTATCCATCCCGATCCAGAATATCGCCCCTAAGAGCATCGCCCTAGCCGTATCTCTCCGAAGCTGCTCGTACTGCTCGCTGCCGGACAGCCCTCGCCTGGGATTGACCATGTTGATTTGGACATATTCGGGGAAGGTATATTTGTACAAATTAAAAAATTCGTCGTACTTCTCGCCGTTCCAGGTCAAATTCCCCCACACGTGGCTGCCGTAGATGTCGCCGCAATTCTCGATCATGAGAAAGCTGTCCGGGTTCATCTTCCGCATTTCGGGCAGCAGCTTCCTCAATACCCGCAAATAACCGGTATTAAATTCGTCCGGTCGAATGTGGGAATGTCCGGAATCGTAACACGGATACGGGTCGGCGGAGCCCAGTTGATCGAGATAGATGCCGGTTGCGCCGTAGCTGCGCACCATCCATCGCGACATGTCGAGCAAATAATTTTGCCATTCGTCGTGAGAGGGACATAGCGCGACGAAGCGGTTCGGGCCGTATTCTTCGTGCATCATCCCGCCTTCCTGATCCTTGATCGCCCATCGCCGGCCCAGCGTCGGGAAAAAATCCGAATCCACGTCGAAGATTCTGGCATTGATGTAGAACGTGACGAAGCCGTTCTGTTCCTTCACGTAGCTGCAACCTTCGTACAGCTCCCATGGCGTGCCCAGCTCCATGTCGGGCTGAAATTCGGGATAATCCCGGTCGAAGCCCTTGCGGTTCCAGGAAGCGAGCAGCATATGTCTCATATCGAATGCCGACTTGCCTTGATCGTACATCGCGGGAATATCGGCAAACCGCTTGTCGATGTTCTCCTGCCTCTTGAAGTTGTAGCACTGATGAAGAACATATTCATCTTGCAGGAAGGAAGGGTGCTCAGGCATCGCGATATGGCCATCGATCCACTGTCTGTACCGTTTGGCTCCCCAGTGCCAATCGCAATTCGTGAGCGCAAGGCAATATTCGCCGGAATGCCACTTCTCCCCCGTACCGACTTGCGGGAATTTACGGAACGACAGGCCCAGCCATGGCTCCTCGGGTCCTCCTGTCTCGACTCGCAGGCCCGTCAACGGAAACCGCTCGTCATGCGAAGAGAAATACAGGCCTTGCTTCCGGTCGTGCAAATACATCCATGTCATGGAGGCAAGTCCGCAATAATTGATTTCCCGATAATAGCAGTCATCCGAACGGAAGGACTGCGCCCGCCAGAAATTCATGTATTTGTCCGAAGCGTAATGCAGAACGGGATCGCCAATCTTCTCCCCGGCATGATGCGGGTACACGAGTTGGTTCTCGCTTCTGTTCGAGCCTAGCTGCATACCGCCGAGATACGGGAATAACACCTCCGTCACGTCATAGTCCGCATCTTCGTTGCGGAGTTCGAGACTCCAATAACATTCCCCGCTAGCCGGAGCAAGACGAATTCGGACGACCGCGCCGATCGCCGCTTTCCTCCCCGGCACGTTAAGTACGTTGCCACCGCCCCCGTCAAGTTCGTTGCTCACCGCTCCTCCAAGCTCGTTGCCGCCGGCCACGTCCAGTTCCCTGCTCACCGCTCCTCCAAGCTCGCTGCTCCGGATGCCGCCGGGATCGGCTTCGAACGTCAGCTCCAACATCTTGGAGCCGTCCGCTGTAGCTGCGGATTGGCAGGACAACAGCCTTATGCCCTCCAAAGGACCTGCGGGACGCCCGGTTTCTCCGCGTTTTGACGTCCAGAGCGCCAACAAAGGCCGAACCTGTTCGTGCTTGACGCAGTCATCGCCAGTCTCTTTGTTAAGCAGCGATACAATGCCGAGACTGCTTTCATCGAAAGTTACGGCGATATAGTCGTTCTCCAGCTTGTGTTGCATGGCGTCAGTACCCTTCCTTTTCGTAAGTGGCCCATGCTTCGCTGTTATGCGTGCCCGCGCCAGGCATATGATTGCTCTTATAGATGCTCGGCTTCTTCCCTGCCGCTACGAGCAGCTCCACCACTCGCGCTTCGATCGCCCAGAACAAATACGAAGCCGCGATGCCGGAGGAAGGACATAAGCCAATATCCAATTCGTCCACATGGAGCACCGTATCTCCGACATTGGAGCAATTGTCCACGACGATGTCGGCGGCTTCGAACAACCGTTTGCCGCTCTTATGCGCCGAAGTCAGGAAGCTCGAATATTCGACGGCGGTAATCGCAATGACGGTCAGTCCGAGTTCTCTGGCATACAGAGCCATCTCCACGGGCAATACATTGATGCCCGACACCGACCCGATCATCAAAATGTCGCCGGCGAGCATATTGCTTTTGTTTACTATGAATGCGGGCAATCCTTCGATCTCATCCATAAACGCCTTCTTGCGCGTCCGCGTGACGTCCGCTTCGCGGTAACGCGTCGGGTTGGAAACATCGACGGCAATCCGCACCGGACGCACCGCCATCATGCCGCCCGTTCTTCCCACGCCTTCGTACATCAGCATATGGCCGGTGTCCAGCAGATGCCAGATGCCGCCGTTCTCCAGGCTGCCGGCAATCGCGCGCGCGGCTTGATCAATTGCATTTAGTTGCGTGGACTCGATTTTGTCGAGCACGCTCCTCATGTTCTGAAAGTAGGTAAGGGGTAACATCCAATTCCGCCTCTCGATTGAATTCTATATGCCAATTCTCAGGTCAAAGAAAGGTCATCTTTAGACTGCCCAGCAGATCGTCGCTCCAGGGCACGCCGGCAGCGCGATAAGCCAACATCAACGCGCCTGCTGACGGGGGACCGAACGGCGTCCCGATTGTAATGCTTGGACATTCTCTGCGCAATGACGCGGTGAAGGCGGATAATAAAGGATCTCCGAATACCGTCATCCCGCCGGTCAAAACAACCTTGTAACGGGCATCGTCCATATCCAGCCGCTTGATAACGGCCTGCGCCAGCTCGGCCAACTGCTCCCCTGCCTCGAAGATCAGCTTCTTCGCAACGCCGTCGCCTTCGCATGCAGCCTCGCGCACGAGATAGGTCAGACTGCCCGTGTTGTCCGCCGATATGACGGACTTAAGCTGCGCGATATCCGTGACGCCATAATGCCGCTTCAGCTTGTCGCTGATCAACGTGTTCGGTCCTCTGCCTTCATGGGCGAGCGCGGCGGCCCGCAAGGCGCTTGCCGACACAGCATAGCCGCTTCCGGGATCGCCGATGATGGGCCCCCATCCCCCGACTACGAAAATATCGCCATGCTCATTAACGCCCATTGCGAACGAACCGGTGCCCGCAAGCACCGCGATCCCTTCCTTGGCGCCAAGCGCGCCAAACAGCGTGCTATCCATGTCGCTGTCGTATAAGACCGACGCCAAGCCCAGCTCATCCTCCAGCAGCCGCGACAGCTCTTCCCTATGCTTTTTCATCCCGGGGATGCAGCAGGCTGCCTTCGCTATACGGCCCGGGGAAGCCGAAGCCGCCTCCAGCGCGCTGCGGACGGCTGCCGCAACCGCATGCGCCGCCGCTTCGAAGCCGACAAAATTCGGATTCGAGCCGCCGAAGACGGCTCTGCCGAGGCAGCGGCCGCCCCTGTCCGCGACGACCGCCTCCGTCTTCGTACCTCCGCCATCGATGGCAAGGAACAGCATAGACTCGCCAAAATCGTTAACCATCGTCACTTGCCGCCCGACAGTACAGAAGCCGCGTTTTTCTCGACCGCGTCGACTGCCTCCTGCACCGACTTCTGGCCCAGCCACATCAGATCGAATTGCTTGGCAACTTCCGTGTTAAACGCTGCTCCGTGCACCGGCGTCGGGAACGGAACGCTATACGACAGCGCTTCGATCAAATAGCGGTTATCGGGATGCTTCTCCAGGAACGACTTCATATCGACGCCTTGCACCGCAGGCAAGCCCATCCCCGTATCCAGGGCGATCTGCTGGGCTTCCTTCCCGCTCAAAAATTCAAGCACGCGCCACGACAAATCCGGGTTATCGGCCCCCTTCGGAATGACCCATGCATTAACGAAGGATGTGCTGAGCTTCTGCTTCCCTTGCGGCAGCGGACGAATCAAATATTCGACCCCTTCTTTCTCGAACGTAGCCGTATAGGACAAGCCTCCCGCGATCATTGCAACCTTGCCCGCCACAAACGTCGATACGTCGTTGGAGCCGAATTGCTGAGCCTGGCTTTCCGTAGGCGCCGACTTATCGACATGCACGAGATCGTGCAGGAACTGAAGCGCTTCCACGCTCTCCGGCTTGCCCAGCATCGACTGGCCGTCCTGCGTCACGAGCCCGCCGTTATTTTGCATGAGCCAAGACGTATAGCCGTCCGCGTATTTCGGGAAATAAAAGCCCCATTGGCTGTCGCCCGACAACTGCTTCGAGATCGCCCTAAAGTCTTCCCATGTCCAGTCTTCCTTGGGATAGGCCACGCCGGCGTCATCGAACATCTTTTTGTTTAAAAACATGACTTTGCTCGTAATATCCCTCGCTACGGCAAACGGCTTGCCTTCAAATGACAACGCGTTGGAGACGACGGGATACGCGCTTGATAGATATTCGTCCGAAACGTAGCTTTCCAGGGAAAGAATCGCTCCTTTCTCCGCGTATACCGGAATTCTGTCCATAGCCAGCATCATCACCTCAGGCATCTCGCCTCCGCCCGCGATCATCGTCAGAACCTTGTCTGCATAACCTGAGCCGATCTGAATATATTCCATCTCCAGATCCGGATTCAACTCTTCGAACTTGGCCTTCAGTTGCTTGAGCGGCTCCGACTGGGTGAAGTCCCACCACGACAGAACCTCAACTTTGGTTCTTTCCTTCGGGGGCTCGGGCTTCTGCGTCGCCGCACTCTCCTCCGGTCCTGCAGAATTGCTTGGACTCGGCGGGGTATTTCCTCCGTTATTGCCGGAACATGCGGTTACAATCACCATCAATGCCGTCATCAATGCCACTAAGGATAATTTCGTTGCTTTCATGGCCAAAAACCTCCTCGATTGATCAAATGGAATACTTCCGGATCATGCTCAACCCATCTTTTTATATCCTCCAAACCAACAACCCATCCCATAATCCTGTCTGTTCCGTTCGCATCACATCCTCTCAAGCCAGTTCAAGGCCTCTAACGAATAAGTAGCCCAAGCCGATTACTTGCCGCTGAGTCCGGAGGTCAGCATGCTCTTGATGAAGTGGCGCTGGAATACCAAAAAGATGATAATCAGCGGAAGGATCGACATGGAGGCGGCAGCCATCAGCATGCCCCAGTCGTTGTTGGTATTGCTTTGCAAATAGGTGATCCCGACTTGAATCGGCATCTTCCAATAATCGTTCATAACGACTAACGGCCATAAGAAGGAATTCCATTCGCCCACGAACGACAAGATCGCAATGGTTGCCAGTGCCGGCTTCGCATTGGGCAAAATGATTCGACGCCATATGCCGAATCGGCTGCAGCCGTCCATAATCGCGGCTTCGTCCAAATCTCTCGGTATCGCAAGATAATATTGCCGCATAAAAAATATATTAAAAACCAGCGATGCGCCAAATATCGACGGAACGATGAGCGCCTGATATTCGTTAATCCATCCGAGCATTCGCATAAGCGAATAATTCGGAATCAGCGTAATGTGACCAGGCATCATCATCACGCCCAATAAGATCAGAAATACGGCATCCCGCCCTTTGAACCGCAGCCGCGCGAACGAATAAGCGGCAAGCGAGCTCAATGCGATATTGCAAAAAGGCACGATAATAGACAGCATCAACGAATTTAGCAAAAATCGGTAGAACGGCAATACCGTCCATACTTGAACATAATTATCGAACGTGAACGGTCTGGGCAGCAAATCGAACGGATTTCCATTAAAGATCTGGGCGTTCGTCTTAAAGGAGGCCGTAATCGCCCAAACGAACGGGTAAATCATGAGTACGGCAATAGCCGTTAATCCCGCGTAGAGAATGATCCGGGATATCGTTCCACGAAGCTTCATCCACTTGTCTCCTTCCTCTGGTGACTTACATACGAGCGCCTTCGCTTTTTCTTCGATGCCAGAACTGGATCAGCGTTAATACGAACAAGATAAAAAACAGCACCCAGGCCAGCGCGGACGCATAACCCATTCGATAAGACTGGAATGCCTCCGTATAAATGTAGTAGAGCAGCGAATTGGTTGTACCGCCGGGACCGCCTTTCGTCATTGCCAGAATGGCTTCGAAAATATTAAACGATTCGATCATGAGCAGAACAGTGACTATAAATGTCGTGTTTGCCAGCAGCGGCACGGTTATGTATCTCGTCTTCTGCCAAGGGCTGGCTCCGTCTATGGAAGCCGCCTCGTACAACTCGTCCGGAATCGTCTGAAGTCCCGCGAGGTAAAGGATCATGTAATAGCCGCTAATCTGCCAAATGCGCATCAACACAAGCGCGGGCTTCGCCCAAAATGTGCTTTCCAGCCAGCGAGGCGGATTATCGATGCCGATATACGACAATACGGTGTTGATGCTGCCGATATCCGGATTGAAGATCCAGAGCCAAACGACTCCAATCGCAATCGTTGACGTGATGTGAGGCAAGTAATAGGACGCTCTAAAAAATCCCGCCCCTTTTAGCGGCCTGTGGATCAAGATGGCCAGCGTCATGGCGCTTACAATCCCGATCGGCACCATCGTGACTACAAAAAACAACGTATTGCCAAACGTTTGGTAAAACTCTTCGTCGCGCAAAAGCATGCCGTAATTGCTAAATCCCGTCCACTTGGCTGGAGTCAGCAGATCCCAATCCGTCAAGGAAATAAAAAAGGAATACACCAGCGCTCCGTAAGTAAATACCGCAACTCCAGCAAGAACGGGCAGGATGAACAGCCAACCCATTAAAGTTTCATTGTCGCCCCATCGTTGTCTTCGTAACACCTTCGGCCGCTTCGCGCGTTCGGAAGCTGTGTGCTGCATGCAAGCAACCTCTCCTCTCGTAATGAGTCATCATTTTTCTACTTTTGCATATCCGTACGGACGGCAAGACGAACAAATCCATCCGATCGATGCAGAAGCTCTTCCGCCTCCTCCGGCGTTACGTTCGCAAGCAGGCTTACGACGGCCGTCTTAATGCGCCAGTCTGCGCTCTGGAGCGCAAGCTCCGACTCCTCTTGTCCGGCACCGGTTGCTTCCCTGACAATTTGAACGGCGCGTCTCTTCAGCTTCGAGTTGGAGGGCTGCATATCGACCATCATATTGCGATACACGTGGCCCGTACGAATCATGCTGGCCGTACTCAACATGTTCAGAACGATTTTTTGCGCGGTCCCCGCCTTCAAGCGCGTCGAGCCCGCAAGCAGTTCAGGACCCACGATAACCTCGATGGACAGATCGGAAAGCTTTCCCATGACCGTCTCCTGGTTGCAAGAAACCGAGATTGTCGCAGCTCCCAAGCCGGCTGCATATTTCAAAGCGCCTATGCAATAAGGCGTGCTCCCGCTTGCGCTCAAAGCTACGACACAGTCGTTGCTTGTCAATTCGAGGGCGAGCAACTCGCGAGCTGCCGCTTCTTCGTCGTCCTCCGCTCCTTCAATCGGTGCAAGAAATGCCTCCGGACCGCCTGCAAGCAGGAACGATACCTGCTCGGGAGAAGTGCCGAATGTCGGGGGACATTCTAGCGCATCAATAGCAGCCAGCCTGCCGCTTGTACCTGCGCCGACATAAATTAATCTGCCGCCTATGCGGAATCGGTCGACGATAATGTCTACTGCCTGCGCAATGTCTGGAAGCGCCTTCTTAAGCGCCGGCATGATGGCATGATCTTCGTCATTCATTAGTTGCAGAATCTCCAAGCTATTCATGGCATCCATGTCCGAAGAACGGTCATTTATCTGTTCGGACACCTCTGATTTAGAATGTCGCTCTCCCATCTTTTCTTCTCTCCCTCTCTTAATCCGCGATGCGGATTTGAGTCTATTTCATCATACTCCATATGAATCTATACATCCATATGTATAGACCACTTTAACGATAACTTCATATTGTGCGGAAGCGCCAGGCATAAAGCGCGGGCTTCCGCCGCAAGCCGTCTTTCGATTGTAAATCTTGAACCGCGATTCTCTTGGTCATGCCTCAACTCCTCCTGTAGCGCCTGCGGTTGCAAGTTATCTTTGATCTATCTCGCCAGCTCCGAATGGAATTTGTAACGGTCGCCCGGATAAACGGATTTAACATATTCGAAGGGATGGCCGTCGCCGTCGAATGTAACTCGCTTAATTAACATCATAGGAATGTCCGCTCTCACCTGAAGCAGATTTATTTCGCGCGCCGTCGGCATCCCGACCTCGATAGTCTGACTTGCTCTCGCAGGAGAAACGCCATATCGCTCGGACAACAAACGGTATAACGACACGCCTTCGAATGATTCGTGCGCCAATTCCGGGAAGCGATCCACTGGAAGATGGGTCGTCTCCAGCGCCATCGGTTTCTCGTCAGCAAGCCGGACACGGGTAAGAATGACCGTCTTCGTATTTTCTTCGAGTCCTAGAACTTGCCGAACGTTTGACGGAGGCGTCGTCACATCCACATCGACAACATATGCCCCTGGCTTCAATCCTCGGCTAACCATGTCTTCGCTAAAGCTCGTTAATTTGTACAAGCCTTGATCGATTTTGGGCTGGGCTACAAAGGTTCCTCTGCCTTGCTCCCTGATCAGCTTCCCTTCGTTGACCAATTCCAGGAGCGCTTGCCTGACCGTCATTCGGCTGATACTGAACATCTCGCTCAGCTCCCGCTCGGACAATATGCTGTCTCCGGGCTTTAACTCCTCTCTTTCGATTTGTTCGATCATATGCTGCTTCAATTGAAAGTAAAGCGGTATGGGAATGTTCTTGTTGAGCTGATACTTCATAATCAATAACCAACTTTCTTTTTTTGCTAATTTGTAAAGACGTATAGACCACTTAACATTAATACATATTCGCTCTCCTTTTACAAATTCCTTTTTAGATTTAAAAATATTTTTTGTAGCTTTTAGCACGGTGAAACGCCTGACGGATCCCCCCCTTTTCGGACGCTATTGTTTCGGCGAAACTTATATAGAATGTGGGAGCAAACACATTTACACTAATCAGAGTTACTTTCCGGTCCATCGGCGTTTTTAACGCCTACAACGGCTCGCTCGCCTACTTTTTGAAGCCATAAGCGTTACTAACGCCTATGGGCGCTAATCAGAGTTACTTTACGATCCAACGGCGTTTTTAACGCCTACAACTGCTCGTTCGCCTACTTTTCTTAGCCATAAGCGTTACTAACGCCTATGGGCGCTAATCAGAGTTACTTTACGGTCCATAGGCGTTTTTAACGCCTACAACTGCTCGTTCGACTACTTTTCTTAGCCATAAGCGTTACTAACGCCTATGGGCGCTAATCAGAGTTACTTTACGATCCATCGGCGTTTTTAACGCCTACAGCGGCTCATTCGCCTACTTTTTGGAGCCATAAGCGTTACTAACGCCTATGGACGCTAATCAGAGTTACTTTCCGGTCCATCGGCGTTTTTAACGCCTACAACGGCTCGCTCGCCTACTTTTTAGAGCCATAGGCGTTAGTAACGCCTATGACTGCTAATCAGAGTTACCTTCCGGTCCATCCGCGTTTTTAACGCCTACATCCGCTCTCATTATTCACAGTCCGGTATGTCGCATAATTTGCTAAACGGCAAAAAAAAGCAACAGCGCCGGTCCAGCGCTGCTGCCTTCCATTTGATTATTCGCCGCCCATAAATACGTAACGGCAAATGATCAGTACCGCGAGTATCCACATGAGCCAATGTACTTTGTATTTGCCTTTGCCAGCTATATTGGCAACCGATGCGAGCAAGACGTAGGATACGATACCGAAGGAGATGCCGTTCGCGATGCTGTAAGTGAAAGGCATCATCGCAAGCGTCAGGAATGCCGGAATCGCATAGACCATATCGGAGAAGTCGATCTCTTTAACGGATTGCATCATCAGCACGCCGACGATAATCAGTGCCGCCGCAGTCGCCGTTCCAGGCACGAGCGCTACGAGCGGCGAGAGGAAGATCGCCAGCAGGAAGCAGATGCCCGTCGTTACCGCCGTCAAGCCGGAACGTCCGCCTTGCGCGATGCCCGCGGAGCTCTCGACGAAAGCCGTTACCGTGCTCGTTCCAAGGACAGCGCCGCCGCCAACGCCGATCGCGTCGACCATCATCGCTTTGCCCACAACTTTTTTCCCTTTTTCGGGGTCCTTCATGACGCCGGCGCGGTTAGCCGTGCCGACAAGCGTACCGAACGTATCGAACAGCTCGACGAACGTGAAGGTCAGAATAACTGTAATCAAGCCCACTTCCATAACGCCCGCGAAGTCGAAATGCCATACGTTCATCGTGGAGAAGTCAGGAATCCAGGTTTTTCCTTCAAGCGCTTCGCTAATATTAACATGACCGGAAATCAGCGCGATAACCGTTGTACCCAGGATGCCGAAAAGAATAGCTCCCGGCACGCGCAGGACCATCAGAATCGCGATCAGAGCGATTGCAATGACGGTAAACACCACATTTTCATTGTGGAAGCTTCCGAGGGAGATAAGCGTACCCCCGTCCTCGAAGGCGATAATCGTCATCAGGCCGCTGTTCTTAAGACCGATTACGGCGATAAACAAGCCAATGCCGACCGTAATCGCGTGCTTCAGGCTGTCCGGCACGGCGGTAATGAGCATCTGGCGGATCTGCGTGACCGTCAGGATAATAAAGATAATACCTGAGATAAATACCGCCGTAAGACCCATGGCCGGGGATATCGGAGTGTCCGTTGCGGCCGAAGCGAGAATAACCGATGCAAAGTATGCGTTAAGCCCCATGCCCGGCGCGAGAGCAACCGGGAAGTTCACGAACAACCCCATCGCGATCGTGAAGATACCTGCTGCCAGTGCCGTAGCCAGGAAGACAGCCGTCCAATCCAGACCCGTCGGCGACAAGATTGCCGGGTTGACGGCCAGTATGTAAGCCATCGTCATGAAAGTCGTCAGTCCCGCCATGACTTCAGTTCTGACATTTGTTCCCAGTTCCTTCAAACGAAAGAAACGTTCCATTTTGAATAACCCTCCCAAAATTGTGTTGGAACAAACAAAGAAGCCTAGTAAAAAATGCATAATGGCATTTCTTCTAGGCTCTGCAAAAAGGGAAGAAAACATTCGCCGGACCGCAGCGAACTTGCTTTCTTCACCCTTTTCGTAGCCTGATCATTTACGGTGACCGAGTAGAGACTCTCAAGCCGATTCTTGAGATTATACGAAAAGTTCCTATGCGGTTGTTGTCTTCCGACTTTAATTCTAATGAGAGAGCAAACGTTTTGTCAACATTTTTCACGAATATTCGACTCGAAATTTATTCCATTATTCGTAAATGGAACGTTTTCATTTAAATTCCAGTTGCCAATTGATCGGAACTGCCTACTCGATGATCAAAGGCAGCCCTACGGCGACCAAAATGATGAGAACAACAATGATCCACACGACCGGTCTTGCCATATTCATCGTCCATCCGATGCCGAACCGCTTTTCCACAAACAGCGCCGGGTCATTCGGGTTAAAATAGATAACTCCCAGCTTCCAATGGCGATCGTGATCTGCGGCCGACGCAACCGTTGTTTGCGGGTTGCCTCCGCTCTCCGACTTGAGCCGGCTTCCGCCTTGTCCCGTTTTGACGGACAGCGCTATGGAGGATACCACCATCAGTCCCACCACCAAGATCGTGGCTAACGCAGAAACATTGCCGGACCAGTCGAGCAACATCCCCACAGGTATCATGCCGATGGCTGCCATAATCATAAAACCGAAGATGATCAAATAAGCGGACCAGATTCGGCGGAACCTCAGGTTGCGATGCAGCGATCCTTCCGGATCGGATGCTTCCGCGACTTGTTTGCTGCGCCCGATGACGACATTCGTAAAGACGAAAACAATCAGAAGGAAGGCTTGCACGAATACGGGCCAAAGGACGGAAGTGTAGCTTTTTGCCACGCTGCGCGTCACTTCTCCGTTAAAATCGTATTTCATCGGCATGAGCTCCGGGAACCGGTCGTAACCGAGCACGCAGACGAGTATCGTCCCCATAATAAGCAGCAAATGCGGGATAAACCAGTAATGAGGCTGGGTAAGCTTTTCCGTGCGGAAGGCCGTGCTGACCATAATGCGCTGAGGCGCGTCTTTAAGCCATTGCTCTTTTTCTTTGATGGCCTTTACGGCTCGATGAATCTTGTAATAGATGCCAAAGGAAACGATTATATACAATACGGTATGGGCGGCGAGCGCGATTCCCCAGGCGTTGTCGCTGGAGATCCGGAACGTAATAATCATCAGCGAAGCCGTCAGCAACGCGCCGAGCCCCCCGTTCCACCACAAGTAGCTTTTGCGCAGCGCTCTGATGTCCGGGTGGTTCTGCCCTTCCTCCGGAATCGTCACGCCGAAGCTTTCGATCCTCCTCGTCAGCAGCGGAATGACGGTTGTCGTCAGCACGACGGGAATCATAATTACAAGTACCAGCAGCAACATCCAATTATTAGCCATTCGTATTCTCCTCTCTTCTCATGTCTTCGAACACTTCGTGGCATAATGCGCCGAACTGCTCCTTCGTCAATCCCCGACAGATCGCATCCGCGATCAGCGGCTTCAGTTGTTCATTCAGTCGTTGATGGTAAGATTCGTCGGCGGGGGGCATCGTGTCCGGATGTACGACGACGCCTTGCTTCCGGTTAATCTGCACGTACCCCTCCTGCTTCAAAATTTGGTACGCCTTGTTCACGGTGTGAAGGTTGATGCCCAAATCCGACGCGAGACTTCGAACCGATGGCAGCGGCTCGCCGGGACGCAGCCGTTTCCTTGCAATGCCCTCCACAATGGCATTAACGAGCTGCGTATACAACGGCACCTCCGATTGCAGATCGATTTCCAATAGCAATGGCTTCACCTCCGAAAATATATCGATTAGTTGTTATATATCAACTATAACAGTTGACACTATAAGACGCAATAGGCAAATGAAATACGCAGACTGTGGGGCCAAAGATGACCAACATATATGCAGCCTATTGACAGCTCGAACAAATAAACGGAATTCCTCCCTCTATTGCTGAAGTCTGCTGTCTTGAAGACGAAATAAAGTGAAAAGTGCCCTATATTCCAAGATATTTTAGGCTCTGCACGTGATAGGCCATGGATTAGATGGAGAAATTCCCCTTATTGTCGCAGAACCAGGTTCCGACGCCAGAATAGAGGGACTTTTTCCACTAGCGTTGCATTAATGTTCCCATGCTC
>NZ_MXQD01000048.1:0-13865 GCF_002165585.1 Paenibacillus sp. MY03 | reverse complement strand
AACCAGTAATATCTGGCTGACCTAATAATACGAAAGGGGCTGTCAAAGTGACAGCCCCTTACTGCGTTATCGCATCAACAACAAACTAACGGAACTGAAAGGCTTTATTTCATCAAAAAACGCCATTTCGCAATTCTAACGGAACTGACAGCTCTTAAGAGGGGCATAAGTTCGCGGTTTGCCTGGATTTCTCATGAATAACGTCGCCCAGTTCCGTTAGATTCTACTAACACGCCAAATGATCAAAATAAGGCTTCTCAGTTCCTCTACAGGTTGTCGATGATCGATCGATTATAGCTTCATTTCCAGCTTTGCATCAATGAATCGATAGTCTCTTTTCTCGGGCTATCCCATCCCAAGTCGCTCCGCGCGACTCCAAGGGGCTGTCCCATAAGGTGACAGCCCTTTCTCTTAGCTCGTCGTTTATTCGATGCGCCCGACCGACTCGCCTTCGATCAGAGATACGTAGACGCGCTCATGCTCCGCGCCTTCGCATGCGATCAGCTTAATAAGCTGCTCTGCGGCAAGCGCGCCCCAGCGGCGCTCCGAATAATCGACCGTGGCCAAACGCGGCTGCAAATAATCGGAGATCTCGATATGATCGAAGCCCACCACATGCAGATGTTCGCCGATCCGGTACGACGTATCCTTTAACGCTTGATACACGCCGATTGCCATCTCGTCATTTTGACAAAATACGGCGGCCGGACCGTCGTATTCGGCAAGGATGCGCCTCGCCGCCGCTACTCCGCTCGCTTTGTCGAAGTTGCCGGGAATTTCGTTGTACGTCAGTCCCGGTCCACCCCGCTCCACCGCTTGACGCACGGCTGCCAGCCGCTGATCGGAGTCGAAGGAGCCCTCCGGCCCCGTCACGACGTACAGCTTTTTATGCCCTTGCCGGATCAGATACTCTATTGCAAACGTCGCGCCCGCCTTGTTGTCGAGCAGTACCTGCACGATGTTTTCATGGCTCAGCTCGCGGTCCAGCACAACCAGCTTATGGCCTCTCCCCGCATGAAGCAGCAGCTCCTCGTCGGAGAACAGTCTGTCCAAAATAATGGCGCCGTCCAGCATGCCTTCCGGCAGCATCCGATGGGATTGCGTTCCGCTGCAGATGACGAGGTCGTAATCCCGCTTATTCAATTCTTCCTTCATGCCTTGCAAGAGCTCTCCGTAAAAAGCCCCTTCGAGGGTTGTCAGGTAGGCTCCGATAATTTTGGTCTCCCGCTTCTTGAGCGTTCGCGCTGCCGCATTAGGCACATAATTTAATTGTTTGGCCACGGCCAGAATTTTTTTGCTTGTTTCTTCCGTGACTTTGGGATTCCCATTTAACGCGTACGATACGGTCGAGATGGATACCCCTGCGTGCTTGGCAATGTCTTTTATACTTACCACAACTATCGCCCCTATTCCTTACTGCCCGCTTTCTTATCTCAGTCGATTATATAGTAAAAAGAGCAGCGATGGGAATACTACCCCATCGCCATCGCTTAACCTTCACTTATGCCATTGTAATGACGACTTCGTTCGAGCCCTCGGCGAACATGCCTTCCAGCGTCTCGCGAGCGATCCGCGCGCCGCCCGGGCGATAGCGATTCGTCGCCTTGACAGTATCGACTGCCGCTCCGTTTACCGTCACGCCGCGCACCGTGCCGCCGGCGATCTCGTAGCGGAACGTGACGTCATGCCCCGCCCACCGGAATGCGAACCGAAGTCCGTCCAGCTCCTCAGGCATCACGGGATCGAGCACAAGGTCGCCGCCTTCCTGGCGGATGCCAAGCGCGTTCGAGATGAGCTGATTCATGTAGATGCCGGGACCGCTGGAGTAGATCCGCCAGCCGCCTTTTACCTGCACTTCGCCGGTACGCAGCTTGCCAAAGCCTTCGCGCGCCTCGTAGCGATCCGCGAACTTGCCGTCGGAGCTGCTGAAGTACGAGTTGCTTTGGCGCCAGTCGGCGTTAGGCACGACGTCTCGGATGCCGACCGGATTGATGCTCGCAAGCGACGTCCACACTTCGTCCGTCTTGCCCAGCTTCGCCATCGCCTCGATGTAACGAATATGCGCATGGACGTATTGCAAGCCGATCTCGCGGCCAAAGTTCGCCGCTTGCTCCGCGCGCTTGAAGCGCGTGCTGACGCCGCCCGCATAATCGGCCGGACGGTTCATCAGACGAACGCCGTCCGGGCAATACAGCTCCTGCTTGATCAGGCGATAATGCGACTCCGCCTGTTCTGCATCAAACAGTTCGCCGATCATGCTGCGCGTCATCGGCAGCAAACGGTATTCGATGCCCGTCTTGCTATCGCCCGGATGCAGCATCAGATCGATGCGGCCCGGTTCTTCCATATAGGCAAAGCCGGAAGTGACGCCATCCTTGACCAGGAAGCGGTTAAAATCGGTTTTGATGCCTTCGGCCAGCTCCTTCAGCTCCGCCGACAGCCCGTCCAGCTCCTCGCTTTGACCGGCCAACGCGGCCGACAGCTGCGAGAACGTCTGGAAGGTCAGCGACACGGTCCAACTGCTGACCATGAATTGCTTAAGCTTCGCGTTAGCAGGCTGCAGGGTGTCATCCCAGTCTCCATCGCCGTAAGACGACAACCGAGTGCCATGAAGGAAATGATCCTTGATGTAGCCAAGTTCCTTGCGAGCGTGCTCCAGAATCGTATACGTATCCTCCGTCTGCTCGCCATCATGGGTCGTATATGGCACGCGTTCTTCCAGAATCGTATAATCATCGGTCACTCTCAGGTAGTCGCCCAGCACTTTGAGCGGCCATACGATGATGTCGCCGTGGCTCTCTTCCTGCTGAATCCGGTAATAACGGTCGAACATGAACCATTGCGGCCAGTTGCCATCCTTCTTGTACTGATGCGAGTAGACCGTCTTTAAAATGTCTTTCACTTGTTCGTGCTTGCCCATCGCCATAAAATATTCCGTCGGTCCCTGGCACACATCCCGCGTTCCCCATGCGGCGCCGCTGTATTGCTCCAGGCCGTGCGGCACGGAATAATGAACGAGCATGTTGTGGGTGTACCACCAGGCCAACGCGTTGAACTTCTCCAGCTTCCGCGCCTTCTCTTCCGAGTCGTGCGACAAGCCGAAGCCGTTCATGACGGAAGAGAGGAACGAACGGTATTGTTCGATATCCGCTTCGACCGGAAGGTCGTTCGCGCCAACCGTTGCACCAGTCGCAACAAACGGCTCATCCGTCTTGTCCAGCCTGCCCTCAATCGTTAGCCGCCACTTGGCGGACGGAGCGAGCTCCAGCACGACCAGCGACGCCGAACCTGCCTGCGCCTCGGCGACGAATGCCCGCTCGTCCAGCACCTTCATCTCCGCTCCGCGCAGACCGAGACGGAATTGCAGCTCCGGATAGACGCCCGAGCTTAACGATTCCGCATGAGCGCGAAATACAAGTCCGCCCTCTTCTGTCTCCATCCGATATGGCAACTCGTATTCCTTGTCGTTCATCGTCATCTGATTCGACACGAGGAACCGGTACGACTTGCCCTTCCGGGAGACGACTTCAAGCGCCAATTCGGGTGCGTCGGCTTTCGTCCACGCGGTGATGACAAGAGTGTCTCCGCCTGTTTTGTAATACCAGCGCGCGTAGTTGAAGCCGATCTCGTATAGGGAAGGCATCGTCAACAGGCGGAATTGCCCGTCGGTCTCCACATAGATCCGCTGCCCGGACGTCTTCAGCACGTTCAGCGCGTTCCGAGCGTTCGTCATCAGCTTGTTGAACGACGTATTGCCGATCGTGATCTGCGAGTGGAAAATGCCGTACATATAATTGGTTGAGGACAATACGTTGTCGTTTATCCGGGCATTGTCGCCACTCATCAAAATATGGCCATGCGGACGCTCCATACGCAGCTCCTTGGCCTTCAGCACCACGTGCTCGTACGTCGGGGTAAAGAAGGACAGCAGCTCGTCGCCATCGCGCTCTTCTTGCAATCGCACAGGGAACAACGTTTCGATCTCTTCCGGGGTTACATTCTCGGTACGCAGCGGATTTCCGATCCGATCACTCCACGAGACGCGTTCGCCAATCGGGCCAGGCTCGCCTTTTTCCCTCAGTGCCTGAGCGCCTTCCCATGCCGCAAGAATGTCCTCCGCATAAGCCAGCTCGCTTATCGCTTCCGGATGGTTCGGATTCAGCAGGCCATAAAATACGAACGATGCCTCTTGACCGGCGGTTAGCCGCACCGTCCGAGATTGCAGCGCCGTATAAGCGAATTCGTATTGATAGACCTTATTGTCCAGACGATCGCGACCGAGTGCTTCCGGCACGTCCGTTTCCTTGTAGGATAGTCCGAAGAACTGGAAGCCGTCGGTCGAATACGATACCGCTCCGGTGAGCGATCCTTGCTGCAAATACGGGAATCCGGTCGACATCGGCTGATTCTGTCTCGAGCAGACCGCGTATCCGTTCTCCTCCGTCTGAAAAACGGTATGGCCCAAGTATTGGGACATGTACGCCTCGTTCGTGCGAACCGCGCCTTTGTCGGCGAGGCCGACATCCTGGCCGTACACCAGATCCGCTTCCAATCCGTAGCCGCCAAGCCGGACATCCCAGAACCAGATCAGCCCCGGCATCAGCGTAAACGTCACCTGATAGGTTATGCCCAGCGTCTCCCCGCTCCAGACAACCCGGCTGTCGGCAGCCGCCACGCGGCTGTTCGACCTTACGCCAAGCAGCGGCGCAAACAGGTAATTGCCCTCCTTGCGCACGCGCACATACAAATTGTTCATGGATCCGTCCAGCGGATTCGACATGACTTGATTGATCATCAGATCTTTGTAGCCGATCTCGCGCAGGTCTCCGCTGCTCAGAAATGTAAACGTCAAGCCGTCCGCTTGCACGGCAATTGTTTTCTCTTGCTGTTGAGTACTCATCTCCGGGCTCCTTTCCCACTATCTCAATTCGAACGCAAGCTCCCGTACGTCTCGGCTGTTCGGTCCGATCATGGCCAGAAATCGGCCGGGATCGCTGCTATATTGCAAGTCGGAATGATGATATCTGAGCATCTCTTCCGTTATTTCGAATGCGACCGTCTTCGTTTCGCCCGCTTCGAGCTTAACTTTCTCAAACCCCTTAAGCTCGCGCAACGGACGGACGGTCTCGCCGGCCATGTCGCGCACGTACAGCTGCACCGTCTCTTCCGCTGCGATTTCTCCCGAGTTCGTTACCGCAACGGTAAGCGTCAGCTTGCCGTTCGCGCTCAGCATGCCGGAAGACAACGAGGCTTCGCCATATCGGATGTCCGTATAGCCAAGTCCGTAACCGAACGGCAGCAACGGCTCGTTCGGAACGTCCAGATACTGCGATACGTAGCGTACGCGCTCGCCGTTCGGATCCTGCGGACGGCCCGTATTAAATGCGTTGTAATAAACCGGAATCTGTCCCGCCGAATGCGGAAAGCTCATCGTTAAGCGGCCCGAAGGAGCCGCGATGCCGTACAACAGCTCCGCCACCGCCGCGCCGCCGTTCGTGCCGGGGTACCATGCCTCCAGCACGGCATCCGTCTCGTTCAAAACGCCTCGCAAATCCAGCGGACGGCCGTTAAACAGCACGGCGACCGTCGGCTTGCCCAGCGCACGAACCTGCCGAACCAGCTCAAGCTGGCGTCCCGGCAGCGCAAGCTCCGAACGGCAACCCGCTTCCCCGCTCATCTCCGAATCTTCGCCGAGCGCAAGCACGACGACGTCCGCCGAACGCGCGGCATCCAGCATGGCTGCGAGTTCTTCGTCCGACAAGCGCTCCGCACCGCCGCAGCCGACTGCCGTAACGGCTGAAGATCCGGCAACGCCGCGCATGCCGTCTGCAAGCGTAACGACTTCTTCGCGTTTGCCCATGCACGACCAAGGACCGAGCAGGTCGTCGCTGTTCGCGAACGGCCCGATCAACGCCACCTTGGCCACCTTGGCGAGCGGCAGCGTTTTTCCTTCGTTCTGCAGCAGCACGCATGACTTCAGCGCCGCTTCATGCGCGGCAGCGCGATGATCCGCGCTTAATAGCACTTCGCGTTCAACAGCAGAATCCGCATAACGATGCGGATTCTCGAACAGTCCCAGCTTGCGCTTCAGCTTTAGAATGCGCATAACCGCTTCGTCCAGCAGGCGAATGTCCACGTCTCCGCCCTCGACCAGCTCTTGCAGGTGATGCGGATAACATGGCGACATCATCTCGATATCAACGCCCGCTTCGATCGCCTTGCGCGCGCATTCCTTCTCGACTTCCGCGACGCCGTGCGGAATCATTTCCTTAACGGCGCCCCAATCGGAGATCAACACGCCGTCGAAGCCCCATTCGCCGCGAAGCAGGTCGCGCATCAGCTTGCGGTTGGCCGTCGCAGGGATGCCGTCCACCGTATTAAACGCCGTCATGACCATCTCGCAGCCTTCTTCGAGCGCGGCCCGGTAGGACGGCATGTAATACTCGCGGCGCATCCATTCCGACATATCGACGGTGTTGTAGTCCCTTCCGCCCTCTGCAGCGCCATATGCCGCAAAATGTTTTATGCACGCGGCAATTTTATACGGCTCCTTGGACACGTCCTTGCCCTGATAGCCGCGCACGAAGGCGCGGGCGAACTGGCTATTGAGCCACGGATCCTCGCCCGTAGACTCCATCACCCGTCCCCAGCGCGGATCGCGGGTCAGATCTGCCATCGGAGAGAATGTGACGTGAATGCCCGCCACGGCCGACTCTTTCGCCGCAATCGCAGCCGAAAGTTCCGCCAGGTCAAGATCCCACGAACAGCCTAGCGCCAGAGGCACCGGAAAGATCGTGCGATAGCCATGGATAACGTCCGCCATCGTTAGCAACGGGATGTTTAGCCGGTTATGCTTCAGGTGGGCTTCCTGAATCGCGATCGCTTCTTCGGCGCCGCCGAGCCCCAGCACGGATCCGGTCTGGCGAACCGTCTCTTCGGTAATGCCCATCCCTTCGAGCGGTCCCGTAATTTGACCGGCGCTGTTCGCCCCTTCGTAGAAAGCGGGCGCGAGCTGCAGCAGTTGATTAACCTTCTCCTCCAGCGTCATCTCGTCCAGCAATCGTTGCAATTCGTAATCGTTCACTGCGTCATTCCTCCAAGCTTCCACTGAAATCCCGACGTTTGCCGAAGCCGAATAGGATTCCGACGTCTTCTAGTGGATATATTCGTCCTGCACCTCGTCCATCAGACGCTCCAATTGCTTTGTAAGCGCGGCAATCCGGTCTGCATAATCAGGGTTGTCGTATACATTGTTTAACTCGTACGGATCCTGCTCCAGGTCGAAGCACTCCCATTCCGGCGGCCGGTTTTCGTCCCGCGAGTCCGTCGTGCCTAACGCCTGCGCGTAATAGTAGATAAGCTTGTAGCGATGAGTGCGGATGCCGTAATGCGAATAAACCTCGTGAATGCCGTCCAGATGCATCCAATAGCGATAAACCATCGCCGTTCTCCAGTCCTCCGGCCTTTCACCGTTTAACAGCGGCCGAATGCTGCCGCCCTGCATCCGCTCATGAACCGGCAATCCGGCATACTCCAGAAACGTAGGCGCAAAATCCGTGTTCAAAATCATATCCCAGCACACGCCGCCCGGCTTGATTTCCTTTGGGTATCGAATCAGGAACGGCATGCGCAGCGATTCCTCGTACATGAACCTTTTGTCGAACCAGCCATGGTCGCCCAGAAAGAAACCTTGATCCGACGTATAGATGACGATCGTATCCTCCGCCAGCCCTTTCTCGTCAAGGTAGTCCAGCATCCGCCCGACGTTATCGTCAATGGAAGCGATACAGCGCAAATAATCCTTGATGTAGCGCTGATACTTCCACTTCCGTACTTCCTCCGTCGGCAAGCCTTCGGGAGGCGGTCCTTTCGTATCGAGCTCGTTCAGGTCATCGATGCGCATCTTCGCCTGGACGGCAGCCTGCGAGCGGGTCGCATAATCGTCATTAAACGTCTCCGGCTCGGGAATATCGATATCCTCGTACAGATGCTTGTGCTTCTCGTCCGGTTCCCAATGGCGATGCGGCGCCTTATGATGGCACATCAGCATAAACGGGCGTTCCGGATCCCGATTATCGATCCACTCCAACGACTTGTCCGTGATGACATCCGTAACGTAACCATCGAACGTTTTCCTTGTCCCCATTTCGTAGAAATCGGGATTAAGGTACTCGCCCTGATCCGGCAACACGCTCCAATAATCGAAGCCGGTCGGATCGTGATATCCCCCATGGCCCAGATGCCACTTGCCGATGATGGCCGTCTGATAACCGTCCGCTTGGAGCAGCTTGGGAAAGGTAACCTGCCTGCCGTCGAGATCGTCGCCAAGCGTCTTTACTCCGTTGACGTGATTGTAAGTACCCGTCAAAATCGTAGCGCGGCTCGGGGCGCAGATCGAATTGGTGCAAAAGCAGTTATCGAAGCGCATCCCCTCGTCCGCCAACCGATCCAGATTCGGCGTTGCGTTAATCCGGCTGCCGTAAGCGCCGATCGCATGCGAAGCGTGGTCGTCCGACATGATAAACAAAATGTTCGGGCGCCTGCGTAAAGCTGAAGTCATCCTCGCACCTTCCTTTTCCCATGAAAAATACTCTTATTTCAATCCGGAAATCGTGAAGTTTTCAATAATGTGTTTCTGGAAGTAAGTGAACAACACGATGACCGGCGCCACCATAAACGTAGCTCCCGCCATCTGCAGACCGAAGTTCGCCGCGTATTGTCCCTTTAGCAAGGATAGTCCGACGGACAACGTATACAGACTCTCGTCGTTCGCGATAATGAGGGGCCAAAGGAAGCTGTTCCAGCCCGCGATGAACGTCAGAATCGCCTGAACCGCCAAAATCGGCTTCGAGATCGGCAAGGCGATCTGCAAGAAGATGCGGTATTCGCTTGCGCCGTCCAGACGCGTAGCCTCCAGCAGCTCCGTCGGAATGGTCGACATGAACTGTCGGAACAAGAAGATCGCGAACGCGCCTACGAGACCCGGCAGGACAATGCCCGTCATCGTATTCGTTAAGCCCAGCGAGTTTAGAATGAGATAAACCGGGATCATCGTTACCTGGCTCGGGATCATCATCGTGGCGAGCACCAGGACGAACAATCCGTTGCGGCCTTTAAAATCGTATTTGGCGAAGCCGAAGCCGGCCAGCGCGTTAAGCATCAGACCTCCGAACGAGAACAGGACGATGATCAGCGTGTTTTTAAGGTATACGCCAAAGTTCATATTCTCGAACAGGTAGCTGAAATTGTAAGTCGTAAACGTTGCCGGCCAAAAGGTTGGCGGAATCTGCACGATCTCGCTCTCCGGCTTAAAGGAGGACAAAACCATCCAGAAGAACGGCAGAAGGAAAAATATACCGCCAATGGTCAGCAAGATGCCGGATATCCACTGGAACGTTAAATTGCCTTCGCGATCCCGCGCCCCTCCTTTTTTCCCTGCGACAGTTGTACGCATGATGTTATCCCCCCTTTAAGTCATGTCCGACTCGTTCTTCTGCAGCCTGAGCTGAACGAGCGTCACGGCGATAATGCAGACAAACAGAACGAAGGAACCGGCGGCTGCATAGCCGAAGTTGTTGAATTTAAAGCCGTTTTGGTAGATAAAGAGCGCTACGGACAACGTGCCGTCGAGCGGACCGCCTTCCGTCATGACGAACGGCTCTTCGAAAAATTGCAGCCAACCGATCATCGTCGTGATGGACACGAAGAAGATCGCGAAGCGCAGCATCGGAATCGTAATGCTCGTCACTTGCTGCCAGGTGTTCGCTCCATCGAGCTGGGCGGCTTCATAATACGTTTTCGGAATGCCTTGAAGCGCCGCGATGAAGATAATCATATTGAGGCCGATCGCCTTCCAGATCGCAAGCAGGATCAGGGACAGCTTGGCTATCGTCGGTTCCGTCAGCCAAGGCACATCCGGCAGACCTACCGAGTTCAGGAGGTAGTTAAACAGGCCAAGCGCAGGATTATAAAGATAACTCCAGACAACCGCAACGGCAACGATATTGGTTACGGAAGGGAGGTAATAGACGACTCTAAAGGCTTTGAAGATTCGGGACGTGCCCAGATTGATCAGCAAAGCGATGGTTAAGGAGAACAGGATAACGAGCGGTACCCCGATTGCGACGTAGAAGAGCGTGTTGAGTATGGCCTTCAGGAAGACGGGATCCTTTAGCACTTCGACATAATTTTCGAAGCCGATAAACGAAACCCTGTCCCAATTCGCGAGTCCCCTTAAATCCATGTCCGTAAAGCTGATCACAAGCGCGACCACAATCGGTACGATGGAGAACAACGTAAGTAGCAGCAAAGTCGGCGCAATAAAAAAATACGGCGCCTGCCTATTCATAAACCCTTTCATCACCTTGAACCTCACATCCTTCTTCATGCCGAAAACGGCATATATAGGAAGCGGGCCGGCCTATACAGCCGGCCCGCTTCGGTCGCTTGCATGGCGACCGCCGGCCGCTTTAGCTGCGGTTGCCATACATGACAAGCTGGTGGATCGTTATTTCATCAATTTAATCGCGTCGTTGTTGAAGCTTTCCAGTTCTTTTTTCACGTCCGCGTTATTGCGGTAAATCACTTCGAAGTGTTTTACATAGCTTTCGCTGATTTGCGCCCATTCGGTAATAACAGGCATCGGTTGGGCCGCGTTCAGCTGCTCGCCGATCACTTTATAGTTCTCGTCGTTCTTCAGCTTGTCGTCTTCCCAAGCAGCAGTAGCCGCCGGCAGGGAGCTAGTTGTCTCCATCCACTGAAGCTGCGTCTCCGGCTTGCTCATAAATGCGATGAACTTGGCTGCGGCATCTTTGTTCTTCGAGTATTCGAAGATCGACAGGTTGGAACCGCCAAGCAGCGAGATGTTGTTCTCTTTCTTCGGAAGAACCGCCATCGCCCATTTGCCGTCGATTTCCGGAGCTTGATCTTGAATCAGCTTGATCATCCAAGGACCGCTGATGAACATCGGCAGAATGCCTTCTTTGAAGGCAGGGATGATGTCGAGACCCAGATCCTTCGGCGCGGAGCCGTTTTGGTAGAAGCTATTGATGTACTCTACCGCTTCGACGAACTTGGGGTCGCTGAAGTTCGGCTGGCCCTCAGCCGTGAACCATTCCGCGCCGTTCTGGCGGGAGAACATGAAGCCCAGCGATTGCTCCTTCGGATCGATGCTGATGCCGTACTTGCCGTCGCCGCGAGCCGCCAGCTTCTGCGCCGCGTCGGACAGCTCCTCCCAGGTTTTCGGAGCGGCTTCATAACCGACTTCCTTCAGCAGATCCGTGCGGTAGTATAATACGCGCGTTTCGACGTACCAAGGGGAGCTGACATATTTGTCGCCCGCTTTGCCGGCCGCTACGGCGCCTTCGTAAAAGTTGTCCGGATTCAGCTCCGGATATTTTTCGACGTATGGCGTCAGATCCGCAAGCGCCTCCGCGTCGGCGAATTCCGGAATCCAGGACGTGCCCATCTGGATGACGTCAGGACCTTTTTTCGAAGCGATTGCCGTCAAGAGCTTCTCATGGCCTTGATTCCATGGCAGCGCCTGTACGTTGATCGTAATGTTCGGGTTTTCTTTCGTAAATTGCTCCGCCAGCTTCGGCAATGTTTTGGCCTCTTCGCCCATGCCCCATACGCTAAGCGTTACTTTTTCGTTTTCCTTGCCGCCGCCATTGCCTGCCCCCGTATTGCCTTCCGTGTTGTTGCCGTTCGCCCCGCAGCCGGCGAGCAATCCCGCGCCTAGAGCAACCGTCGTAATCATCGCAAATGTCTTTTTCATTCTGCAAACCCCTCTCGAAATATCATTTGATCATGCTCACTACCCGTTCTTACCCCGTTCCCTCGTATTCCAACCATTTGGACGAATTCATACTTATTTTTTGAAGCACGCGCCCTTGCATGGTTAGAATGCCCTTAGAAGCAGAGCTTCATTCCAATAAAGCTGTGGCCTCCAACTGATGCAACCTATTAGAGAAACGTTTCGATAACAATCGAAAATCGTGCTGCGAATGTTTTCTTTTGTCAGATGATCGCAATCGAAACGTTTCGATATTGATTATAATGCAAGTTGAAATCGTATTCAAGTGAGGTTTTTAACTTTATCGAAACGTTTTTATTTCCATCTGCCGTATCTCTTGCCACGCTTGCTTACATTTTGTTTTCAGTATTATTTATTTCAAGCTAATGTTTCCCTATCCATGGACCTTCCGCGTAAGCGATACTTCAAGTATATAAACTTGAGGATAAGAAAGGTCGGTGTCAAGAACATGAAACAACCTTTCACACTGCGTGCCCTTCGATTGCCGGAGGACTACGCTCCGCTCGCCGAGCTCCTGAACGAATATTGGTCGGAGCCAACTACCGCCGGGCGTTTGGAGGAGGACGACAAGAAGTTATACGAAGTCGGACATACCTGGATGGATGACAGCGGACTGCTTGGAGGTTATGACCGCACAAGACGCGTAGCCGTCTCCCGGGACGGAGATATCGTCGGATATGTCTGGTCATGGCGGGCTCCGTGGACTGAGCCGGGGTATCTGTGCAACACATTGATTGTCAGCAAAGCTTATCGGGGGCAGGGAATTGGCGAAGCACTGCTGCGCCACGCCTTCCACTGGGGAGAAGAGCTTGGCGCAGCCTCCCTCATTACGGAGGTATGGGACGATCACCCGGAAGCTTTGCAATTCGCCATTCGTCGGGGATTCATCGTAGAACGCCACGCGTATCAGTCCGTGCTGCAGCTTGCCAACGTATCCCCGGAGTGGTCGGATCGCAATCCCGCAGCCATTCTGGCAAAAAGCGGACTAAGACTGTTGACTCTCGCGGATGAGCCAGGCGAGGAGAGCGAGCGCAAGCTCTACGAGCTATCCGCCTCGACAATGCGGGATATCCCTAGCTTCCTTGGCGACGTGCCTGACTTCGATCAGTGGAAGAAGTGGTATCTGGAGGTGGACGGCTTTCGGCCTGGGCTGGTGCTGATTGCCGCCGCCGGCGACCGGTTCGTCGGCATGACGAACGTCCTCCATATCGAGGCGACCGGGGGATTGTATCATGAGTATACGGGAGTCGACCGCGAATACCGCGGCATAGGAGTCGCGCTCGCGTTAAAACTGGAGGCGATCCGCAAAGGCTTGCGTTTGGGAGCAAGCTATATCCGGACGGACAACGATTCTATGAACGCGCCGATTCTGTCCATCAACCGTAAGCTCGGCTACGAACCTCTGCGCGGCATGTACCGAATCGTAGCATCGATGGAGAAGGTAAAAGAGGCTCTCGGTTAGTCAGAACGTTAAATTCCCGGCTCCAGGAATAGGGCAAGATCACCCTTGTCAAACGTCGGAATTACCTGAAGGTAATTCAAATAAACAAAAGCGTCCAATCAATCACCGCCTAACGGGCATAGGGAGGCTGTCGATTCATTGTGCAAAGGTGAAATTGCGGGCAAGTTTCCGGCAAGAAATGAACGGGAGCAACTGTAACGGAAATGAGAGGCGTTATTTCAGCAAAAAGCGGCCCTTCGCGAATCTAACGGAACTGACAGCCCTTATAATGGGCAAAAGTCCTCGGTTTGCCTGGATTTCTCACGAATAACGTCGCAGTGTTCCGTTAGATTTTATAATCACGCCAAAAGATCCATATAAGGGCCCTTATTTCCGTTAACAGGTTGGCGATGATTGATTTGCAGCTACATTTCCAGTTTTGCACACAACGCATCGACAGCCTCATAACTGGCGCCATTCTTCGATTTTTGTCGATTCATTGTGGACGGCAGCAAAGTTAAGTAAAGGCTGTTCGTAACGGACACCACAGTCGCTATTTCGCAAAAATGGGGCCTGTTCAAATTGTAACGGACACAGACGACCTTACTT
>NZ_MXQD01000047.1:0-90365 GCF_002165585.1 Paenibacillus sp. MY03 | reverse complement strand
TAGAGACTCTGAGGTCCGTTAGCGAAAGCAGAACGTTTCACCTCAGTTACTCACAATGAATCGACAGCCTCATAGACAGCCTTATTGGCATCATCAGAGTGTTATTTGGGCTTGATTGCCACCGAATAGTGACTATGTTATGTCCGTTAGATTTGGTCGAGGTTAAAAATCGAACAAATAGCGTCGCTGGTGTCTGTTAGATTTCTTAATTTTTGTTCACAAGTTTTAGAGTTACATAGTGTCCTAAACAAACAACAAAAAGCCCGGCAAACCTCTATGGTCGAGGCCTTGCCGGGCTGCCCATTTAGTATTTCTTTAGCAGTTCTTTAGTAGTTCTGCCTCTCCACCTGCAAGCCCTTCGGCAGCGCAAGCATTAGCATGGGTCTTACAGCGTCGGTAACGAACCCTCCGTCTCTGCGGGGGACTGTTCCGATCACGATGTACATCGTATCCCCGACAACCCTAGTCCGCCAGATATCGTCGTTAATAGAAGCGATCGGCCCCTCCGACCAATAACGAATTTGTCCCATAAGATGGGCTTCGCGAGTTTCCGTCTCGTTTAACGTCACGCCGTCTGTCGCCTGGACGATGACCTTGGTCACTTCAGCCGGGATGGCGACGCCCTCCGTGTCGACGTATGCCGTGCGCTGCGTCATCTGCAATCCGGAGCGCAGCTCGTCGAAGACGCCCGTCGACATTAACAGAGCAAGCAAAAGACTAGCCGCGCCGATCAGACCGACAAAGAAGACGCTGATCCAGTCGTACCGGACGACGGTATCGCGGCTTCCGGACATTTTCAGATGAATCAGCAGCTCCGCGCCCAACAGGACAAATACGATGGGAGCGACCCATAGCAGCAACTCGTAAGCTTCCGTATCTTGCCAGAGGGAAACGGCGAAAGCCGTCCCCATCAAAATTAACGTAATGCCCATCGATAACGAGCCGACCCGCCATGTCCGGAGCCCTCGTTCTGCCGCTCCGGCGGATGGAGAGCCTGGCATCGGCGGCATATTCATTGCGTTCATCGTCCGTCCCCTCCTTCTTTATCCCGTCCCGCAAAATCGCGTTCCGGCGGCATGACCGCGCCGAGCACGCTCTTGCTTCCGAAGGCAAGACGCAGGCCCAACACGATCATGACGAACGCGATGATCGCGGTCGGGAACATATATTTGTACATCAAATACTCGCGAACGATAACCGGAAAACGCTCGTTGAGCGCCCGCATCACGATACGGTCTACGAGGAAGTATGCCCCGAAGCCAAGAAGCGCGATTCCGAACCAACGCTGGTACGGCACGAACATCGGCAGCAGAGGCTCGTCGCTTAGCTCGCCGCGCTCGTAACGGCCAATCTGCTGGAGGGCGTCGAAGAACGCGAAGCACCAGTAAAGCGGCAGCAGGAACAGGAAGAGCGACAGCCTTAAATTATCCATGACGTAGATGGCCAGCAGGAACCCTCCCATGTATTGAAGCCCCCGCTTCTGCAAGCCCAGATATAAGTGACCTGCACCCGGGAAAATGGACAGGGCGATGGTGAGCACTTTATTTTTATGGCCGGAACCGATATGCGCCTCGAAGCCCTCGAACAACGATTTGTCCTGCAGTTGTTCTCCCCGATGTTTCGCCTGCAGCAATTGAACGGCGTCGAACATGCTGTAAATCCAGATGACCGGCAGCGCCAGCAGGAAGACCAAAATTGCACCGGAGCCCATCACCGCGCTAATGAACACGATAATCGCGAACAACCCGATAAACGAAATAAGGAAGGTAATGCCGCGCTGCGTCAATCCGAGGAACATATGGCCAAGCCCCGGAATGACGGACAACATAATCGTCTTTGATTTCTCTTGCTCCTGCGCGTAGTCCAGCCGACCTCCATGACCGCCATAGGCGCCGCCGTAACCCTCGCCGCCATTAGCCTGCGGCCCGTATGCATATCCGCCATCCCCGTAAACGGGGGGATTCCCTTGCAGCCCCGGGGCCTTGCCGGAAATTAACGTAAAAATCATATCCAGCATATTGATGAAAGCTGCCGCGAAAGCCAATATGATCATCATCATGAAGGCATCCGACTCGTAACCTCCGTTCGCAATTTGAATCAATATACCCAGGCCGATCAAGCCGAAGAATAAACCCGCGTATATCAAACAACGAAAAGGTCTGCCCAAATACGCGTGTCCCGCTCCCGGTATAAACGACAGAAAAAATGCCGCAGCCTTGCTCTTGCGCACCATCACAACTCATCTCCTCTCTGCTTCCTTCAAAAATATCGCAACTGGAATAATCAAACCTTTTACACTTGCTGTTCTTGTCTTCAATCGTTTATTTAAAGCGCGAAGCCTGAATGCCTTCCAGCCAACTTCCCGTACGCTGGACTAACTCGTCAGACCAGGTAGGCTCGACACGCCAAGCGTTTTCGGCATCAGGCTGCGCAGGCATGGCAAGCTGGCTTTCATCCAGCTTCTCCAGTCCGCGTGTAAAATCCGCAAGAGCTCCGGAAGCGAGCAGCAGCAATGTAACCGATGCGGCTATCGTATATTGCACGACTGGCCTCTGCATGAGAGTGGGTCGCCGTTCCATGCTTCTTCGCCTTGGCTCGACCGGCTTCATGGCGGCAGACTTCGGCATTGGAACCGGCACTTTAACTTGCCGTTCGGAGGATCCCGCCAACTGTGCGATCACTTTCTCCTCCATTGCCGACAGATCCAGCATCGGCTGCATCTCGCTGCCTGGTCCTCCCGCATCCGCCTCGTCACCCAACATGCTCATAAATAACGCCAGACAACGGTCGCATACCAGCAGCTCGTCATCTACGCGCGCACGTTCCGCTTCTCCGAGAGTCCCTCTCGCGTAACCTCTCATGACTTCGGTCGATATATGTCGCATTTCGTTCTCTGTCATTCGAAATCCTCCTTCCGCCAGTGTCGCCTCATCCAGCTTCTCGCCCGGTACAGCCGGGACTCCACACTCTTGCGTTCCAGACCTGTCTCGGCCGCGATTTGCTCATAGCTTTTCTCTTCCATGTAGAAGGCTTCGACCACCTCGCGATAATGCTCCGGCATGCCGCCGACCCGCTCATGCAAGGCTCTGCTCCACTCCTGCTTCATGGCTACATCCTCGGCAGCGGGGGAGGGCGTCGCATCCAGCATGCCGATCGGAGTCACCGACGTTGCCCGCTGCAGCGCTTCCTCGCCGGCTCCCGACAGCTGCTCCGGCCTTCTGGCCTTGCTTCGTTTGTAATCGATAGCTCGATTGACCGCGATGCGGGTGATCCAGCTCTTTAATCCGTCCATACGGTAATTCGGGAGGGAACGGTAGATCTGGATAAGCACTTCCTGCGTTACGTCTTCCGCATCATGCGGCGACTGCAACACGGCGTGAACGGTGTGATAGATATAAGTTCCGTAAGCCTGCACGAACGGTCGATAATGCTCGGGCCCGCCGTCCCGCACAGCCTTGATCCACGCTTCGTCGTGAATGTCGCTCTCCTCCCTTCCCGCTTATATAGACGTCAGCCACTGCAGGAAACCCTGCGCTTCTCCAAAAAAATTATAATTTGTTAAAATGTTAACTTTAGTGACGTTACCCTCATGGATTATATTTAATTTTGCAATTACCAGCAAATTGATTCACCTATGAATGGAAACGAATTAAAAAGCATGAATAAGATATTTTATCATGTATGCGTTTTATTACCCCACTTTTATATTTGTCATATTATCTAACATAAATTACGATTTTACCGAGGAATCCTTATACTCATTACTTAAAAGGAGAGATAACATGACACAAACTGTCGGGAAAATGATTGGCAAAAAGGTATTGATCTCTATTCTAGCATTCGCGCTCGTCGCAGGTGCAATCGGTACATTCACCTGGAGAAATCTGGTCAATGCTGCCGAGCCTATCCCACTTCCGACTTTCGACATCCCGGCGTTATCCGAAGCGCATCAAACTTCTCCTCTCCCCAACGTCATCGTGGTAGCTACTGGCGGCACGCTTGCCGGCGCAGCCCGCAACGGCGACAAAACGAGCTTCCAAAGTTATTCGGCCGGCACTTATACAATGGAAAAGCTGCTCGGCGATTTGCCTCTGCATAAGACAGCAGACGTATCCTCTTACCAATTCGGAAATAAAGGCTCCGGCGGCTATACGATTCAAGAGCTGTATGATCTGTCGCTTGCCGTGGATGCCGCTCTCGAACTATACGATGGGGCGGTCGTAACAACAGGCACGGACACGATGGAGGAGATCGCCTACTTCCTCGATCTGACCGTACGCAGCGAGAAGCCGGTCGTCGTCACTGGCGCCATGAGACCATGGGACGTTATCGGAACGGACGGTCCCGCCAACCTGTATCAAGCCATCAAGGTCGCGGGCAGCGGCAAAACAAAATGGTTCGGTACCGTCGTTATGCTAAACGACGTCATCCACGCGGCTCGCGAAGTGACGAAGTCGAATTCGCATCGCATGGACACGTTCGAGACGCCAATGTTCGGCGCGATCGGTTACGTAGACGACCCTGCGGTTCGTATCTACCGCGCACCGGCAAGAGCGCTCAAAGCAGGCACGCCGGAATGGGCCTCGCCGTTCGATCTGAAAACGATCGAGAAGACCAGCCTGCCGATCGTCGAAATCGCTTATAACTATCAAGAAGCAGGCGGCGGCGCGATTCGCGGCTTCGTCGAAGACGGCGCGAAAGGCATCGTAACGGCCGGAACGGGCGCTGGCGGCATTTCTTCCAAGATGAGCGCGGCCCGCACGGCAGCTATCCGGGATCATGGCGTCATGTTCGTAACAACGACAAGAACCGGGTCCGGCACGATGTACGGCGGCAGCGGCAATACGATCGCCGGCGATAACCTGAACGCTCAACATGCGCGTATGCTGCTTCTGCTCTCGCTCGCATTTTCCAGTGACGCGAACACAATCCGCGGCTGGTTCTCCACCTTCGGAACGCAAGACGTGGAAATTTCCGTCGATGAGAACACCGCTTTGACGGCGAGTGTCGATGAGCCCGAAGCAACGGAGCCCGTTGTCACCGAGCCGGTCGCAACAGAACCTGCTCTTGAGCCTACTCCCGCAACTACGCCTGAGGTAACGGAGGCGCCTGCGGCTACGGAAGAAACTGAAGCCCCTGCCGCTCCTGAAGCGCCAGAACTCGTAACGACACCATAAAAAGGGGGAGGTAAGCCGTCATGACCATATTCGAAACCAACAAGACGCTAAGGAAGCTGCTTGCTCCGCTGCTGGTCGCCTCGCTCCTCGCCACGCTGCTGGCCTCAAGTCCCGGCCCGGCACGCGCAGCGGACGCGGCGCCTCCCTCATTGCCCACCTTCAACATACCGGCCCTATCGCAGGCGCATATCGAATCGCCTCTGCCTAATGTTATCGTGGTCGCAACGGGAGGCACGCTTGCCGGCAAAGCCTCGAACAGCACAAGCTTCCAGAGCTATTCGGCCGGTACTTATACGATGGAGAAGCTGCTCGGCGATCTGCCCGTGCACAAGACCGCCGACGTATCCTCGTACCAATTCGGCAACAAAGGCTCCGGCGGCTACACGATGCAAGAGCTGTACGACCTCTCTCTCGCGGTCGATGCGGCGCTGGAGATTTACGACAGCGCGGTCGTAACGACGGGAACGGATACAATGGAGGAGATCGCCTACTTCCTCGATCTGACCGTGCGCAGTCCGAAGCCGGTCGTCGTCACCGGGGCGATGCGCCCTTGGGATGTAATCGGCACAGACGGCCCTGCCAACCTGTATCAAGCCATCAAGGTGGCGGGCAGCAATAAGACCCAATGGTTCGGCACTGTCGTTATGCTCAACGACGTCATCCATACGGCACGCGAAGTGACAAAGTCCAACTCGCACCGCATGGACACATTCGAAACGCCGATGTTCGGCGCGATCGGCTATGTCGATGATCCCGCCGTACGAATCTATCGCCTTACCGCTCGCGCAATGAAGGCCGGACAGTCGGATTGGGCGACTCCGTTCGATCTGCGCACCATAGCAAAGTCGGCGCTCCCTGTCGTAGAGATCGTCTATAACTACCAGGAAGCCGGCGGCGGCGCGATCCGGGCGCTGGTACAGGACGGCGCGAAGGGAATCGTTACGGCCGGCACCGGCGCAGGAGGCATTTCTAGCAAAATGAGCGCGGCCCGCAGCGCAGCCATCCAGGATCACGGCGTCGTATTCGCTTCTACAACGCGAACGGGCTCCGGCTCTACTTCCGGCAGCAGCAACGGCATTGTTGCAGCCGACAACCTGAATCCTCAGCACGCGCGCATCATGTTGATGCTGTCGCTCGCGTTCTCCAGCGATTTCAACACGATCAAAAATTGGTTCGAGACGGTAGGAACGCAGGACATTACATCCGCTTTGGAGCAAGCGCCGATATGGGCAGACGGCAGCGCGCTGACTCTGGAGAGCAGATCCACAACGAACATCACCTTCGCTTGGCCGCTAGCATTGGACGATGAGAGAATTAACGGCTATTCGGTATACGTCACAGGCAAAGATGTACCGATCGCACGCCTCTCCGCGACAACCACATCCTACTCTGCGAGCGGCTTGTTGCCGGGAACCTCCTATTCCTATACGGTCAAAGCCATCGATAACAGCGGTCTCGAGAGCGCGCCTTTGACGGGCACGTTCGCTACGGATTCCGTCCCATTGCCAGGCGGCCCGACAACGCCGATTACCAAGACGGAAGGAATGATTCAACCGGCTAACGGAGGCTCCCTGTCTCTCGGGCAACTGATAACGCTGAACGTGCCGAAAGGCGCGACCGAAGGCGAAACAAAGATGTCCATCGAGAAGCTGCTGAACTCTACGGTACCGGGCAGCCAGCCGGGAGACCTGGCAACGTCGGTCTACGAACTGTTAAAGGACCGTATCGGCAACTTCCTTGTACCCGTCACATTAACCTTTAAGTTCGACCCTTCTCTCGTGAAGGAAGGACAGAAAGCCTCCATCTTCTACTTCGACGAAGAGCTGAAGCAATGGGTTGAAATCGGAGGCACCGTCGAAGGTGACACCATCACCGCTCAAACCGATCACTTTACCAAATTCGCGGTATTCGTCGTAGACAACGAGACGGCGCCGGAACCGGAAATTTCCTTCACGGACATCGTCGGCCACTGGTCGGAAGAAGCGATTAAGGAAGCGGCAGCCGCCGGCATCGTGCAGGGTTACGACGACGGCACGTTCAAGCCGGAGAAAACCGTCACCCGCGCAGAATTCGCCGTCATGCTGATGAACGCCTTGCAAGCGGAAGAGAGCGGAGCGGCGCTCGCCTTCACGGACAATTCCGCGATCGGCCCATGGGCTCGGACAGCTATCGCCCAAGCGCTGCAACTCGGCATTGTCGGAGGTTATCCGGACGGTAGCTTCAGGCCTGGCGCCACGATTAATCGGGCCGAGATGGCCACCATGATCGCCAAAGCGATTTCGCTTCCGACAAGCGGAACCGCGGCAACGAGCTTTGCGGATAACGCAGCGATCCCTTCGTGGGCGCTTGGAGCCGTCAAGTCCGCGGCTGACGAAGGCATTCTGCATGGCCGCTCGGGCAACCGTTTCGTCCCGCAAGGGACGGCGACCAGAGCCGAAGCCGTCACCGCCATTCTAATTATGCTGAAGTCAGACAAGTAGCAATACGCACAAAACAAGCTGTCCCGGCCATCTTTATGGCCGGGACAGCTTGTTTAATTAGGATAGGAATTCGATGCGGCAACACGGCATGACCGACGGTTCCCGCAAGCTATGCTTGCTCGCCAAGTAGTACCTGCCCTTCAAGCCGGAGGCCGTTCCCCGGAGAGATCTCGACCGAAGTCATCTCTTTGTCGGTCATACCCTCTTATTGAAGCTTCTCCTTCAGTTCCTCCGGCGAGCGATCCCACCACTCCGCGTTATGCTCGACAAGAAGCTTGCGCAGCGCCGCCTTTTCGTTTTCTCCGAGATTCTCCAGCATGTAGCGGCGCTTGATCGCATAATCCAGACGATTTACATGATCGGCAAGAATCTTCCAGCCCCGCCTCGCTTCCGTATCGACCAGCATCTCGCAAGAAGTAACGCCCGCGTAATAGGAACCCTCTTCGTTACGATCGACGGCGACCCACACGATCCAGCACGGACGACCGTTCGGCGTATCCTCCTTGTTCGGGGTGAACTTGATGCCTCGTTCCACCTTGCTCTTTGCATGCATAATGCCAACGTCGATATAGGCGACGCCTTCGTCGATCATCACGCACGCCACATCGCTAAGGTCGATTGACCCCGCGCCGAAGCCTTTATGTTTTTTGTTGCTCACCACGTTGAGCGACAAGGATTTCTTTTCTTTCGCCGCCGGCTGCTCCGGCGTATTCCCTTGCTCCGTCACGCTTATCCCACCTTCCCGTTCAAGAGGTTGTTAACCTTCAAGACAATAATTCCATTTTAGCTAATAATCTTGGAATTGCAAACATATACATGCCTTAGATGCTTGTCAACGGGAGGGAAACGTTCAATGACTCCACGCAATGTCAAACGGTTAATATTCGGTTTGCTCGCGGCCTTATTGCTCGTCATATCCGTGCAATTCGGCTTCGGGAACGCTTGGCAATCGCAGTATACATTCGCTTTCGCCCCTGCCGCCGGCGCCTCCAAGGCCGCTCCGCCTGCCGCAAATTCGGCCAAGCCGCAAGTTGTCCAGCAGCCGGACAATAACCTGCCCGCAAAGCCGGAAAGTCTGAGCAAACGGGTCGTCGAATACCATATCAACGTCACCTTGCGCGAGGATGGTCAGCATCTGGACGGCGTGCAGGACGTTACTTGGACGAACCCCGGGCACAAGGCCGTATCGGAGCTTTATTTCCACCTGTATCCTAATGCCTTCCAGTCCCCCAAGACCACCTTCATGACGGAATCCGGCGGCAAGCTGCGGCAGGACAAGGCAACGCTGAACAGCCGCAGCTACATCGAGCTGCTCACGCTCGAGACGCTGGAGGGCGAAAGCCTTCTTCCCAGACTGCAATACATGCAGCCCGACGACGGCAACGTCAACGACTATACGCTCGTTCGCCTCAAGCTGCCGGAACCGGTCGCCCCGGGCAAGTCGGTGACGCTTAAGATGAGCTACGAGGTCAAGCTTCCGGAGGTGTTCGCGCGAATGGGATACTCCGGAGATTTCGTTATGGCCGGCCAATGGTTTCCCAAGCTCGCCGTGTACGAAACCGTCGGCATGCGCGGTCGGACGAGCGAAGGCTGGAATGTCCACCAGTATCATGGCAACTCGGAATTTTACAGCGACTTCGGCATATACAGCGTGCGGATTACCGTTCCGGAAACTCATATCGTTGCCGCCACAGGCTTCCAGACCAAGCCGGTCGTGACGAAGGACGGAAAGAAGATCTTCCAATTCTATGCGGAAGACGTGCACGACTTCGCATGGTCGGCCTCTCCCGACTTCGTCTACGAGGAGACCGTCCATTCTGACAAAGGTATTCCCGGCGTACGGATCAAGCTTTATCTCGATCCGCTGCATGCCGAGCTCAAAGAGCGTTACTTCCACGCCGCCAAGTCGGCTCTGTCGAACTATGCCCGCTGGTACGGCTCCTACCCGTACAACACCCTCTCCATCGTCGTTCCGCCTGCCGGAGCAAACGGCGCGGGGGGCATGGAGTATCCAACGTTGATCACGGCCTTCGGAGCCATGAATGCGAACCCGGGCTACGATCTGGAGCGGACGGTCGTACATGAGATAGGCCATCAATATTGGTACGGCATGGTCGCTTCCAATGAATTCGAAGAAGCCTGGCTGGACGAAGGTTTCACCTCCTACGCCGAAGACAAAGTGATGGAAGCCACGTACGGCATAACGCCAAATCTTCGTTTGGAAGCCAGCTATATGACGGATCCCGCTCCGCTCAAGCAGCCGTCGTGGGCTTACGACGACTCCGGCCAATACGCGGAGAATGTCTATATGCGGGCCAAGCTTGTGCTCGTGGATATCGAGAACAAGGTCGGCGAGAAGCTGATGGAGCGGATTATGCGAACTTACTTCCAGAAGTATAAATTCAAGCATCCGACCACCGGCGACTTCCAGCGGGTAGTGGAACAAGTCACGAAGGCAAAATGGACGGACTACTTCAACCAATACGTCTACAACAGCGGAATGGCCGACGTTTCCGTCGAAGCCATTCAGGTTCAGCCCTTTCAGCAGGACGGCGGAACGATGTACGAATCCACGGTGCTCATCCAGCGCAACGGAGGATTGACCGGTCCCGTGCCGATCGTCTTCCATTTTACCGATGGCTCGTCGATCACCAGAGAATGGTCGAATTCCGAGACGCATATTCAGTACACCGAGGTTTCGGAATTCCCGCTCCATTCCGTCACCGTCGATCCCGATCAGAGCAACGTGCTGGATAACAAGCTCATCAACAACTTCATGATGGCAGAGCTGCCGAGCAAGTCGCGTACACGCTGGAGCCTGGCAGCCATTAAGCTGGTGGAGGGCCTGCTCGGCGCGATTGGCTGGTAGCCGCCCCCGGAGCAACAAACCTATCCTTCGCACGCAAGGAGCGATTAACGATGAAGACTCATATTACGCAGGGCTGGAAGCTGGCGCTGAGACACTTCCACCTGGTGCTGCTTTTGTTCCTTTATCAATTCGCGTGGGGCTTCTTCTTATACCGCGCGATCGACGGCACCATTGCGCCTATCCTGCGGCGGTTGCCCCATTCCGGCTCATCCGAAGCGGTCATGCGGCATTTCATAACCGAAGCGCAGATCCAGCTGTTCAAAACAGATCTCGTAGTGCCCTACCTCTGGATGCTCGGAGGACTGTTCCTTGCGCGCATGCTGCTGACGCCGCTGTTCAATGCCGGCATCCTCTACTCGCTTAGCGAGCAGTCCCGATCAGCCGGGGGCAAGACACGCTTTCTCGAAGGCGTGCGCCGGACATGGCGGCCGATCGCGCTTCTCTACCTGGTGCAGTCTGTACTCACCCTACTGCCTAGCGTATGGTTTGTACCGCGCGGGTTGGAGGCGCTCATCCGCAGCGCTTCCTACGAGGAGCTGGCGCTCGCGCTGCTGCCCGGCATCTTGGCCTGGGCCGCTTGGGGCGCGCTGCTGCACCTGTTGTTCCTCGCGATGCAGTTCGGCGCCGTCTCCGGAGAGAACATTTTCGCTTTTTTATGGCGTTCGGTCCGGTTATTCCTGCCCTTCGCCGGTCTTTCCCTGCTCATGTGGGGCATTGCGGGCGCGCTTGGTCTCGTCGTAAGCAGCATGTCGCTTCTCTGGGCCGGTCTCATTGCGATCATCGTCCACCAGTGTTATTACCTCGTACGAACTTTGCTAAAGGTATGGACGATCGCGGCACAATTCGAATGTCTGCAGACGAAGTGAGGAATACGGTTGGCTGGGTAGGGTGGGGTAGGGTTGGTTGACGTTGGTTGACGTTGGTTGACGTTGGTTGACGTTGGTTGACGTTGGTTGACGTTGGTTGACGTTGGTTGACGTTGGTTGACGTTGGTTGACGTTGGTTGACGTTGGTTGACGTTGGTTGACGTTGGTTGACGTTGGTTGACGTTGGTTGACGTTGGTTGACGTTGGTTGACGTTGGTTGACGTTGGTTGACGTTGGTTGACGTTGGTTGACGTTGGTTGACGTTGGTTGACGTTGGTTGACGTTGGTTGACGTTGGTTGACGTTGGTTGACGTTGGTTGACGTTGGTTGACGTTGGTTGACGTTGGTTGACGTTGGTTGACGTTGGTTGACGTTGGTTGACGTTGGTTGACGTTGGTTGACGTTGGTTGACGTTGGTTGACGTTGGTTGACGTTGGTTGACGTTGGTTGACGTTGGTTGACGTTGGTTGACGTTGGTTGACGTTGGTTGACGTTGGTTGACGTTGGTTGACGTTGGTTGACGTTGGTTGACGTTGGTTGACGTTGGTTGACGTTGGTTGACGTTGGTTGACGTTGGTTGACGTTGGTTGACGTTGGTTGAGGTTGGTTGAGGTTGGTTGAGGTTGGTTGAGGTTGGTTGGTTGAGGTTGGTTGGTTGGTTGAGTTGAGTTGATTGAGTTCGGTCGCTTGTCTAGTTTGACAGCCTCAATGTGCTTTTCTTGTCTAGATCACTGGTAGCCGCAATCCCGGAGTTGGCGTGATGCCAGCTCCGGGATTCTACATGCGACGTGGCCCCAGATCAGGGATTCTGCATACGACGTGGTGCCAGATCCGAGACTCTGCACACGACATGGCGCCAGATCCGAGACTCTGTATGCGACGTAGTGCCAAATCCGGGACTATGCATGCGACGTGGAGCCGAATCTGAGACTCTGTATGCGACGTGGCGACAAATCCGTGACTCTGCATGCGTTGTCTCGCTTGCATACTGCTCCCACCACCCCCTTGCCAGCTTGTCAACGATTTCGTGGACGAGTTACCTACCTGACAAGTCGATTAGAAGGATTTCCTCCCTCTATTTCGGCCATTTAAACTCTTTTATCCAACTTTAGAGGAAAACCTCCCTCTATTCCTTTGGTTTTTACGACTATGCTGGGGATCCAGCAAATTTATTGGGAGTTTTTCCTTTTATACACCCCGTTCTACCGATATCGGAGTCCTTAGTGGGAGGTTTTCCCTTTATCTTTGCCCAGCCTCCCTTTTCTCCTCCCAAAATCGCGCATGGCTCTCACTGAACTCTCACATTTAACATTCTTACTTTGCACCGACTCCATTGATCGCATTCACTGCATCACCATAAAGTACCGGGTAGCCCTCTCCACTAACCTTCGGCCAGCCTCTACCTCCGCATTCAACCATTAATCTACTTGAACTGACCCGCTCCCCTCATTATTCGCACCTTCCGATTAAACAGGCCCACCACTACCGCACGCCAAAAACCCGCCTTCATCAATAGCAATCGGGCGGGATTCTGTCGTCTTTTAGCAACGAGTCAAGGCGGTTTTTACAAAGATTCGATCGACGGCACCATGACAGAGCTCGCCTTGTCAAACATGATGTCCCTCTACCTTTTTAAGGCGCAGGAAGTCGCCCAACATCGCGAATCGCCATGGCAGAATCATGCCAAACGCCAGCAAGTAAAAGAGCGCTCCCGTCTGCGGGATCGACATATACTGCTCGACGATGCCATGCAACAGCAGCCGGATGAGAAAGAGCGTAATCATAATCGCGATGAACGCCTTGGACCGCCGCACGAAAATATGCTCCTCTACCCGTTCCATCTGCGTCGTAACGATAAGAGGGAACGCAAAGATGAGCAGTCCTGTTGCGAACGCGGATACTCCCCACAGCCAAGGGATGTGCGTCACGGGGAACGCGAACATCGCGAACCCCGTTGCCATGCCGAGCGGCGGAATAACAATTTTCTTAAGCGTCGCCGGCTTTTTTCCCGCTCTCATGCGCAGCACGATCAAGGTGATGCCCGCAAGCGCGGAGAACGCTATCGATAAGATTTGTACGATTGGATTCGACCACACGAGCAAGAGCCTCCCTTAGTACGAGCCTCGGATATGAGCATGCACATGATCCTTGTAGAATGCGCGAACCCGGTCCATCTCATCGTCAGAGAACGGCTGAACATGGAGCGCGGAGAGATTGTCTTGCACTTGACGGACGTTTTTGAAGCCAGGGATGACGCAGGTGATCGCCTCGTGGTCGAGCAGCCAGCGCAGTGACGCTCGCGCCATATTGTCGCGGCCTACCTCGATCCAGCGCAGCTGCTCCGCAAGCTCGACGCCCTTGGCGAAACCCAGTCCCGCAAACGTCTCGCCCACGTTAAACGACCCGCCGTTTTCGTTGAAGCGGCGATGATCGTTCTCTTCGAACGCCGCCGCGGATTCCGCGGCAAACTTGCCCGTCAAGAGACCGCTTGCCAGCGGGAGCCGGACCAGAATGCCGACGCCTTTTTCCTGCGCTTCGCCCAGAAGGCGCTCTGCAGGTTTTTGACGGAACAGGTTGAAAATGACTTGAAGCGCTCGGACGCCCGGCTGTTCCAGACAGAACAAACCTTCCTCCACAGACTCGACGCTAACGCCGTATTCCCGGATCTTGCCTTCTTCCTTGAGCTTGTCCAAAACGCCGAAGACGCTGCCGTCCTTCAAGATTGACAGGGGCGGACAATGAATCTGATACAGATCGATTCGCTCGCGTCCCAGTCTTGACAGGCTGCCTTCCAGGTAAGCGCGTACGGATTCCTCCGAATATGTGGCCGGATCGTGGATGTCCCCCGCTCTGCAAAACTTGGTCGCTATGTAGATTTGCTCTTCCTTGCCCTTGGCCGCTTGTGACAGCAACCGCTCGCTGTGACCGTCTCCGTACACATCTGCCGTATCGAAGAAGTTGACGCCGGCATCAATTGCCGCCTCCAGCGCGCGCAGAGAATCCGCGTCGTCCTTGCTGCCCCAGGAGCCGCCGATCGCCCAGGTGCCGAAGCTGATCTCGCTAACTTGCATATCGGATGAGCCTAATGCCCGGTAATTCATCGCAATGTACCCCCTACAGGAGATGATGTGACACTCCATTTAGTTTACCCTTGCGATGGCTTGCAAGCAAATCCCCGAATCCGCTTTCACTGCGACTCCCCGCATCAGACAGAAGATTGACCGGTTGTCCGTCAATCTTCCCGACACATTTTCGCCTTGCGCCAAGAGTCGCTGGCCGTTAAGCCGTCCAGCGGCCAAAGGTCGACGGTCATTCGCAACACGACTACTCTTCTTATTGCAGATGATCGTCTGCCAGCCGGTAACCCGCCCCGCGAACCGTAACGATATATCGGGGCGATACCGCGCTGTCCTTAAGCTTCTTGCGCAGACTCTTGATATGCACGTCCACCACATTGCTGCCTCCGTAGAATTGCATGCCCCATACGGTATCGAGCAGATTCTCGCGAGTCAGTACGGACCCATCCGACGATACAAAATGCAGCAGCAAATCGTATTCCGTCTTCGTCAGCTCGATCCGCTGTCCACCGCGCGTTACTCTCATCCGTCGCAGATCGATCTGGATATCCTTGAACGTTCGGAGATCCTCGTCGTTCCTGAGTACGTCGGCAGAGTTCCCGGCTTCCATGCCTGCGACAACGGATCCTGCCGCGACCAACGCGCTTGCCGGCCGTTCCTCCAGCATCCGGTTAATGCGGGACAACGCCGCCTCCGGATCGGAAGGCCAAACGAGAAGCTCCGCGCCCGACAGCTCCGCGTTGCCTCGTGCCTCGTAGGCTTCGCCGTTCAGCAGCACCAGTACGGGCACTCCGTGCGTTCTCGCCGTCTGCAGAAGCTCAGCGCCCCCTTGCAGCGTATGCGAGGAAGCATAGGATGCTGATTTGTCGATTGGCAGCGCGTCGTAGACGAGCAGCTCCGGCTGCAGCGCAGGCAGAAGCCCTGCCGTAAACTCGTGAAGCGAGAAGACGTCGAAGCAGTCGCCCGACAGCTTTACAAGCAGACTGCGAACGCGATCCGGCAGCGGGCTGATCAGCATAACCCGCTTCGTAAGGGAACACAATACGCCTTCCGTGAAATCCGTTATGGCTAGCTCTTCGCGCATGTCTCGCACACTCCTTCCAGCACGACGTGCGCGTGCTCAATCACGAATTTCGTTTCGTCCGCCACAGTCGAGACCCAACTCGCAGGCAGCTCCGTCAGCACCTCGCCGACACGCCCGCATTTCGTGCAGACGATATGCTGGTGATCTTCGGTTCGGGCATCATATCGGCTGACCGCTTCACCTAGCTTCAGCTCTCTGATCAGACCCACATCGGCCAGATAGCGCAGCGAGTTATAGACGGTGCCATAGGCGAAGTTAAAGCCTTTGCTCCGCAGTCTCTCGATTACGTCCGCCGCAGTAGGATGATCATGCGATCCTTGAACAACCTCGTAGATCGCTTTCCGTTGTATCGTCAAGTTTAATTTCACCATGGTCGGTTTATGCCGCCTTTTATGATTTTAGACTAAGTATAAATATAAAACGATGAATTAGCAATGACTATGCACCTTTAATGGTTCTTCTGCACATCTGGCACATTGGGCTGGTCCACGCTCATTATGGTGGATTTTTCATCTATATTCGACTCAGTAGCCCGACACACGGCTCATTATGGTGGATTTTTCATCTATATTCGGCTCATCAGCCCAACACATGGCTCATTACGGTGGATTTTTCATCTATATTCGTCACATCACTCCGACACGCGGCTCATTATGGTGGATTTTTCATCTATATTCAGCTCATTAGCCCGACACATGGCTCATTATGGTGGATTTTTCATCTATATTCGGCTCATCAGCCCAACACATGGCTCATTATGGTGGATTTTTCATCTATATTCGGCTCATCAGCCCGACACATGGCTCATTATGGTGGATTTTTCATCTATATTCAGCTCATTAGCCCGACACATGGCTCATTATGGTGGATTTTTCATCTATATTCGGCTCATCAGCCCAACACATGGCTCATTATGGTGGATTTTTCATCTATATTCGGCTCATCAGCCCGACATATGGCTCATTATGGTGGATTTTTCATCTATATTCGTCACATCACTCCGACACGCGGCTCATTATGGTGGATATTTCGGCTATATTCGACACCTCAGTCCGACACACGCTCATTATGGTGGATTTCTCAACTATATTCGGCTCAGCAGTCCAACGCACGCTCATTATGCTGGATTTCGCCATACTCGCACGCCAAGCCATGTACGCCCCGTCACATCGCCTCATATTCTTTGAAACCAACTTCGAAACTATGAGAGAAACTCTATCCTCGGCCTCCCGGGGATGAACGACCTCCAGCATAGCATTTGCAAAGAAACGCCACTTCGAAAGCATAGGGCAGGTTTCATCGCCAATAGAAATGATATTTTTAAACCTTATCGCCTTAAACAGCATAAACTTTTTACATAATTAAATAATCTGAATATTTACAAAATTAAAATAATGGGTTATACTAAAGCCATCCTACACGAGAGGGGATAGTCCATTGAAGCACGTTAGCGAAGCATGCCTTACGAAGTGAGGTATCGAAGATCGATGCCGGGGCATGTGGGCAGAAGAGCGATTGACGAGAACGGGACGTCAGCCTTTAAGAGTTGTTGGATACGAAATACTTACCGAAAGGATGGCGTTCAAGAGAAATTGAGGAAGCCATGGATTGGAGCGTTAGAATAAATTGAATAGTTGTCACATCAGAAAGTGAAGGGATTCCGGTTGCCACAGGACAAGCGGAATCCCTTTCATTTTGCCTAAATTCGCACTTACAAGATGGGGCTGAGCAGGCGCGATACCGATTCCTTGAATCGGTTGAACAACGGTCTGCGGTTATAACGCTCCTTCGTCAGCTCGAAAGAATTCTCCGAATCCTCCAAGAAGATGTCTGCAAGCTCGGCTGCCGTGTCTTCGTCATAGATAAAGGCATTTATCTCGAAATTCAACTTAAAGCTGCGAATATCCAGATTGGCCGTCCCTACGGATGCGACCATGCGATCGACGACGAGCGTCTTCGCATGCAGGAAACCCTCCTTGTACAGGTACACCCTAACTCCGCTCTCCAGCAAATCCCCCAGAAACGATTGCGTCGCCCAATACACGAAGAAGTGATCGGGCTTGCTCGGCAGCATGATGTTCACGCTGACGCCGGACAAAGCTGCGATGCGCAGCGCGGTCATGAGACTTTCATCCGGTACAAAATATGGCGTCTGCAGGCAGATGGTATGTTTGGCGGAGTAGATCATTTTGATATAGGCGTTCTTGATTTCCTGATACTCGGTATCCGGTCCGCTTGCCACAAGCTGCATGCCGATTATGCCGTTGACGTTGTGCGGGTAAGGGAAGTATGCCGGTCCCAGAGGCATCTTGGTCGCGACCGCCAGATTCCAATCCATCAGGAACTGGGCCTGCATCTGCAGCACCGCCCCGCCCTGCACCTTAAGATGCGTATCCCGCCATGCGCCGAAATGTTTATTCAACCCCAAATACTCGTTCCCGATATTAAAGCCGCCGATATAACCAATCCTGCCGTCGATGATCGCCAGCTTGCGATGATTGCGGTAGTTGATCTTTAAATTAAGGAAGGGAATCCGCGATGGGAAAAACGCTGCCTCTTTGCCCCCTACTGCCCGAAGCTCCCGAAAATATTTTCTCGGCAATGCCAGACTGCCGATCTGGTCGTACAGAAACCGAATCTCAACGCCTTGCGAAGCCTTCCGCACAAGCGCGTCCATCAGCCGACGGCCAAGCGCGTCATCCCTTACGATGTAGTAGACGAGATGGATATGATGTTCGGCATTCTCGATATCGGCCAGCAGCTCATCGAACTTCCGGTTGCCGTCCGTAAAGATCTCGATCTCGTTGTTGTTCGTGTACAGTGCATAGCTCGTCGTCAAATTCATGTACATCATATCCTGGTATTTGGCCATTTCGCTGCCCTCGGGAAACATCTCTCTGCGCTCCAGCATGACGCTCTGCTTCTCCAGCGCCTCCTCGATAATGCGACGGTTCTCTCCGAGCAATTTGTTTAACTGCCGCTTGCGCACCTTCTGTCCGAGAATCAAATACATCACGAAACCGAGCACGGGAATAAAGAACAGAACCATGAGCCATGCCCAAGTCGAGCTGGCATTGCGCCGTTCCAGAAAAATGACCGTGATCGCAAGGAAAATATTTAATAGAATGATGACGAATGAAAAGTTTTGCAGCAAATTCATGGGGACATCCACGCCTTTCGCATCGCTGTCTTCTAACGTTTCGAACGCTAAACCCTGCGGATCACCGTTCCGTCATGCGCCTTACTAGTCTGACAGCAGGAGGATTCCAACCTTATTTTGTTACCGGAACCGCATTATAATACTCTTCCAAGGTCAGCCCGGATGAAGCGAGCTCGCCTGCAAGCTCAGCTCCTACATAACGAAGATGCCACGGTTCGTACTGGTAGCCCGTAATTTCGTCCTTGCCCTTCGGATACCTGATGATAAATCCGTATTCCGAAGCATGCTTCGCCAGCCATGCCGCTTCCTTTGTATCTCCGAAGCAGTCGGCTGCCGCGCAAGAGCCGTCGCTTCCTGACAAGTCTACGGCGAGCCCCGTCTCATGTTCGCTTGTACCCGGGAGAGCGCTGTACGTTCTCGCCTTCTCGTAGCCATCTCTCTTCACGTACCGATCGAACAGCTTCGTCTGTGTCGCGTGGGAACGATACGCCGATACGCCGGCCAGATAGATGCCGTCCTCTTCCGCTCCGGCGAACAGCTTCTCGAGCGCCTCGGCGGCTTCCTTCCGAAGCATCCGCTTCTCCACCTTCTCCGAGAAGATAAACTTCACATCAGGGTACACCAGGTCGTCCGGCTCGTAATCCTCCGGCAGCTTGTTGAACGGGTTCACCAGCGCAGTGGCGCTATGCGGCTCCGCGATGACGGCGATATCTCCGTTTTCTCCGCGGGAAATACCTTCTTCACCGCTGGCTCCGGGTGTATTTCCGGTTCCCGGGGTCGTTGTTGCAGTCGGCTTCGGTTTGTTCGTCTCGGCAGGCTTGTCCGTTGATTTGTTGTCCGATCCCCCGTCCGGATCCGGCACGCTGATGCCGCCGCCGGCATTGGAGTTTCCAGCTCCAGGCACATCCCCTTCGAGCTCCCCGCCCGCCTGGCCGTCTCCATCATCTATGCCCTCAGCCAGCTTGGGCGGCTGTGCGGCTCCGCTTGCAGGATCGAATAATCCGTATTCCTGTGCTACAAAGTAACCTCCAGCTAATAGAAATCCTGTCAAAACAATCGCCAAAAATGGCTTTTTCTTCCTCATTTTCGTTCCTCCTGCAGTTTAAGGGCTGTTTTGCCTTTTGACTTTTGGTGTAAGAAAGGAGCATAATGATAATGTCTTTACAATAAGTATACTAATATTCTCTTAATGCCAAGGTGAACGGCTGTCGCCGTCTTCGGCTGCGCAGCGCGTTTCATTGAGAATTATAGGTGAGGTATGTAGAAAACTCATACTTTCCTATAATTCAAAGAAAAAAAGCAAAGCGGCTTCCTCAAAGAGAGATAGAGATAAGCCTGTTTGTGCTGTGAAAGGTAGGGGTGCTTTCCTAATGTCAACTCTAGCATCTGGACGATTGCTCGGTACTCGTCCTATATTGTTTTTCTCGTTCATCCTGCTACTCAAAAGCTTTTTAGCATGGACAGTCGTCTTCCCGGACGGTGCGTCCTGGACAACCCTTCTTAAGGAAGTTCCTTTTGTGCTGATCGTCTTTAGTCTGATCGAATGGTTCGCAAGCAAGCGCAAGTTCACGTATTACTTAATCGCAAACCTTGCCATGACTTCTATTCTATTTGCTGTCATTATGTATTACAAGTATTACGGCGTTATCGTCGATTATTCGGCCCTGCAGCAGGTCAATCAGGTAACCGCCGTAAAGAACAGCGTGTTCTCGCTGATGGATCCTCAATATTTGCTGATCTACATCGACGTTGTCCTGATGATCGGTTTGTTGTTCTTCCGCCGGAAGGCGAAGGAAGTTAAGAAAGCCTTCACTCGCAAGGAGAATAAGAGAGTCATGATCGCCGTGCTGTCCGTATCATTGGCGCTTTGCTTGTTCAACGTCCTGCCAAACAGCGCCAGCATGAACGAAATCGTCAAGGCTGAGCAAATGGGCATTCTTAATTACGAAGCTTACCGTATTCTGGCTAACAAAGAAATCCAGTATGTCGATTCTTCCGAAATTACGCAAGAGAAGATTCAGAATGTAAAGAACGTCCAACCGCCTGCCGAACCTAAGCTGTTCGGATCGGCGGAAGGCAAAAACCTGATCATTCTTCAGATGGAATCCATGCAGAACTTCCTGGTGGGCCTGTCCATCGAGGGTCAAGAAATTACGCCTAATCTGAACAAACTGGTGAAAGAGAACAGCTACTTCTCCCACTTCTACCAGCAAGTCGGCCAAGGCAATACTTCGGATGCGGAGTTCGTCGTCAATACGTCGCTGTACATTCCTCCGCGGGGGGCCGCGACGCAAGTGTATGCGGGCAAGGAGCTTCCTAGCTTGCCGAAGCTAGTGAAGTCGGTCGGCTACGACACGGCAACGTTCCATACGAACGTCGTAGAGTTTTGGAACCGCGCCGAGCTGTATAAGGCTATCGGCTTCGATCGTTATTACGATGCCGAATTTTTCGGAACGGAGGATGCGATCTTCTTCGGCGCCTCCGATGAAATGCTGTACAAGAAATCTATCGAGGAGCTTGACCGCATGAACGCGAGCGGCAAGCCGTTTTACACGCAGATCATCTCCATGACGGCGCATCATCCTTACACGATACCGCAGGAGAAACGTCTGATCGACCTGCCCGACCGCTTCGACGGCACGCTGGTGGGCGACTATATCGAGTCGCAAAACTATGCGGACCACGCGCTGGGCGAATTCATCGACGACCTGAAGGCTCGCGGCATCTGGGATAACAGCCTGATCGTGCTGTACGGCGACCATCTCGGCTTGCCGATCTACTCGCTCGACAACGGCGAGAAGGACCTGATGGCCGAAATTTACGGCCGAGAGTACACGTATACCGATATGATCAACATACCGCTTGTCGTCGTTAATCCGGGCGACGAAGCGCCAGCTACGTATGACCAGCTTGGCGGACAAGTCGACATCTTGCCGACGATCGCCAACCTGCTTGGTCTGCCGCTGGATAATCAGATGCATTTCGGCCAGGACTTGTTCAATCAATCGTACAACATTCTTCCTCAACGTTATTATTTGCCGTCCGGCTCCTTCTTAAGCAGCGAAGAGCTGTTTATGTCCGGCAGCGGCTTCAACGACGGCAAGCATTACCCGCTCGCGGGTAACGGCAATAACGAGCAGCAATCGACCGAAGAGGAATTCGACCGTGCGCTGGAGCTGCTTAATTTGTCCGACAGCTTCGTGCAGTCTCTGCCGAACTGGAAGAAAAAATAAATCTCGCATAAGCATACAGAGCCTTGCCTCCAATTGGAGGCAGGGCTCTGTTGTTTGCGCATGTTGCGCTAGCGCGGCTTTCCGGCGATTAAGTCGGTGTCGACGACCTATGGCTCCGCTTGCGCGGCGTTTTCGGCCAGCAAGTCGGTGTCGACGACCTACGGCTGCGCTAGCGAGGCTTTTCGAGCGAACGTAAGGTTAGCCTTTTACCGCTTCAAGCACCTCTTGTACATGGCCCTCGACGCTGACGACGCGCCATTCGCGGATGAGCTTGCCTTCCTCGTCGATCAGAAACGTCGAACGCTCCACGCCGAGGAACGTCTTGCCGCCCCAGCTAAGCTCCTTCCATACGCCGAACAGCTCAGCCACGCCATGATTTGTGTCGGATAGCAGCAGGAACGGCAGCTTATGCTCCGATACGAATTGCTCGTGCGACGTTAAATCGTCGGGGCTAATGCCGATCACTTCCGCGTTATGCTCCGCGAACTCTCCATTGTAATCCCGGAAATCGCAGGATTCCGCCGTACAGCCAGGCGTCATGTCCTTCGGATAGAAGTAGATGACAAGCTTCTTGCCGCGATAGTCCTCCGGCGATACCTCCTGTCCGTTCGATGCGAGCAGATTAAAATTAGGCACCAGCTCTCCAACTCTAACAATACCGTTACTCATAAGTTCCGCCTCCTTAGTGTAATTGTATAGAAACCGCAAGACGCGAAGCATCTTGCGGGTGTTCTCACCGCTTGATCTTAATTGCGCTGCAGCTTCAAACCCTGCTCGTCCTCCGCGAGAAGAAGCTTGCCGACTCCTTCAACGAACACCTCAAAGGGGTAACACTCCGCCGTCAGGTTAGTGAAGTGCCAACGTCTTCCCGGCTGGACGACAATGAACATGCCCTCTTCGTCGCCCACAGGGTTGAAGCTGTTATTCCTTCCTTGATAACTCCCGATGCCTATGGCCTCCAACTGGTCGACCGCTAAAGCCACGTTGCGGGTCGGCAATCCGATTTCACTGAGACATTGAAGATCCCGATCCGGATCAAAAGGACGCTGAATGCCATTGTCCATCGTATGCCTTGCGATCAGCTCCAAAATATTGCCCGCCGGGTCCATAAAGTAGACGGAATCCGAGTTCCACGCCTCGCTTCGGGAAATATCCCGGCCCGCCTCCTTCCCAAGCTCCGTAACGGTCTCGATCCAACCCTTCGCCTCGTCCAGCTTATTCTCCGGTATGTTGAACGCGAAATGGTAATACGGAGTGGACTGCCCCTCGTAGCTTCGCGCCAGACGGCTTCCCGCTTCCTCCAAGGATGCCGCCTCCCACCGCACGAAATGCAGTGCCGTAGCTCCAGCCTGGACGACTAACTGGTCTTCCTCAGCCGTCACCACAGGAAACCGAAGCCCATCCCGATAGAAGGGCAGCAGCCCAAGCGGCTCCTTCGTCAAAAAAGTCGCTTCCTTAATTTTCATTCGTCCCCGCCCCTTCCGAATCGATGCCGGAGCCCATTTTCTCGTGAGCAAATGTCGCTTCAGTCATCCATGTCCGCGCTTGCTCCGCGTTCGACGCAAGGCCATAGACAGCAATCAGCTTCGTCAGAGCCGCTTCCATCCCGATCCCCTCGAGGAACACGCCCCCCGCTTCGATCAACGCGTGCGACGAGGCGTAGAGCGCGGCCGAGGCGTCCTTAAGCGGGCTCATGTACACATCGATCCCGTGCGTTTTGCAACGCTCTATAAAAGCGGGCAGCGAATAAGGACCGCTGGACAGAGCCGTCGCCGTGCCGGAGTGATGAAGATCATGCAGTATAGCGCTGGGTTTCCGGCCGCTCCAATCGTACAGCGAATAGTTCAAGCCCGGATAAGGACGTATGTACAAGACGGAATCGTCCAGGCTCAGATTCTCCGGCTCCCATGGAAGCGGAGCCGATAATGCAGCTTTCAATCCTCCCGATAGCCTATTCGGTTTAGGATTTCTTGCGTCATCCCGCCATACGAACCGCCGTTTTTCCATTACGCCGTAAGGCAGATCGTACGGGCTGCGGAATTGATCCGTAAACGACTCGCATTGCGCAAGCCTCGTGCCGAGATAGACGAGCATCTCTCCACGATCGTTTTCGTAAACGGCGAATACGCCTGGCAACGCCTCCTCCACGACGAAGTCGATGGCCCCCGCCAAATTGCGCAGTCCGTTAGCCCGCCGATCCGCAATAGGATAATTGCTTGCGGTAAACACGATCGGCACGCCGACCCCAGCAAACAAGTAGCTGAACATCGCCGCCGAATAAGCCAGCGTATCCGAACCATGCGTCACGATGAGACCGTCGTACGAGCCTGGATCGGCGTTCCGAATGGCAACGGCCAACGTCCGCCAATCTTCCGTCGTCAGGTTCTCGCTGAGCAAATTAAGAGGTTCGAGCGTTGACAGCTCGACATCTTTCCGGACCTCATCCGTATTGCGGTAGGCCTCCAGCAGCGCATAGGAACCGGAGTCGTGTACGTTGATGGATTTTCCCTCCGCCTTGCTGCCGATCGTCCCTCCTGTAAATATAACCAATATCCGCTTCATGCAAGCAGCCTCCTTCCTCAACCTTACCTGTGAAGCTTGCCCCTGCTCCTATCTTACTACTCCTGCTGCCGCTTTGTCTAAGCAGCCAAGGGTACAGAATGCCCGTCAAGAGCGAGCGCGAGGTACGCTAAAGCGGCCGCCCCGATCATTCAGGGCGGCCGCTTATCATTGACGCATTACTATTCCTTGTGGCTATGAACAAACGCTTCCTTCTCGCGCAGACTGTATCCGGCTTCCTTGTCGTTCCTCATGAACGGCCACCAGTTGGCTTCTCCGAAAACTCGGACCATGACCGGTATAAACAGCGGCAGCATGACGAGCGCGTACAGGAACAACCCGCACAAGACCATCGTCGCGATCTGGAGCAGCGACATAACGCCTGAAGGCAGCATAGCCGCAAATGTTCCGCCCAAAATAACGGCTGCCGACATAATGACTCCGCCCATGTTCTTCATCGCTTCCAAGATGGCTTGCTTCGGCTCCAGATGGCGGAATTCGCGGAACCGGTCCATCAGGAAGATACTGTAATCCACGCCAAGCGCGACGAGCAGGACGAAGCCGAAAAACGGCACGGCCCAGCTGATGCCGGACAAGTCGAATATACGAACGAATATAAGCTCCGTAATCGCCAGGGACGTATAATACGTAACGATCAGCGATAATACGACGTATGCCGGGATTACTATGGAACGGAACAGCACGATGAGAATAAGCGTAATGCCGACCAGCATCAGGACGACGGTCCGCGAATAGTCCGCGTTCGAGATCGTGTCGAGATCATGGTTCATGCTCGTTACGCCGCCGATGGCGGTCACCGCTTCCTCAAAAACCGTACCCCGCAGCGCACGATCGACGGCCGCTTCCAGCGCCGGAATCTCGGCCATGGTTGCCTCCGAATACGGATTGCTGTCGAAAATAACATCGAACTTCGCCGTCATCCGATCCGGCGACATATACACATACAGCGACGATTGGAATTGCTCGTCGTCGATCGCTTCCTGCGGGATGTTCCAGCCCGTCAGCTCCTTGTCGGGAGCGCCTGCCAGGCTTTGCAGATAGCCGCCCGCCGAAGCCAGGCCGTCCGTCACTTGCGTCAAGCCGTCGACGCTCTGGTCGAGACCGCTCGTTAGTTCGCCAAGCTGATCGTTTAGCGAAGCAAAACCCGCTTGCAGCTCCTGCTGGCCGGAGGCCAGCTCGCCGAGCCCTTGCGTCACGCCCGGGATTTGGTCCACGATGGCGCCTTGGCCCGCTGCCGCCTGTGCGATGCCGCCTTGCAGCTCCGCAATGCCTTTCGCCAATTCGCCGAGTCCGGCCGCAAGCGCCGCCTGGCCGTCGGCAGCCTGCTTGTAGCCTGCGTTTGCCTGCGCCATACCGCCCGCCACGCCTGCCAGTTGGGCGTTAAGCTCCTTAAGGCCGGCTCCAAGCTGTACTGCCCCTTGCTGCAAGCCCGCTACCGCAAGCAGCGTCTCTTGATACGCCGGGTCTTCCTTTAGCTCTGGATATTTGTCGCCAAGAGCGTTCAAGCCGCCAGATACGCCAGTGAGCCCTTCCGCCAGCTTACCGCTTTGGTCGGCAACAGCCTCGTAGCCAGCGCTCAGCCCGGACAAGCCGCCGCCTATGCCTTCATAGCCGCTTAACAGCTGCGCATGGGCCGCAGCCAGCTCTTGGGCGCTCGCCCGCGCTTGTTCCAAGCCCGCCGTCAGCTCCCGGGCGCCAGCCGAGCCGTCTTTCAGCCCCTGCTCGATGGCGCGCAATCCCGCCGCTAGCTGGTTCACGCCATCGCGCAGCTCCTCCGTGCCCGCTGCAAGCTGACCTGCACCGTCCGCCGCCTCCGCAAGCTTCGGCGCGTTATCTCCCAGTGCGCTGCGGGCTTCCGCCAGACCGCTGCTGATCTCGCTCAATCCATCTCCGCTCTTGCCGAGACCATCGTCGAGCGTCAGCACCTGATCGGAGACGAGGAAGTCCTCCAGCACTTGCCCCGTCGGACGGGTCGCGCTGCGAACCGTCTGCACGCCTTCTACCTTGGAGAGCTCGCGGCTTACTTGCTCCAGCGCCGCAAGTCCTTCCGGCGTATCCAGCGGCTGCTCCGACTTCACGATGACGTCCGTCGGCAGCGTCTCGCCGGGGCTAAAGCCCTCTGCTATAACGTTAAAACCTTTGACAGAATCGTATTTCTCCCCGATCTCGTCAAGCGAGTTAAAAGAGATCGTGCCCTTATACGCCGATAGAAACGGCACGATCAGCACGAGCAAAATGACAAGCGCCCATACCGGACGGCGCAGCGAGAAGCTGCCCACCGAACCCCACAGACGGCTTTGCTTGTGCTCCAGCGACCCCTTTGCCGGCCAGAACAGCGCGTTGCCGAGCGCCGAGAGGAAAAACGGCACCAGCGTAAACAGCGCCAGCAGCAGGATGACGATTCCCACCGCGACCGCAACGGCGGACTGGTACAAGACGAACGTCGAGAAGCCGATGGAGGCAAATCCGACGAGGACGGCCAGCCCGGAGAAGAGCACGGTTTTGCCTGCCGTCTTGTACGTATGAATGATGGCTTCGGTACGATCCCCGCGATGAGCCAGCTCCTCCTTGTATCTGCTGATCAGCAGGATGCAGTAATCCGTCCCGATACCGAATAAAACGGCCACCAAGAAGATCTGGGTGAAGTTTGACAAAGGGAAGTCCGCGTATTCCACGAGGAAGGAAACGATGGACTGCGACACCAGATAACTGAAGCCTACCGCCAGCAGCGGCACGAGCGGCGCAGCGGCGGAACGGAACACGATAAACAGGATGACCAGAATGAAACCTACCGTAATATATTCCGTCTTCTTAAGCCCTTCCTCCGAGCTCTGCACCACGTCTTCGCTAATGATCCACTCGCCCGTATAGTAGTGGTCCAGCGATACGTTATCGATGGCCGCGTACAACTCGTCGCGCACGGTCCCGAGCCCGCGGTCGCCCGCGCTGACATTTAGCAGGGCCAGCACGGTACTGCCGTCCTCCGACACCATCTGATCCGCCAGCTCGGGAATATCGAAGTGGGTCGTCAGGTCGAGTATGCCGAGCGCCTTGCCCTCTTCGCCTGCCAGTCTTCCGATGGTAGCCTTCGCCTCCGCCAGGCCCTCTTCGCCAAGCCCCCCTTCCTTATGAAAGATAAGCACCGTGGACATGCCTCCGGCCTCTCCCTCCGCTCCTGCCGTTGCTCCGATCTCCGCAGCGAGTTCGCCCGCAAGCTTGGAAGAATAGCCGTCCGGCACCGTAATCTGCCCCTTCGTCCGGACCAGCTCCGCCATGTTCGGAGCGGTAAGCATCAATCCGGCCGCCGCGACCACCCATAACGCCAATACAAGCCACTTGAATTTCAGTACATACCTCATGTTTCCACTCCCTCTCCCTCTCTCTTTCTATTCATTGCCCTCATTGCTCCCGAGTCCCGCCGTTCCCGCCATCACGTCCGCCAGCTTCTCGAAGGTAGAGATGAACCGCTCGGCCTCCTCCTCCTCAAAATGATTCATAATGTCCGCCAACATCGCTTCTACGCGCGCATCTATCGACTCGCACAGCCGCTTTCCTTCCTCCGTGAGAGTCAGAATGACGATTCGGCGGTCGCTCTCCTCGGATAATCTGCGGATGAACCCCTTATCGGACAAACGAGAGATGATCGCCGTGATGGAGCTCTTGCCCACGCCGAACACCTCGGCCAGCTCCGACGGCGTGCTGCGCCCGTTGAATTGCAAAAACCTGATCATGTTGAATTGATCCACGGTGAGTTCTGCCGGCATCAAATCCCTGAGCAGCGCGTACAATTTCCGCTCTACGGTAAAGTGGGCGCGTTCGTACCTGTGGATCAATTCTTTGATCATGTCGCCATGACAGTTATTCGACAATTTTTCTTACCTCCACTACTTAGTTCTACTGTCTAACTATTCGATAGTAGAACTATATCAGATGATCGCCTGATCGTGCAACTTCCACATTTGTAGGGAGCATGCAGGATTTTAGAAAATTTTGTCGAATTATAGGTGAAATTAGCGGATAACTCTACATTAAACATTAACCCGCATCGGAGGCCGCAAGTGACTAATCCCTCATCTAATCATCCCGGACAAGGGCTGTACATTCCGCTGCTTTGCCTAATAACGGCACTAGCCATTTTGAGCGAATGGGGCAAATTTCAATTCATATATGGCATTATCTTCACATTTACCAGTCTGTTCACCCTGCTTTCCTTGCGCATGTTCGGCCTGGGGAGAGGCATAATCGTCGCCGCTATCGCTTACGGCATCGGCTCTATTTGGCTGGGACAACCCTTCATCAACCTTCTAGGCATCCTCGAGGTTGTCATAGTCGGCCTCCTGTTGCAGCGTTATCCGGGACGATTATTCGCAATGGATGCCGTTTACTGGTTTATTCTTGGCATCCCGCTAACCTATGCTTTCTACGCGCATGAATATGCCGGGGGCTTTGATAATATTCGCCTATTCGTTGGTATTGTCGTGATTAATGGATTGTTCAACGCTCTGTTCGCCGAGATTATTCATCAATATTCGCCCAAGCATCGACTTCTCGGATTTCTCGATTCTGGCCGCAAGCCAAGCACATTCAGCCAGATCCTTCTCCACTTTGCGTTTGGCATCGTGATGATCTCTTTCCTGCTCAATATGATGGTCAACACTGTCAGTTCCTTCAAGGAAGTTGGCATGAACGTGCAAGTTCGGGCCAAACAAACCATCTACGCGCTCACGAAGGAATGGGAACACGCTTCTTCCGATATCCCTTGGATCGAACAGCGTACGGAGCAGTTGCAAGCCGCTATGGACCGCTATTCGTCAAGCTTCTTCACTATCAGTCTGGTCGATAGCAAAGGGACCGTTATCGCTTCCAACGTCCATTCGCTGCTCGGAAAAAGTCGAATACCCGAGAGTAACCGCACCTATGTGCGAATCTCGGACAAGCTTAAGTTTTCCGAGCATACTCCCCGAATCCACAGTCTGGTCGCGACCACATGGGGCGATGAGCACTTTCTTTACGAGGAAGCGCTGCTTGATGGCTCCGGCCGTTTCCTGATCGAAGTGCAGCTCAGCAGCTACCAGAACTATTTGTATGACAAATATGAGGCTCATCTTCTATTTCTGGCCATAGCCGGCCTCGCCGCCGCCTTGTTCTCACTGTTTATCCAAAGGTCAATCTCCGGCAGCCTGCAGCGGCTCGCCGGGGCGACTACCAATCTGCCGCTTAAGCTGAAGGAGCATCATGAGCCCGAATGGCCTCGGAGCAACATCTTGGAGATCCATTCGCTCATTTCGAACTTCAAGCATATGGCGAGCAACCTGCGCCACTTGTTCACCGAGACGCAGATGAGCAACGAGAGGCTGCAAGCGCAGGCGGAGCTGCTGCAGCAATCCGAAGAGCGGCTCCATCAGCTCGCCTACTACGATGTATTGACGGGACTGCCGAACCGCTTGCATTTCACTAAGCATCTGCAGGAATTAATCGATCTCGAACACGCGACCGGCAGCGGCCTTCGGATCGGAGTGTTTTTCGCCGATATTAACCGATTCAAGCAGATCAACGATACGCTCGGCCATTCTGCCGGCGACGAGCTGCTAAAGCTTGTGGCGCATCGATTTATGAATTACCCCGGCAAAAAATGCGACGTCTTCCGCCTCGGCGGCGATGAATTCGTGTTTATCTACGCCTACAAGCACGAAGCCGAGCTTGAGCTAGGGGCCCGCGCCATCTGCAGCTCCTTCGACGAACCATTTGTTATTGAAGGGAAACCGCTGTTCGTAAAGATCAGCGTCGGCATCAGCAAGTATCCCGAGGACGGCGCCGATATGGACACCGTAATCCGCAACGCGGATATTGCCATGTACCATGCCAAAGAAGAGGGCAACGGCTATTACCGATTCTTCAAGCCAAGTCTCGCGCCGCTAGTCGAAGAGAAAATGCAGATCGACAACGGATTGTACAAGGCGCTCAAGGAGGAGCAGTTCTCTCTCCACTACCAGCCAAAGATAAACGCGGCAACCGGCGAGCTATGCGGCATCGAAGCGCTCATCCGTTGGAGCCATCCCGAGCTTGGCATGGTTCCTCCAGACAAATTTATTCCGCTTGCGGAGGAATCCGGCTTTATCCTTGAGATCGACAACTGGGTATTCCGGGAAGCATGCCGGCAGAACAAAGAATGGCAGGATGCGGGGCTTAAGAAGATCAGCGTATCGGTTAATATTTCCGCCCGCCACTTCTTTCAGGGCAACCTCAAAGAAATGGTGGAGCGCGGCCTTGCGGATACAGGACTGGATCCGCATTATGTCAGCCTGGAAATTACGGAAGGCGTATTCATGCGAAATATGGAGCAGGTCATCGAGACGATTTTGTATTTGCGCGGGCGGGGGATCCAGATCTCCATTGACGACTTCGGCACGGGTTACTCCTCGCTGAATCAGCTCCAGCGTCTGCCGATCTCCGACGTTAAGCTGGACCGATCGTTCATACGCGGCATTACAAGCGACGAAAAGAAGTCCTCCATCGTCAAAGCGATTATCGATCTCGTGCACAGCATGAACATGAAAGTCGTCGCGGAAGGCGTCGAGACGGCAGACGAGTCGCAATTTTGCAAGGACCTTCGCTGCGACGAGCTGCAAGGGTATTTGTTCAGCCGTCCGCTTCCCGCGGAGCAACTGAAGGAACTGTTGAAGTAGAGGGGGCGACCATGCGCTCCCTCGTATTGCTGCAGGATAACGTCGATTGCCCGGCTGTCATTCCCTCAAAAACGGCATATAAATCACTAAATTAGCCGATGGGCAGGGACGCCCCGCCATGGTACACTATTGGCATTGAAGCAGAATCAGGTACTGGGGGAGTACGATACGATGACATATCGGGTAGCACTTGCAGGATGCGGCGGAATTGCGGGAAAACACTTGGACGCGTTAAAGCATATGAACGAAACGGGCGGCAGGGTCGAAGCCGTTGCCGCTGCGGACTTGGACAACGGCCGCCTGCAGGCCGCGTCGGAGCGTTACGGTTCCTTACTCAAGCATTACGCGGATTACAAAGAAATGATAAAAACCGAGCGGCCGGACGTCGTCATTATAACTCTGCCGCATTATTTGCATGCGGAAGCGGCTTGCTTCGCCGCGCAGGAGGGCTGCCATGTTCTCCTGGAGAAACCAATGGCGCTGAATGCCGAGGAATGCCGCCGAATTATGGAGCAGGCGCAGCTAAGCTGCGTTACGATCCTGGTCGGGCATACGCAGCGTTACTTGGCCCATAACCTCCATGCCCGCCGCTTGATTCGGGAGGGCGGTCTGGGACAGCTGTTCATGGTGCACGACGTGAGACATGCCGATTATTTCGCCGAGAGCCGGCCAGACTGGTTTCTCCGCAAATCCTTGTCGGGAGGCGGCGTGGCGTTTAATCTCGGTTCGCACTCCGTAGACAAGCTCGTCTGGCTGGCAGACAGTCCCGTTGCCTCGGTCACGGCCAACATGACCTACCATGGAAATCGGGGCGACGTGGAAGGAAGCCTCATGGCGTACCTGCGGCTCCAGAACGGCGTCACGGCCACAGTCGTACAGTCCGGATACAAGGGAGCCTCCGCCAACTATACGGAGCTGCTGTTCACAAACGGTTCGTTGAGGCTGGAGACGGGACAAGCCCTTTACAAAAGTAATGGAGGCGTCTACGAGCTTTTGGAAACGCCTTCGGATTCCGAGCCGTTTATCCTTCAGTTGGAGGATTTGTTGTCCACTATCGAAACAGGCGCTTCCCTCTCCTGCACGGTGGAGGAGGCTGCGCATATCGTTGAGGTGCTTGAGGGCATATACCGCTCCCACCGGAGCGGACAAGAGGAGCGAATTGGGAATACTGCCGCAAGGACGCCGATATCGGGGGCGGAGGCGTTCGCGACCATCCCTCCGGCTCGCCTGTCGATTCACGGCGCCTGGTCGGATGCCCGTGATGGCGGAGAGCTCGCTGTACTGCACTACCATTGGCTGCCCGATCAACATGGACCAAAGGCTCGCGCCAGCCTGTCCTACACGGAGGATGAGCTGCAGATCTGCCTGCGAGCATACGAGCGTGATCCGCTCGTGCGCTATAGAAGCCAGAACGATCCGGTCTACACGGACAGCTGCCTGGAGTTTTTCTTGCAGCCGTCTCCCGATACGGACGATCGTTTCTTGAACCTGGAGTTAAACGCCGCGGGAACGATACTGGCCGGCTTCGGCAAGGATCGGCATGACCGTGTCTATCTGGCCCCCGACGAGGTGCCGCCCCTGCATATCCGCGCGGAGACAAACCTGCGCGACCCGATTACCGGCGAGTGGTATTGGAGCGTCAGCATGCGCTTGCCCATGTCCTGGCTTACAAGCTTGGTCCCGAGCTTCCGGCCAGTTTCCGGAGCGAGGATGCGCGGCAACTTTTACAAATGCGGCGACGAAACCGCACAGCCCCATTACGGCAGCTGGTCCCGCGTCCGTTCGGACACACCCGATTTCCATCGCAGCGAGGACTTTGGCTGGCTCATATTGGGCTGAAGGCATACACCGGCCTCGGCTTCGGCTTCAGCTTCGGAGCGGAGCAGTTATGAGCAGTTACGCTAGATTGCGTGGCATCCCCCCTCGCTTGGGCCAACCTATGCCAATCCTTGCATAAGCAGCACAATTAGGGGCTGTCCCAAAAGCCGATTTGTGATTTTCGAGCTCTTGTGAAGTTTGTTTTTTTCAAAAAAAGGACCTCATTCCCGACTTTACAGGGAATTCGAGGTCCTTTTGCGTATAAACTGGAACGTGCCTAATTGACTCCGTTAATCCTCCATATTCATGCCTATCTCCCGATAGATTGTACGTTCCAGGTAATCGTGCAGGTAAAATCGCGACAATACGAAATGCGCGGCCATGTCCGCGGGCTGGTAACGCTCCAGCACGGCCTGCATTCTCGGCCTGACATCCTCGCGGTCCCGCCTGTTGCGCTGATAATTGTTCAGCAGCGAGCGCCGTTCGGCTGCATCGCCGGGAAATAGCTCCCAGCGGTAGACGTACTTGTGAATCGCCCGCGACCGATCCGTCGCCGTCTCGTAATCGCGCATGACCGCGATCAGCTCCGCGTAGTCCCGGTTCAGCCGTACTTCGTCAAGCAGCTTCGGGATCATATCGTAATAGTCCTCAAGCCTGTAGTTGCCCAGCTTCGTATGGCCGGCGGAAGGCTCGATGCCGTGGAACGCATGGAGGAACCGATCGATAAACGTCTCAGAAACGCCGCCGCTTCTGTTCCAGAACAAATCGGCGTGCAGCAGCATGGGATACCACGTCGTCTCGAACACGCCGTACGGCACCCCAAGGCTGAACGGTCCGGTCCAGTTGGTCGCGACCACACAATCGAAGTCGAGCTTTTCCGCCGTCCCGGCCCATTGCAGCAGATTATCGGTCCGATTTCCGATCACGGGGTAATTCTGGTGCTCCGCCCAATCGAAGCTGCGGACGGCCGGCGCGCCCATAACCCCGACGCCCAGCTTGCGGAACTTATCGGCGATCGCTGAGACTTCCGCCTCGATGTTGCGGCCGTTGTAGATCCAGATCATCGCAATGCCGCGACGGTCCAGCTTCCGCAGTTCTTCTTCGGGACACTTGGCCAGCATGTCGTGCCAGAAGATCGGAATGCGGCCGCGGTCCGCCGCGAACGCGATCAATCGGTTCAGGAAAGCGATGAACGCCCGCTCGCGCACGCCTTCAAAGCGCTCTCGACAGGTCTCGCATTCGCATAGGCTGTAAACCTCGTCGCAGCCGAGATGAATATAACGGGAATCCGGATGACGATCCATCATCTCCCCGAGCAGACCCGTCACCAGCTCGTACGATTCCTCCCGGGACGGGCACAGCTCCCCAATCGATTGCTCCGTTTCGCGCAGATGCTTATAGCGGTCGTGGCGCAGCACGTATTCGAGATGGCCGAAGCACTGCTGCAGCGGAATAATCTCGATATAATGCTCCTCCGCCTCCCGCTTCAACTCCTCGAACCAGGCTCTGCTTAATGCGTGTTTCGGATGCACCAAATGCGGATAAGTCTCGAACGGGAATTTATCCTCATATTCGATCAAAACCGCGTTGATCTTAAAGCGGGCGAATTCCGCTAAATAGGAGACGAGACGCTCCGGCTTGGAATACGTCTGCCTCAGATCATAATTCATGCAACGAATCGCCGTGTCCGGCCAATCCTCGATGAGCGCGGAAGGGACAGGATTGCCCTGCTCCATCATCTGGCGGAATGTCTGAAGCCCGTAATACAAATGGGGAGCATCCGCCGCCCGGATAATGGCGCCGTCCACGCCTATTCGCAGGGAGTAGCCCTCTTTCCTCTCGGATGCCGCCCCTTCCTCCTTGTCGGTATCCAAGGCGCAGGGCGTGTTCCCTCCTGCGCGGGAGATCCGGACCCTATAGCCTGGAGCCCCCGTTTCTACGGTAACAGCCGCACCGGGCAGCAAGCGTCGGCAATGCCTCTCCAGGCGAAGGTCTTCTTGCTCCATCGACAGCTCGACGAGGAGCGGGCCCTCGCATGAAAAACCCGCCTCCCCTTTGTATTCCAATCTCTTCACTTGAGGTAGTAACGATATCATGCCAGGTCTCCTCCAATGCGGCCTTCTATGCCGGCCCTGGCGCAATCCGTCTGCACGACAGGGCCGGCGTCGTTCACCTTATTTCAGCTCCACGCCTTGAACGCGATCGTAAGCGATTCGATAAGTCTCCAGCAGCTTGTCGACGCCGAGGTTCTTAATCTCCTCCACATACTTATCCCACTCTTCCAGGCTTCTGGAGCCCGTAATAAACTTCGCGAGACTCTCATCGCGGTGCTTCTTGATCGCCTGTCCCGTCAGCGAGATAATTTCGTTTTCGCTCTCCGTAAAGGCCGGACGAGGCTGCATCGCCGGAAGGTCGTATTTGGCCGCTTCCGTATAGGCCTTCTGCAGATCCTCCGAGAACAACGACAGATGCGCATCGTAATCGATCCACGTATACGTTCCGCTCGTCTGCAGCCCTGTCGCCTTGCGCATTTCGGTAACGTCCGTAAATTCCGGCTTGAACTTGTTCGCTCCGCCTTCCTTATCGAACGTTTCACCCTCGACACCCCAGCTCGTGAGCGTGCGTCCTTCCTCGGAATAGAAGAAGTCCATGTACTGCATGACGCTCTCGATATTTTTTGATGTCGACGCTACGGTCAGGCCGCCCTCCATGTAGTGGAAGTACGGATTCTGCTGCTTGCCTCCCGGCAATCCTGCCGGCGGCGCCATAAATTGCATGTTGAACTCCGGATTCTCCTTCTGCATGGCATTGTTAAAGAAGTCAACGCGGCTGATGTAGTCGATCGTCACGAACGCTTGGCCGGTCGACATCATGTCCTGCCACTGCTTCGTCTGCAGAGAGAGGAAGTCCGGCGGAATGAGTCCCTCGTCGTAGAACTTTTTCCACATGCCAACCATTGCTTTGTAGTTGTCCTCTACCGGACCGTAACGCCACTCCTTGGCTTCAAAATCGAAGTACGCGCCTTCGCCCGTCTCGAAGTTAACCGTCATATTCGTATTCATCTCATCCGGGATTTGGCCGTAGCGGATCGACAACGGGTAGCTGTCCGGGTACTTGGCTTTCAGCGTCTTAAGCGACTCGTAGAGCTCGTCGTATGTCTTCGGAGCCGCCAAGCCTTCCTTCGCGAATACATCCTCGCGGTACAGCCAGATCATGCGATTCGTTTCGCCGAATCCTTGGTTCGGGAACATGTACATCTTTCCGTCGTGGGATAAAGCGGCTTTTGCTTCCTCCGGATATTGCTCAATCCATTTCTTTAGATTCGGCATCCCGTCGACATATTGCATAATGTCCACGAGCGCTCCGTCCTGCCCGAATTTATTGGACTCGCGGCGGTTCGGCATATACATCAAGTCGGGCATTGTCTTGGATGCAACTACGAGGTTTAGCGATTCGCCCAGTTTGCCGGAAGGCGTCTGCACGTTGAGCGTCACTCCGGTTTTCTCCTTGAGCCACTTCCAGATCGGCCAATCTTCCGAATACGGGAACGTTGCGTTGTTGTCGAGCAGCGCGGTAAATGTCTTGTCAACCGGCGCGGACTGGCCCCCGTCTGCCGTAGCGGACGGTTGTGAGCTTGCGTTGCCTCCCGTGGCGCCGTTGCCGTTATTGCTGCCGTTGCTCGAGCATGCGACGAGCGACGAAGCCGCTAAAAATGCGGAAAGTACGAGAGCAAACGATTTTTTCATAGTACCAACTCCCCTTAAATAATGGTTGATAGATTGCGAATGCCAAGCGCGGGTTCCCCCGCGCCTTGCCAGCCGGAGCAAAGGAACGTCAGCCTTTGACCGCCCCGATCATGGCCCCCTTGACGAAATACTTCTGAATAAAAGGATACACGATGAGAATCGGAAGCGTCGAAACCATAATGGTCGCGTACTTTAACGATTCCTCAACGATTTGATTATCACCTCCAATTCGAGTTACGTCTCCCGAGCTGACACTGCCGGCCAGGACCAGGTTCCGCAGGAGCACCTGCAGAGGGAATAGATCCGGCGTACGCAAGTACAGGAGCGGGTAGATGAAATTATTCCACAAGCCCACCGCGTAGAAAAGGGCGATTGTAGCGAAGGAAGCCTTGGACAACGGAACAATAATGCGCAGGAAGATGCCTAGGTCATTAAGGCCGTCCATGCGGCCCGACTCCTCCAGTTCCTTGGGAATGCCGGAGAAGAAGGTCCGCATCAAAATCAGGTTCCAGGTGCTGACGGCTCCCGGAATAACCATGCCCCACAACGTATCGACGAAGCCCAGCGAACGAACGACGAGAAATGTCGGGATCATGCCGCCTCCGAAAAACATCGTGAACACGATCATCATCATAAGCCCTTTGCGAAACGCCATATTCGTGCGCGACAGCGAGTAGGCGCCCATCGAGGTGACGATCAGCGCGATGGTTGTGCCAACCGCCGTATAAACAACCGTATTTTTGATGGCGTTCCACATCTTGGGGTCGCCAAGCACGATCTCGTACATGTTGAAATTCAAGCCTTTGGGCAAAATCGTTACTTCGTTTCTCATCACGTACGCGTCGCCGCTCAAGGAGACCGCAAGCATGTGGAGGAACGGATATAACGTCACGACGACGACAAGCAGCAGCACGGCCGTGCTGACGACATGAAATAAACTTAATCGCTCCAGCTTCATTTTCGTTCTCCCCTCGCTACCATAAGCTCGTCTCGCTGACGCGGCGGCTTACGAAGTTGGCCGTATAGATGAAGATCAGGCTGATGATGCCCATAAACAAGTCTATCGCGGCGCCATAACTGAAGTTGCCCTGCTCCATGCCGATCCGGTACACGTAAGTGCTGATAATGTCGGCCGTCTCGTAGATGGCTGGATTCTGCAGAAGAAATACCTTCTCGAAGCCGATCTCGAGCACCGAACCGATATTCAGGATGAGCGTGATAACGATCGCAAACGAGATGCCCGGCAGCGTGACGTGCCACAGCTTGCGCATACGGCTCGCGCCGTCGATGCTGGCCGCCTCGTAGAGCTGCGGATCAACGGCGGTAAGCGCGGCCAGATAAATAATCGTCTCCCAGCCGATATGCTGCCAAATCTCCGACAGCACGTAGATCCACCGGAACATCCCCGGCTCGTTCATGAAGTTGATCGGCTCGAAACCAAGCGCCGTTATCAATTCATTGATCAGACCGCCCGTCGGCGACAGAAACATGATGACCATGCTCGCGACGATGACGTTGGAGATGAAGTGAGGCAGATAGCTGACCGTCTGCACGAACCGCTTGAACGCCGCCTTCCGCACCTCATTAAGGAGAAGCGCGAGTATGATCGGAGCAGGAAACCCTAATGCCAGATTCATGATCCCGAGCAGGAACGTGTTTTTCATTAGCAGCAGGAAGTCTGGATTTTCCAGAAACATCCGATAATACTTGAAGCCAACCCAATCGCTCGCCCATACGCCCCTGAACAGATTATAATTTTTGAACGTAATCACGAGCCCGAACATCGGCGCGTAACGGAAGACGAGATAATAAATGAGGCAAGGCAGGAACATCAACCACAAATATTTGTTGTTCCGCCACAAGCGCCTCAGCTTGCCCGGCCGACGCCGGTTCAGCACAAGAGCTTCCTCCATGCCGGACGTAACACTCGTATGAGCCATACACATTTCTCCTCGACTTTTGATGAATGTAACGCTATCTGACACAAGCGTCGTGGACCTTGTGATTGAAGTATACTTCCCGTCGACAGATGAAATAAATCCTCACATTAGGCTTGAAATCACCATTCCATCGAATATCGGAAGAGATGAGTATAAATGATGAAAAGTGCATATTGTCCGCTTTAGCTCAGAACCAGTATGATAGAACTTATTAAAGCGGGTACCCGCTCTTATCCCTTCGTCGCAATGCCCGGCATCCGCGGCAATCCAGCTAAGGAATGCATGCAATAGAGGATAGATCCGCAAATCTGCATAGTCCGCCGTTGCCAGGAGGTGCGTTAAAAGATGACCCTATTGTTCAAGCTCAAGCAAGGTTTTGCATCCAATTCGCTGCTCGTCAAGCTGATGATCAGCTTCCTCAGCGTCATCTTGGTGCTCGCTGCCTTTAACGCGTTCTCCTTCCTTTATTTGCGCAACAAACTTTATGACGAGATCGTCCGTTACAACGAGCTCGGCATCAAGCAGACGGTGGAGAGCTACGAAAACCACTTTCGTTTGACCCAAAATATGATTCTTTCGCTCACCCAATCCGATCGCTGGATCGCCAACATCGGCATTTTGAGCGATGTATCCAACAATCGCCGCTACGACAAGGTCAACGAGGTCAAGAGCGACCTCTTTGAGCTGTACAGCAACCCGTTCCTTCATTTCGACAACTTCATTCTCTACTTCAAGGAAGGCGGCTACGTCCTCGAGAAGGAGGGCACAAGCAGCATGGAGGATATGTTCGGAAGCTATTATGCCAGCGAAGCTTACCCGCCGGAATTTTGGAGCTCCTTCGCCGCCGACAACTACTTCATGCGGATCTTGCCGGCGGCCGTCTTTACGGAACGGTCCATGAACAACGTCCGCTCGCTCGGGCTGCAGCTGCCCGTCGTTATCAAAGCCGCGCCGTACAAGGAAGTGTACTGCATCATCATGATGAATCCTCGCAAGCTCAATACGGCATATGCGAACACGGGAGAGCCCTTCTACATCCTGGACGAGGAAGGCCGGACGCTGTACGCTTCTCATCCTTTCGTTGAGGTGCGCAGTCCCGCTTCCTACGAGAAGGGCAAGCGCCACGAACGCAGCGGAGGGCATTATTACTTCTATGAGCAAGGCGCGGATACCGGCTTCACCTACGTGCGTGTCGCGCCGATCGAGAGCATTATGTCGGAGATGATGAAGCTGAACATCCTTCTCGTGACGCTCCTCGCCGCGGCCGTGCTCGTCAGCGTTTTCGGCTCAGCGCTGTTCAGCCTCAGGCTGAACCATCCGCTCAAACGCATTATCGCCACGCTCGAGCGCAAGCAGACGATGCCCGTGCCCGCCAGTTCGGTCAAGGAATTCGCGATTATCAGCGACCGGATGAGCAGTATCATGAACGCCAACGAACGGATTCAGGAGGACCTCGATAAAAAAAATTCGCTGGTTCGCCAATACGCGTATACGAACAAAGTCAAGAACATTCCGATGAACCTGAACCTTACCGAGCTCGAGGACGCGGTTCAACTGAACGAGCCTTACGCGGCCGTCCTGTATGAAATCGGGTTTACGAACACGGATTCCGAATACGATCAGGAGATCCAGCTGCTCCGTAAGCTCGTCCACGGACTGTTCGCCGGACTCGGCGAGGAGCCCGTCACGCTGCAGATCGAGCACAACCAGCTGATGTCTCTGCTGTTCCAACCGGGCTCCATCCAGGAAATCCACCGCGTGCTGAATCTGCTGAAGGAGCTGCTGCAGGTCGAAGACTATCTTTGCCTGACGATCGCCGTCAGCCCGATCTACCCGGAGGATATGCCGATTACGCTCGCGTACGAGCAGCTGTTGCAGTTGTTGAAGGAGAAGAGGCTGACGGGGGAAACCCAAATCATCGCCGAACCTCGTTCCCCGGGCACGCGAGCCCTTCCTCTAAAGGTCACGCAGCGCGAGGAACTGCAGTCCCGGCTTCTGTCCGGGAGCGAGGATGTCGTATTCGAGTGGGTGGAGCGCCATCTGGAGCAGCTCACGAAAAAGGATGCCCCCGCAGCGGACTTCCTGTCCTATGCGCGAGGGGTGGCGGAGCAGGTCGAGAAGGCGCTGGCAAAGCTTAACGTGCCCGAGTCCGCTTTCGACGGCAAGCTGCACGATTACGATGCCCTCGGCCGGTTCTACTCCGCCGATCAGTATAGGCAGTGGTTCCGCGAGCTTATCCGCCCCGCCATGTTCGCCATCCGGGCGAGGACGGAGACGAAAGACCCCATCACGAGCTTCGTTACGGATTATTTGAACAGTCATCTCCGAGAGGATATCAATCTTGATCTCGTGGCCGATAAGCTAAACATAACGCCCGGCTACCTCTCCAGCTACTTCAAGGAGAAGACGGGCACGAACTTTAGCGATTACCTGAACGATCTGCGGATCGGACGCGCCAAGGAGCTTCTCCTGAATCTGGAGCTGCGTATCCAGGATGTGGCGTCCGAAGTCGGGTACCATAACGTCAATTCGTTTATCCGCATGTTCAAGAGATATTCCGGCATTACGCCGGGGGAATACCGTAAGCGGAACATCTGAGCTCCGTGCCGGCAATCAGCAATCAGCTTTTAGAGATCATGGATCAAATAAACATGAGCCGCCAGCAAAGCGAAGAAGCGCCCTCAGGAATCAACGGATTCTGAGGGCGCTTCTTGGCGCGTTGGCATGCAGTTGTACACCTATACTAGCAGCTTCCTAAGCCGGCTGAGCCGCCCCGCCCTGCTGCAGCTGATACATCGCGTAATATTTGCCGCGATGCTCCATGAGTGCGTCATGGTTGCCTCGTTCTACGATAACGCCGCGGTCAAGCACCAGGATTTGATCCGCTTGGCGGATCGTCGACAGCCGGTGCGCGATGACAAACGTCGTGCGGCCCTTCTTCAGAACATCAAGCGCTGCCTGAATGATGGCCTCCGTCTCCGTGTCGATGCTCGCCGTCGCTTCGTCCAGGATGAGAATCGCCGGGTCGTAGGCCAGCGCCCGCGCGAAGGAGATGAGCTGGCGCTGTCCGGCGGAGAGCGTCGCCCCCTTCTCGATAACCGGCGCGTCTATACCCCCCGGCAGACTCATGAACATCTCGTACGCGCCGACGTCCTTGAGCGCCTGCACGATCTGCTCCCGGCTGATGGCCGGATTGTCCAGGCTGACGTTCGAGGCGATCGTTCCCGTAAACAGGAACGGATCCTGCAGCACGATGCCCATATGCTGGCGAAGCATTTGCTTCGGAATGTCGCGTACATCCTTGCCATCGACGACAATTCGTCCCTGGTTCGTGTCGTAAAACCGGAACAGCAGGTTCAGGATGGAGCTTTTGCCCGAGCCCGTGTGACCGACCAGCGCCACCGTCTCGCCCTGGCGGGCGTGGAAGGAGATGCCCTTTAGCACATAGTCGTCCTTCTTGTAGGCGAACGTGACGTTGTCGAACTCGACGTCGCCCTTGTACCGCTCCATCTTGCCCGACGTTACGTCGATTCCTTCTTCGTCCATCAGCTTGAACACGCGCTCCGCCGAGACTCGTGCCGTCTCCAGATTGGACAGCTGGTTGACGATGCCGACGATCGGCGCGAACATCCGGTTCATATAGTCGACGTAAGCGTACAGTACCCCGACAGTGACCAGAGTGCCAAGCGTACCGCCCCAGAACATCCAGATGACGATGAGGAACAGCACGTTCCTTACGACGTTGACGAGGTTGTGGGACGTGATGGAGTTGAGGCTGAGCAACTTGTTCTGGTACTTGAAGTAGTAGTTGTTCAGCTCCTCGAATTCCTTTGTCGTCTCCTTCTGGCGCCGGAACGCCTGAATGATCGTCATCCCTTGGATGGACTCGTTGATCATCGCATTGATCTCGCTGAGCTTCGTCCGGATAATGCGGTTATATTTGGCCGCGAACTTGCGGTAGACGATAATCCACACGATCAAAATCGGCACGAGCGGCAGCGTGATAAGCGCCAAACGCGTATCCAGCAGGAACAGCGCCCCGAAGATGCCCACCATGTAGATCGTCCCCGTGAAGAAGTTCGCAAGAACCCCCACGTACAACTCCCGAATGGCCTCCGTATCGTTCGTAACCCGAGAGACGACCTGGCCTGCGGCCAAATTGTCATAGTATTGCACCGGCAGACGCTGCGTGTGCGCGAACACGTCGCCGCGCATTTGACGCACGATACGATTCGCGGACGTCTGCAGCAGGAGACGCTGGCCATAAGCGAACAGCGCAACCAGAATAAGCAGGCCGAAATACATCGCGGCGAGCCGAAGCAATCCCGGCACCTCCGGCTTGTAGAAGGCGAACAGCTCCCCATTGGTCAGCTTCTGCACCGGATACTGGGCGGAAGCGCCCGTATCGGGATCGGTAACGGTCATGAGGCCGCCGTCTACTTTCTTGGCGCCGTTTTGCGTCAGCTCCCCATCGAGGAAATAATAGCTCCGACCAACTTGCAGGACGCGCACTTCCTTGCCGGCTGCCGCCGCTCCGGCCGCTTGCCCCTGCGACTCGCCGCCGGTTTCTCCGCCGTCCGACACGAGGCGATCTTGCCTTACATACCACTTGCCCCTATATTCCACGGCGTAAGCCCGCTCGCCCTGCACCTCGTGCCAAGGCTTCTCGATGCCGAGAATGTTCTGGTCGATCATCCGCTTCGCGATCAGCGGTCCCGTCAGCTCGGCGCATACGGCCAGTACAAGCAGCAGCATCGCCAACAGAATCGGCTTCTTATATAACATGGCGTATTGAAACAACCTCTTGCCCGTTGGTGTGCCCATCGTTGTTCACGCCTCCCATCTCTTCGTTAAATTTAATTCTCGATCGTCGCTTCCAACTGCTGACGATCGTATTGCTCCTTGTACCAGCCGCCGCGCTCCAGCAGCTTCTCATGCGTGCCTTCCTCTACGATCCGTCCGTCGTCCATGACGATAATCCAGTCCGCATGCTGCACGGCCGACAGCCGGTGCGTCGTAATAAGCGTAGTCTTGCCAGCGCGTTCCGTCCGAATGCCCTCGATAATCTCGGCTTCCGTCTTCGCGTCAACCGCCGATAAGGCGTCATCCAGCATCAGAATGTCAGGATCCGCGATCAAGGCGCGGGCAATGCTGACCCGCTGCTTCTGCCCCCCGGACAAGGCGACGCCCTTCTCGCCGACCATCGTATCCAGCCCCTCCGGCAAAAATGCGATATCCTTCGCGAACGAAGCTCGCTCCAGCGCCCGCTGAAGCTCCTCCTCCGTCGCGCCCGAGCGCCCGAAGAAGATGTTTTCTCTAATCGTCTTCGAAAACAGAATCGGCTGCTGCGGCACGTAGCCGATCCAGCCAAGCACTTTGTCTTTCGATAATCCTTCGATTGGCTCGCCGGACAGCCTGAGCGCCCCTTTGCCTACGGGGTACTCGCGAAGCAACTGCTTCAGCAGCGTCGTCTTGCCGCTGCCCGTACGTCCCACGATGCCGAGCGTCTGTCCTTGCTTCAACTCGATTGCAACGCCCGACAAGTTGTCGGTCTCGGACGACGGATATTTGAACGTCACGCGGTCGAACTCGATCTCCGTCGGCTCGCTTACCTCGGCAAGCTCCGAAGCGTCTTTTACGTCCGGCTTGTAGCCGAGCGTTTCGTTGACCCGGTCGAGCGAAGCATTGCCGCGCTGCATAATGTTGATCAGCTCTCCTATGGCGAACATCGGCCAGATCAGCATTCCCAGGAAGATATTAAAAGAAACCAGCTCTCCCAGCGTAATTTCGTTCTGGAATACGAGGAAACCGCCATAGCAGAGACCGATCAGGTAGCTTGTGCCGACCAGCATCTTCATCGTCGGCTCAAAAAGCGCGTCGATGCGGGCTACGGCGATGTTTTTCCCCAGTACCTCGTCGGTTTTGGCGCCGAAGCGGGCTTCGCTTGCTTCCTCCTGCACGAAGGCACGGATGACGCGAACGCCTGATACGGATTCCAGTACGCTGTCGTTCAGCTCGCCGAACGCGTCCTGCGCATCCGTGAACCGCTCATGAATTTTTTTCCCGTAGTAGGACATCGCGATCGCCATTAGCGGCAGCGGCAGCAACGCCGCCAAGGTCAGCTTCAGGCTGATTCCCGCCGCCATTACGATCAGAATCGTGATCATGAACAAGGTAGAGTCGACGAGCGTCAGAATGCCGAAGCCCGCCGTCGTCGCTACCGCGCCAAGGTCGTTCGTCGAGCGCGCCATCAGGTCGCCCGTCCGGTTGCGTTCGTAGAACGTCGGCGTCATTTTGAGAAAATGTCCGATCAGGCTGGAACGCAGCATCCGCTCCAGCACGAAGGCGCCGCCGAACAGCTTGTAATGCCACACATAAGTAATCAGATACCCGACAACCGTCAGCCCGATCCACAAGTACATGATGCGGTTGAACTCCGGCGTCCCAAGCGTGCTCTGGCTGATGCCGTCCACGATGTAGCCGAGCAGCCATGGCGGGATAATGTCGATAATGCCCGTCAGCACGAGCAGCGTGATCGACAGCGTGTATCGCTTCCAGCTTAGCTTGAAAAACCAGCCCAATTTCGTTAATACGCTGAACATTGTTAACCTCACACCTTCCGTTCGAACCTCTTGAATATAAAAAAAGCATGCCGCCGTAAGCGACACGCTTCCTCGTCCAAGGGAGTCCGCACCCGCATAGCGGGTGCGCGAAAGCTCCTATCGACGCAGAAAAGGCGCATAGTTACGGCAACGTAACCACACGCCTTCGATCCAGGGGGAACCCCTATGTATCAAAGAGACAACGCGCGCGAGTAGATTACGTCCATGAAATATAGCTGATGCAAATGCGCATCATGATGGATGGCGTTAAAACGTCCATTGTTATCCATAGCCCGTAATCCCCTCTCCCGTTATCTTCCGTTCGTATAGTCGGTTCACTCAAGCACGCTATGCCTCCCAGACATCAGCCGTTGCTTGAATCCACTTTGTCACTTTAACATCGGAAGAAAACACTGTCAATTGTAATCTTCGCTAAAATTATTTTTTACCGAATTGGCGATCGGAAAGGCCGAGGGCAGAGGTTTGCTCAAATTATAGGAACATCTAAGCTTCCTCTATACTTGACCTATAATGCACGGAAACGTTACGAACCCCTCCGCCATAGGACGGCGTAGCCGTTCGCCTTGCCGCATAGGAAAGCATCCGTTTCGAGTCGCTGCAGGGCTTGAAATAGGAGACACTTTAGAAACGTGTAATCAAGGAGTCCAAGGGCTCTGACCGCGACGGCTTGTTTACGACGCTCTCAGATGCAGATTAGTTTTGCGTAGTTTACGCCGATGTAACGGCTACGAGAGCTGGGCACGAATTGGAGGCGCTGATGATGCTGCTGGTGATGGTGCTGGTGCTGGGTGCGGGTGCTGGTGCTGGTGCTGGGTGCTGGTGCTGGTGCTGGTGCTGGTGCTGGTGCTGGTGCTGGTGCTGGTGCTGGGTGCTGGGTGCTGGGTGCTTTTGATGGTGCGGACTCTTGGGTATTTTCACAAACGGTACAACAATTGTGCAAAAATACACAATTTAGATGAGGTAAGAGAAATTTATTCGTACATTTGTACATATATACACAAATTTCAGTTCAGAGAGGTCCCGAACGACGATGTGAAGCGAGAATTTGTGTATTTTTGTACAATTCGCTATGCAGGGATCCTGTTTGATTGAAAAATTGGGGATAAATGCACAAATATGCAGAGAGGTCGATGATCGAGCCATGCTATGTGCAAAACCGGCAACGAGATTTTCTCCGGGAGATGACGAACCTTAAAAGTATGTTCTCGTATAGGAAGCTTTTTGCCATACTTGTTCTATATCCGGACGGATGGGTAGTGGGGACATTCAAGAGTTCGTAGATGGGACGCAACTGGCTGGGACAGTGATCCATAAATGCAGATAGGTGGGCAATGAGGAGTGTTTTCGAGTAAAATCCGCATCATCTTGTTCATGATACGCAAAAGTGTCCCCTTGAATATCCTGAAAGAGATTGTTCGAGGGGACACTCCAACCGTATGCGACAAGCCCGTTATGTTCACGCTAAGTGGCCAAACTCGAACTTAAAGGACCGTCAGGGTGGTTTATCCCTGACGGCTTTTTCCACTGGCGAGGCTTGCCAGCCACTCCTCCGGCAGCAATCTGCGATAGGACGGCTGCAAATATCGATCGTCCACAAGCGTAATCGTGCCGCTGTCCGTCTCCGTCCGGATAAGTCTTCCTCCCGCCTGCAGCACTTTGTTCATGCCCGGGATGACATAGGCGTAATCGTAGCCGCTTTTGCCCTCGCGTTGGAAGAAGTCCCGGAGCAGATTGCGCTCCAGTCCGAGCTGCGGCAAACCAACGCCGACCACGATAACCCCGATCAGCCGATCGCCCGGCAGATCGACCCCTTCGGAGAAAACGCCGCCCAGCACCGCGAATCCGACCAATGTCCGCTCGCCTCCCGGCTGGAAATCCGCCAGGAACGAATCGCGCTCCTCCTCGCTCATGTCCGTGCGCTGCAGCTTGACGACGGCTCTCGGGTCCGTTCCCTCAAGCTTGGTGTATGCATCGTAGACGTCCTTCATATACGCATAAGAAGGGAAGAACACAAAATAATTGCCCTTGCGCTTGCCGACCGTATCGGCGATAAGCTCCGCTATTGGTCCGTAAGAGTCGTTGCGGTCCTGGTAGCGCGTCGAGATGGGACGCACGTCGACCTGCAACCGTTCGCTCTCGAAGGGGGACGGCAACGCCAGCGTATAGTCCTGATCGGAAGCGCCCAGCATGTCCATATAGTATCGGACCGGGGTTAGCGTAGCGGAGAAATAGACATGCGACCGGTAACCTTTGGCGGCCTCCTTGAGCAGTTCGGACGGGTCCATGCAGAACAGCTTCACCCGCATGTCGAGGCGCGTCACCTCCGCGAACGTGGCGAAGCGCTCGTCGTAGAGCTTGGCCGTGCGAAGGAATTGCTGCACGGCGAAATACGCGTCCAGCAATGTAGTATCGCCGTCACCGCCCCCGTTGCCGCTTATGGCATTCGCGCCGGAAGCACCCGGAATTACGCCGGCGAGGCTCGCACCCGATGCGCCTGATGCGTCTGATGTGCTTGGCGGCGCAGATGCCATATTGCCGCTGCCGACGCCGAAGCCTCCCGTTGCCCCTTGGCCGAAGGCTCCCCCATAACCGCCCTCCAGCACCTGCTCGGCTGCCAAGGCGAAGCGCTCCGCATGCTTTACCAGTTCGTCCGGCAGCATATCGGATACGATAGGCTTGTCCTTATTGTCCTCGATCGACTTGCGAAGCGCGACAAAATATTCATTGATCGCCTTCGAAGCCTCGTAGAGACCGCGATGGCCGCCCTTTTGCTCCCTCTGCAGCGTCTGGAACGGCCATCTCGTCAGCTCCGCCGAGAAGATATCCCTTGCCCGATCGACCAGATTGTGAGCCTCGTCGACGAGCAGAGCCGTAGCCTTCTTTCCTTCGGCGTACTGCCGCTTGAACGAGATGCGAGGATCGAACACATAATTGTAGTCGCAGATGACCGCGTCCGAAGCGTAGGCGGCATCGAGCGACATTTCGAAAGGGCAGACGGTATGTTTTCTGGCGTATTGCTCAATCGTGGCGCGCGACATGATCGTCTCGTGCTCCAGCATGTCGAGGATCGCGCCGTTAATGCGGTCGTAGTAGCCGTCGGCGAACGGACAATGCTCCTTGTCGCAGCGCACCTCGTCCTGGAAGCAGATCTTGTCCTTCGCGGTAATGGTGACGGAATGGATGTGCAGCCCTCTGTTCTGCATATGCCTAAGCGCATCCTCCGCCGCTGCCCGCGTCGTCGTGCGCGCGGTCAAATAATAAAGCCGCTTCAGCAGCCCGCCGCCGATCGCTTTGATGGCGGGGTACGTCGTCGAAATCGTCTTGCCGATGCCCGTCGGCGCCTTCGCGTAGAGCGACACGCCCTCTCCAATCGTCTTGTAGACCGCCCCCGCCAGCTTGCGTTGTCCTGCACGGTAATGGTCGAACGGAAAGCCGAGCGCATGAATGCTGGCATCCCGCGTCTCCTCGTGTCGCTGCTTCAGCTTGGCGTAAGGCGCGTATTGACGAAGTATATGCATCACTTGCTCTTCCAGCTCGCCAAAGCTTGTTTCCCGATGGAACCGCCTCGTCTCTCCCGTATCCTTGTGCACGTAGGTGAGCTGAATGCCGATAGCCGGAAGTCCCTCATCACGCGCATACATATAAGCGTAAAATAAAGCCTGCGCCCAATGGACCGGCTTGTCCTCCAGGGTTGCCAGGTCGGCTCGCGTCGACTTGATCTCGTCGATCGTCGGCGCGGGTTCCGTCGCAAGCAGCCCGTCGCAACGGCCGTCCACCGCAAACATCAAGCCGTCGCAGAAAATCTCGGCGCTAAGGTAGACTTCCTTCCGATCACCTTCGCCGTATGTTTCTTGTATCCGCTGATGCGCCTTCGTTCCCTCTTGCAAGGACTCCATGGATTGCATCCGGGAGTCGATGCTGCCGCTCAGGAACACGTACTCCACAAGCTGCCGGACCGGCAGCGCCACCGAGTACGGAGGCTTCTCGGTCTGCTTTTCGCCATCCCGAAGCTCCGGCTCCCGTTGAACGGATTCGCGCTCCTCTGCCGCCTTCTCCTTCGTCTCGTCCATTGCCAGCCGCCCCTCTAGAACATTCGTTCCGCCATTGTACCATACTTTTAAAGAGCGGGGTAAGCAGGGTAACTTGTTGGAGCGGCGAGGCAGGTCAACATTTTGTTGTAGTTTCCGTCTAAATACTGGAAGATAGAAGAGGGGTGCTGACAATGGGGCGAAACTTTGTTTTATTGATCCTTATTTGTACTTTTGTTGCTGGATGCGGCGGGACGTCGTCTAGGTCCATGCAAGGAATGATTGATAGCATGGAAGCCGGTATCTTGCATGTGGACTGTACCGATGAGGTGAACAAAGGAAAAAAGACGGATTTCATTCTTCTTGTCGGTTATAGTTGTGCTGTTGCTATTACAGATCAAACAACTTTTCGTGATGAAGACGGCAAATCTCTAACGGCAGAAGATTTCCCATCCGAATCAACTGTCAAAATCATTTTTTCCGAGCCCGTCAATATCAGGCGCAGCTTCGAAAAAGAAGAGCCGCTCAATCTTGCAGCAAAGGAAATCATATTGATACAGCCAGACTTTTAAGGAGGGAATTCCACCTGCTATGGACAATGATAAAAATAAAGAAATCGACGAACTGAAGCAGCGGATCGCGACACTCGAGAATCAGGTTAACAACACTCCTCGGAGATCGAATCTTTGGAGATTCGGCATAACTTTTATCATTGTTTTATTTGCTTTAATGGTTTCTATTGGCGTGTTCCAGTTTGTTGCCGTCAAATGAGCATGGCACAAGGTCGCTACACCGTACGCTATCAAGAAGGAGACACCCACATGCACCAAGCACCCAACTATTTCCTTGGCATCGACCTCGGCGGAACCCATATAAAGTCGGCCCTGCTGGACATCAATCTGAACGTTATTACCGAAAGGAGCGATCCCACCAACGTCTCGATAGGCCCCGATCATGTGTGTTCCACCGTATTCATCCGGAATATGAGGATTAAAGAGGATTCCACGGAATAAATACACAAGCAGAGGATGTGTACTTATGTTTAAATTATTCAAACGCCCCGCAGGGTTACTATTAATCATGACTATGTTATTTGCAGGGTCTGGGATTGCTGATGCACAAGCTTCAACGTCCTCTTATCTCCCCGTCCGCGTTGTTTTAGACGCCAACACCATGACTTTCGGCGAACAGCCGTTTATCGAAAAATCCACAACCCTCGTTCCCTTCAGGCCGATCTTCGAGAAGCTGGGACTTACCATTGGATGGGATCCCGACACTCGCGCGGTTACGGGAGAAAAAGAAGGAATACATATCGAATTACAAATCGACAATCCGGTTGCCAAAGTTAACGGCAAATCCATCACATTGCCAGTAGCGCCTAAGCTGAAGAATAAAACGACCTTCGTTCCCCTTCGCTTCATCTCGGAATCCGTTGAATCCAAGGTAGAGTGGGATTCAGCGAATCGAACAGCGGTCATCTATAGCAAAAATCGCTATGCCAGCGCAGATGGCCAATTCCAGTTTAACGCCTATGGTCTTTGGAGAAACATGTCCGGTCTCGAAAACGTCGTTGCTGAAGACGACGAATGGGTTCAAGATTACATTAGCGTGGAAGAGGCCGGGCAATTGCAATTGGCACTGCGTTACTTTAACCACACGATGTTATTTATTGCCGCCGAGCCTCTAACCGACGAAACTAGAGATATGAAGCTGGCCTCCTACTTAGATCATGCCAAAGACACGGCATCCCTATCCAGTAAAGATATCGTGGAGGAAAAACAAATCGATTTATTCGGTTACGATGCCCTGCAATTGACCTACGTTAACCATCTAGACTGGGACAAACGTATCGACACTCTCGTTGTGTTCAAGACAGGCTCCCGGTTTTATAGCATCCGAAACTCCTCGTACGAGGTAACCTATAAAAATTCGATTCAAGATTTTGAAGATATCCTGGAAGACATGGAATTTCGGGAGCAGTAATCGTTAACGCGATTTCAATCCATGGGTCAGAAGACCATAATCGGGAGGATCTTAAAATGATAAAAGCTCTGAAATTCTACCCGCCTCTGCTTCTGGGCATCTGGCTGGTTCTGGTTGCGGCCATGCCGCTTGTCTTCTCCTATCCGTATAGCAGCGGTTCTAACTCGGGCCCTCGGAACACTTGGGAGTTGATCGTAATGATTTCCTACGACTCTTGGGGCTGGTTCCTGATGATTGGAATTGCTTTTATAGCATACGTAGCGCTCAGACAAAAGCGAGCGAGACGATGAACATCAGCATCGCACATCTAACCCGAATCATAAATGACTGGGATCCTGTCGGTTTACTGGCAGGAGGCGCTCCCGAGGACGAATACAGCAGCGAGATTCGCGTCATTAAGCAACAGGCTGCAAACTGCACCAGTGAAATCGAACTCGCAAAGCTTATTCAGCACGTTTTCTATGATTGGATGAGCGTAAAGCTTAGTCCACTAAGCTGTTTGAAGCAAGCATTTATAATCGCTGAAACTAGCGCCCTTGATGTTCGTTAGCCGGCCGAGCCCCCTCCCCCACTCCAACACGATTTACTCTAATTCCCCTACAACCAATTCCGTGCGCACAACTTCGTAAATGAACCATCCTTTGAATCTACGCAACTCCCCATAACGATGCAAAATGCCCCAAGAGAGCGAAACGACGCTCTTCCTCGGGGCATCTTCAGTCTTACAAACCTAATACGACTTCACGACAACCTCAAAGTCCTCGAACAGCCCATAGTCCAGAAGGTCGTAGTCACTAGCGGCCGGTTGGCCTTGTAGTGGCGCCTTCTTCCAGAAGGATGGCCATACCGTCTTGCGGGTGCGTTCGGGGTCGTGGAACGGCCCCAGCAAATTGCGGAAGCTGCCGCACAGCCGGACACGAATGTCATTGTCTCCTTCCCGCAAGTAGGCGCCAATCCCGATCTCCTCGCCCCGGCCGACGCCGAACAAGTCCACTTCCTTGCCATTCACGGCAAGGGAAGCCACCGAACCGCCCCAGCCTCGAAGCCGAACCGCATAACGTTTGCTCGTATCCTCGATCCGTACCGCATTCTCATAGTTCACTGCGTACCCATAAAACGGATAACCTTGCTCCCGCCATGATCCTAGCGATATCGAGGCAGGCTGGCCAACTGTCCATCGCCCTTCAACCTCCGCAACCGAGAAGCTTCCCGATAGATAGACGGCTTCCAGCTCCAGGAGAATGTCGAAAGGCTCCGCTCGCAGCTCAATGACATTCTCGCCTTCCACGGCGTAAGAAGCAATATCCGCTACGCGCAGATGATGCTCTAAGTCATGTCCGTCCGCCTTCCATCCCACGGACTGACCGTTTACCGACAGAGCATACCTGTCTCCCCGCTCCGCCAATAGCTCCAGCGTCTTCGGCAACCCTCCCTTGGTAATGTCAAAGAGGAATGAAGCGGTGAATCCGCTGTTCTGCGGGAATGAGTTGCGATCCAGCAACCGGCGCTTGAACTGGACCGCGTTGTCCCACGGGTTGGCCTCGAAGCCATGATTCTCGTAGACCAGCGTCTGCGCATGAATGACGCTGATGCCCTCATGCCGCTTGGCCCCGATCTGCAGATCGCAATAGTCCAAGGCGAGCATGTTATCGCGCTCCGGCGTTACGCGGGTGACGCCGTTCAGCGCTAATACGGCCTCTGTTCCGGCATTACGACTGTAATGAACCGGCGAGATCGACAGAGCATCTCCGTCATCCGCGCCTGGTTCTTGCCCGATACAAGACGCGGCATCCCCTATAATGGCTGCCCCATCGCGCTCCACCAGGGAGCTATCGCCAACGTCGGCCTCAGCCTCCGCATAGATCCGGAACAACACCGAGCCTTCAAGCGGCAGAAAAGCTTCCACCACGATCCGTTCCCCAGTCCGCTCTCCAATGACCGGAACCTTGTCTCCCGTCCATGCATCCCACCGTTCCGCTCGGACGCCAGCTACGGAGAACGACGCTTCCACCTGCTCCAGGCTGCTATTTACGATATAATACACGGCGCTGCCGTCCTTCATATCGCGCTTCAAATAATGAACGCCCGCCGGCAGCCGCTCCGGCTCCAGCCAGACCAAGTCAGGCACAATGCGCGCGGACATCTCCCGCTCCAGCCCGGCCATATCCCGGACGCTAATCCAGCCCGGTTCAGCGGCCAGCCGTGCCGTCTCCGGGCTCAACTCCCCTTCGATCCGTTCGCCGACATCGCCAAGCGCGAGCACGACGCCGCCGCTCGCAAGGAACTCCGACAGCAGCTTGAACGTCGACGCCCGCATCGCCTTCATGCTGTCGGGGTAGACGACGATGTCGTAATCGCGTTCGCCAACAATGAACGCACTATCCTGAATCCGGCCATGATGTTCAATAATGTATTCGTCTCCCAAGTCATAATTCCAGCCCTTGTCGCACAGCCGCTGAACAGCCTGCAGGAACTTCGTCATGTCGGGATGGCGCGGCGGATTGTTCACCCGCAGCTCGCCTTGCTGCGAGCCCGGCGTCTCCATATAGGTTGACAGGCAAGGATTGAGCACAAGGATTCGGTTGCGCGTCTCCCCTTGCGTCAGCAAGTAAGACAGTCGTCCGTAATAGTCGTTCATCCGTCCGTATTCGCCCCACCAAGGCTGACGCCAATCGAAGGATTGCGGATGATCCCGCTTCCGAGCTCCGGCGAGCGAGGACAGAATCATATGGGGCGCAAGAAAGTTGATCCCGTGCACGAACAGCCAGTCGCCAATCCGCTTGTAGTCCTTGAAGTCGGAATCCCAACCGCCTGCGCCATAAGCTTCGCAGACAACCCGTTCGCGCCCCAATTGGTTCGCGACGCTGCTTGCCTCGCGCAGCACCAGCATGAGCATCTCCGTGCCTTCGAAGCCGGGCTGGCGCAGACTGTTGGAGCGCAGAATGTCGATGGCCGGCCACTGCATGTATTCGTACAGCGACATAACCGCAGGCGACGAACGTCCCCAAGGATATGGCCAATTATGCTCCACGAAATGCCCCGTCCAGGCCACGCCGTGCTCCTTGCACCACTCCGAGATCGGCCGCAAAAAGTTTTCGACCCACAGCTCATGGATCGTATTGTAGTAATCGTACCGCACCTTCAGCGGGTCGCGATCGAAGGAATCCCCGGCAATATCCCGGAACAGGCACGGCAAATAGTCCTTTATGTCGTACCCGTTCCTCTCCTCGAACTGTCCGGCGAACCAATAGCTGAACGGCAGGAAGTCCGCGCCAGCTTGCTGGAACAGATTGCCCGGCGATATCTCGGGCTCGTCCGTAAATATGGCGGGGATCAGCTCCCCGAGCTTGTCCCCGTACCGGCTGCGGTATGCCTCGTAAGTGCTGCTCAGGAACAGCTCTGTCACTTCCGGACGCAGCAGATCCGTATAGGCGAAGCCGCCCAGCCATGGATTCGTCTCGGGAGCTCCGATCTCGAACAGCAGGAATGTCTCTCCGTGCTTGCGCCACTCGCCGAAAGGCAAGTGCGTCACGTCGCTTCCAACCGACAACTCCCCGTCCGACGAGCCAGCCTTTCCAGCCGCGAACACGCGGATCGGATGGCCGGGGCGATTAAGCGTGCCCGAAGCGATGGGCAGCACCGAAGGCAGCTCATCGTAGGACAGCTCCCGCATGATGACCGCGCTGGCCAAACAGTCCGGCAGCTGCGACGGCACGTGCCCGCCAGCGAAGCCCGACGGGTACGAGTTCTCGTCGTAAATATACAGCTTCAGACCCAGCTTCTCGGATTCGTCCAAAGCAGCCGTCCACAGCTCGAACCACTCCTCCGACAAGTACGGATTGACTAGACCCGGACGCGGGTTCACGAATGCACCGCCCATGCCGTTTGCCTTCATCTCACGCAGCTGCTCGCGAATGCGATCCTCCGTCATCTCGTCGTTCCACGCCCACAAGGGGGATGGGCGATACTTCGAGGTTGGCTCCGCGAAGGAAGGTGCCGGGAGGGTATCGCCAGCCGCCGCAACGCCTCCCTCCAATTCCAGCGACGCCATTACACGATCCCTTTCAGACACAACGCCACCAGGTCGTCCACGTGAGCCGTCGCGAGACATTCCACAGCGTCGGCGGCTCCGTAATACATTTTCACCTCGCCGCTATCCTCCAGGATCATGCCGCCAGGGAAAATAACGTGATCGCGGAAGCCGCCCGCGATCTCGTACGAAGCTTCGGGCGCCAGCAGCGGGTCGCGGCTCATGCCGACGATGATGTCCGGACGCTCCAGATCCAGCAGCATGATGCCCGCCGTATACCGTTTCTTCCAGCTATCCTCCCAACCGTTCTTGCCGCGCGAAGCGTCAATGTCCACCGCGTGGAACAGCGTGAGCCAGCCATGCTTCGTGCGAACCGGCGGCGCCGCCGGTCCGATCTTGTCGTTAGCGAACGGCACTTGCTCGACGGCCAGCAGCAGCTTGGAGTTGCCCCAATACTTCAGGTCCGGGGAGTCCGAGATCCACGTGTCGAAGCGGTCCTTGCCGCCGCGGCTGTACACCGTGAACGGACGCTCGAGCCTGACGAAGTTGCCGTCGACGCGCTCCGGGAACAGCACCATGTTGCGGTTGTCGGGAGCCGACATGCTTAGAATGTCGAACGTGCGAAAGTCTTCCGTAACGGCGATGCCGCCGCGGATGCCATGATGAGTATCGACAGCGAAACACAGGTAGCAGCGGCCGTCGATAACGGTCAGGCGAGGATCGTAGACGCGCACGATTTCTTCGTCATGAAGCTTCAGGCAAGGCTCCGGCTGCACGTCCCAGCGGATGCCGTCATCGCTGAAGGCAACGCCGAGATTCGTCGTGTGATGCGGCTCCAGCGTATAGTCGGCTGCATTTCCGTAGTCGTTGCGGAATACCATGACGTATTTGCCGTTATATTTGCACACGCCGGCATTAAAGACGAGCGCAGGTCCATACGGCACCTGCTCCGGCGTCAAAATAGGGTTGTTCGGATGTCTGGCGACGACGGAACTGGAGACCAGCTCTCCAATACGTTCGGGAAGTATAATACTCATATGATTGTCAGCTCCTAACCTTTGATTGAACCTGCCGTGACTTGCATGAAGGACTTATTGGCGATCAAGTAAGCCGCGAGCAGCGGCAGGATGGACAAGCAGGCGCCCGCCATCATAATATGCGTCTGGGCTGCGGCCGAGGAACCGTACCGCAGCGCCGCGAGTCCGACGGTGAGCGTCTGCAGATGCGGACTGTTCATCGTGAATACCTGCGGCAAGATGAACTCGTTCCATGCGTACCGGAAGGTGAACAATCCGGCGACGCCGAGTCCCGGCGCCAGCAGCGGCAGAATGACGGAGCTGTACGTACGTATGAAGCTCGCCCCGTCGATCATCGCCGCTTCGTCCAGATCGCGAGGCACCGACTTCATGTAGCTGAGCAGAATGAAGAAGACGGCGGCATGCGCGCTGATCAGGATAAGAATGACGCCCCACAACGAAGTGTGCAGGTTAAGCTGAATCATCAACTCGAACTGCGGACGAAGCACGACTGCTCCTATCGTGATGAACATCGTGCCCGCCTGAATCGCGATGAACAGCCGCTTGCCCGGGAACGACAAACGATCGACGGCGTAGGCAGCCATGGAAACGATGATGAGCGTAGCCGCCGTCGTGATCGCCGAGACGAACAAGCTGTTCCAGGAATAGAGCGCGAACCTGGCTTCCTTCCAGGCGTAGACGTAGTTCGAGAATTGCCAGTTGCCAGGGAGGATCGTGCCGCCGGCCGTCACTTCCGCATTGGTTTTGAACGAGCTCAGGAAAGCCATGACGACAGGGAACAGAATGAACGCCGAGACGGCAATCAGAAAGATCCATAATATAATCCGCGAAATTGGCAGCTTCATGACGCCCTCCTAGTAGGTATTGTTAAGTCTGCGTGACAGATAGAAGTAGATCAGCGTAATGACGCCGACGATAATGGCGCTGGCGAAGCCGACGGCGCTGCCGTAGCCGATCTGCTGCTCGACGACCGAACCCGTCGATACCGGGAACAGCAGACGGTAGACGTAGAGGAACATGACGTTCGTCTTGCCGAACGGTCCGCCTTCCGTCAATACCATGATGCTCTCGTAGCCCTTAAGTGCGGTGGTGATGGCCAGCATGATAATCATCTGCAGGACGGGCCCCAGCATGGGCACCGTAATGTATCTGAACTGCTGAACGGGATTCGCTCCGTCCAACGACGCGCTTTCGTAGATATCGTCCGGAATGCTCTGCAGACCGGCGAGGAAGAGCAGCATGTAGTTACCGATGGCGCCCCAGGCCGCGATCATGATGACCGTAAGCATGGCGTTGTCCGCCCCCAGCCAATCGACGGCTTTGGAGATGATTCCGTATTTCAGAAGCAGTTGATTCAGAATGCCGTTGTACGAGTTGAAAATAATGAAAAACACGACGGCCATAACGGCCGAGCTAATAATCGTCGGCATAAAAATGATAGCTCGCAGCGCTTGCCGTCCGCGCAGCTTTCGATTAAGGATAACCGCCAGCAGTAGCGCAAGCGGGATGGTAATGATGAGCTTGCCTCCCGCGTAGAGAAACGTATTGAGCACGGAATCCCAGAACAGCTCGTCGCGGAACAGCCTGGCGAAGTTGTCGAGGCCGATGTAGCGAGCCTCCCCGTACCCTTTGTAATCGAAGAACATGTATCTAAGCGCCCACATAATGGGGTAGACTCCAAGCACCAGCGTGAAAACAAGGCTCGGTAGTATGAAGCTGTATCCATTGAATAATCGTTGAACGCGGTTCATGCCGGCATCCTCCTTTTAGACAAAAAGGGAAACCTTCGACGGGTTTCCCTTTTCCCTTGATTCCTGTCTTATTTCGCGAACGTGCCTTGCATGCTTGCCGGATCGAAGCCGGAATCCGCTTCGATCGTCACTTCGCCGTTTGCTTTGGCTTTCTCCAGCGCGCTGTTGTAGCGTTTGTTCAGATCCTCCGCCAGCTTGTCGAAGTCGCCGCCTTCGTTGACGTAACGCCAGAACTCATCCCAGTTGCTTGCGCCTTCGACCGTTACGGTCGGGCTAAGCGGCCATACGCCATCGTACTTCGTCGGGAAAAAGCCGTCGATGCCGTCGATCTCCGGTTTGGCGGCCGTCTCCGCGATATGCGGCACCATCGGGATGCCGAAGCCGCCCTCCGCATAACCCTTCAGCACTTCGTCGCTATACATGAACTCCATGAACTTCCAAGCCGCATCCTTGTTCTTGGATTGGCTGCTCATGACGATCCATTGGCCGCCCAGGAAGCCCGCAACGCCTTTAACGGTTCCATCGATCGTCGGAGGCAATGCGCCCGCCCATCTGATCTTCGTCGGGAATTGATTTTTGTAGACGCCCGGCTCGGAGGAGAAGCTGAGGTACATACCGATCTTGCCTTCCGCGAATTGCGCGCGAAGCGGATCGATGTCGAGCGATTCCGTGCCTGGCAGCATGCTGCCGTCATCCTTCATCTGCTTGAACGCGCCGATGATTTCTTTGAATCCGTTATGGTCGAACTGGCCGGTCTTGAAGTCGAAGCCGAAGCCTCCAAAGCCGCTCATCTCCGCGATAACGCGAGCGGAACGTCCGAAAGCGCTGCCCGGATTTTTGAAGTTGAGAGCGAAGCCGTAAGCGCCATCCGCTTTGCCGGCTTCCGTGATTTTCTTGGCCGCATCCACCATCTCGGCGAGCGTCGTCGGAGGACCGGCGATGCCTGCTTTCTCGAACAGGTCGATGTTGTACACGAGCCTCATAGTCGAGCCGTAGTTCGGCAAGCTGTACGTTTTGCCTTCGAAGCTGCTGAAGTTGTCGATCAGCGGGAACTTCGCTTTGATGTCATCCGTCAGATAAGCGTCAATCGGCTCCAAATATCCTTTTTTGTAATACGTCTGGATCGTGTTTTCCTTCACGCGGTACAAGTCCGGCGCTTGCGCTCCGACGAACGCGATGTCCAGCGCCTGATCGTACTCCTCCGTCTTCACGACGAGCTCAACCTCGATGTTGTCGGCGTTCGATTCGTTGAAGCGGGCGATCGCTTCTTTGATGTAATCCGCGTCGTGGCGGTCTCCCGTCCAGTACGTCAGTTTTGTTTTCTCTGCAGGCGTGTTGTTCTTCGGCGCTTCCGTCGCTGCACCGCCCGTGTTATTCCCATTGTTCGCCCCGTTATTGACCGTTTCGTTACCGGAAGCGCATGCCGCCAGCGATGCCGACAACGTCAGGCTTAACGCCAGGATCCCCAATTTCTTTTTCATCTTGATAAGTCCTCCCCTTGCGCGGAATTTAATGCTGTCGTCTCTTGCATCTTCAGTATAAATAGATCCCTCCGAACGCATAATGCGTCAATTCCGACAACAAGGGCAGAAATCCGACTGTCTTGCAGCTATGTCCCGTTCTGGTAGAATTCCTTGAACTCGCTGGGCGTCATGCCCGTATGTTTCTTGAACACGTCGCTGAAGTAGCGGCGATGCTCGTAGCCGAGCTCAGCGGCAATATCCTGCACTGGGACGTTCTGAACAAGCAGCTTCTTGGCCCGCTCCAATCGCTCGTGCGTAACGTAATGATTGAAGGTAACGCCGGTCTCCCGCTTGAACAGATTGGCAAAATAACCCCCGCTCAAATTCACGACCTTCGCGCATCGGTTCACCGTCAATTCGTCGCCTAGATGCGTCAGAATATATGCTGTAGCCTTCCGGATAATCTTCTGCGATTCGTTCTGCCGATCGTCGACGATCAGTCGGCAGCCCTCGTCCGCAATCTCCTTGAGCAGCGCGGAGAGCCGCTGAAGCGAACCGTCCGTGGTCAGCCGAATGGCGCGAACTCCCTCCTCCAGCAGTTGAAGCTTCTCCGACGGAAGACTGCCCCGCAGCGTACGGTTGATAACGGAAGCCCAGACGACAAACGTGCTTACCGCCTGCTCCGGCTCGGGATAGGGATGTTGGCCGGCCAGCTCCTGGACCAGCTTGTCGATGGTGTCCTGGACCATGTCGCGGTTGCCGGATTGCAGCGCGAACACCAGCGTCTCCTCCAGCTTGAAGGAATAGGCTGGCTGACCGGAGTGGACGGACGGCACGGCATCGACGTGAAGGACCGCGTTGCCGCCGGAATAGAAGTGGTAGGATAGCGCCGTGCAGGCCTGCCGATAGGATTCCGACAGCTCCGTTACGCCGGCCGCAGGATTGCCTACGCCGATGGATACGGTAAATTTGGTATAAGAAGCGATGTTGGCGCAGCAAGCCTCGGCGATTCGCATGGACTCCGTCCTATCGACCGCATGCAGCAGAACGACGAACCGCCTCGACGTCTCACGGAACAACGTGCCCTGCGTGTAGCCGCCGATCGTTTCTTCCAGAATGTTCTGCAGCGAGAAGCGGATCAGTTCGATCTCCTGGACGGAATGCCCCGAATATTTGTGCTGGAAGTCGTCGATCTCCACCGCCATGACCGTCAGATCCTCCGGCGGCATGTCCAGCTGGAGAAAATGCCAGAGCTCCGCCGCTCTCGCTGGACTGGCCTGGAACTGGAGCAGCATGTTCAAATATTCCTGCCTCAGCGCGGGCATGCTGGCTTCGATGTCCCTCTTCAACCTGTCGATAGAAAGCCTCGTGTTCTCCTCCTCTTGCCATAACGCCTTCGCCTTCAGGGTCACGTTCACGATCTCCTGTATGGTGAACGGCTTCTTGACGAAATCAATCGCGCCCAGACCGACCGCCTTACGGGCATATTCGAAATCCGTGTATCCGCTCAAAATGATAATTTTGCAATTCGGCAGCACCTGGAGGATACGCTCCGTCATGGCGAGACCGTCCAGCTTGGGCATACGGATATCGGTCAGGACGATATCGGGCTTGCAGCGCTGGATCATGGCGAGACCTTCTTCCCCGTCGCGCGCTCTGCCAATCACCTCGATGCCGTGCTGCTCCCATGAAATCTTCGTCGCAATCATCTCCGTCACGCTGCGAATATCATCGATAACCGCGAGCTTCGCCTTCTTCGTCGTCATCGTCCCCACCTGTCCTCTCTATCGGTATCGTGATCGTGGCCACCGTGCCCTTGCCTGGCGCGCTCTCGATATGGAGACCCGCTCCTTGCTCGTAATACAGAGCTAACCGGTCTCGGATATTGTTTAGCGCGTAGCCTTGCTTCGTCGCGCTTGCCTTTGACGGGCCTGCTTCTGTCCCCACGCGTTCGGGCGCCTGTAATTCGGATGTTGTCGGTTCTGGCACCTCGCGTTCGGATGCTCCATGCCCGTTCTCCGACTCCTCCTGTTCGGATCGGGATTCGCTCTCTTCCGGCCGGACGACGAAGCCGTCTCCGTTGTCGGCTACCCGCAGGTGCAACAATCCATCCCTTGCCCGCACGTCGATATTAATCATTCCGCCTTCGCTTCTCTGCCGGAAGCCGTGCAGGATACTATTCTCCACCAGCGGCTGCAAGATCAGCTTGAGTACGGGCAGATCCTGCGGAATACCCGGTTCCGCGTCGATCGTGTAGCCGAACAGCTCTTCGTAACAATTTTGCTGAATAATGAGGTATTGCCGGACATGGTCCAGCTCCGCTCCCAGGGTCGTCGCGTCCTCGCCGTTGTTTAGCCCCAGCCGGAACATGTCGGAGAGAGCGATGATCATCTCGTTGACATGCTCGTTCTGTCCCAGAACGGACTTGCAGTAGACGGTATGAAGCGCATTATAGAAGAAATGCGGGTCGATCTGCGCCGTCAGCGCCTTCATCTCTGCCTTTCGCTTTGACTGCTCCGTGTCATGAATACCCCGCACCAGATACTCCACCCGGTCCAGCATCGTGTTAAAAGCGTCGCCCGCGCGGCTGACTTCGTCGCGGTAAGGGCTGCGGTATCTCGTGCCGAGATCGTCCATCGTCTCGACGCGCGACATGACCTTGACCAGCTTCGTAAGCGGCTTGGTCAGGAAGCGGGACATCAAATTGGACAACACGAGCGCTGCGATGACGAATGCGCTCATAATGCCGACGGCTGTCCACTTAATCGCGTTGGCTTGACTGAGCAGCTCATTCTTCGATTGCATCCGGTAGACGATCCAATCCGGCACGATCTCCGAACGGTGATAGGTGACCAGATATTCCGACTTGCCCTTATGGTAGGCGAACGATCCGCTGTCCTGCCCGTCCTCCGGGTCGGCGTTCAACCTAGCCTGTTGGAGTTCGACCAAACTCAGTTCTTCCCCCAGCTCCTGAGGCAGAGATGGCTTCATGACGGGTTGTCCCGCGCCGTTCAACACGAAAATGCCCGCAGAAGAAGAAGAAGACAAGTTTTGTTTAAGCAGCGAGAGCAGGTCTTTTTCTTTGATATTGACCATGATATAGATGTTCCGGATCGGCCTGTCGGCCCTTCCTACGCCTTCGATGACCAGCGATACAACGCGGTCCTTGCCGGAGAAGAACCGGTCTTCGTGCCCCTCCAGCCAGAAAGCCTTGCGATTCGCCTTGATCTCCTCGTACATCCGGGTATCGTAAAAGGAATACTCCTTATTGCGGTTAATGTTGGTGGGGTAGAAATCGCCGATCGGCGTCACGAGCAGAACGCTCTGCAGAATCTGCTCGTTGAACAGAAGTTGCGAGAAAACGGGCTGCATCTCGCTAAAGTGGGTAAAGTACCGGGAAGCATCGCCGCTCGCGCTGTCGCCCGTTACTTTGAAGAAGGAATCGCTCATCATGAGCGACATCATCGACACGACGATCTTCTGCAGCTTCTCGTCGAATACTTGACCCGCCTTGTTGACAGTATCCTGACTCATCTGCATCGCGTTTTTTTGCAGCGTGTTGGAGGCGATGTGGAAGGAAGCCCAGCCCGTCGCCAAGATGGAGACGGTAATGAGCAGCACGAACGACAGCCATATGCGCGTCGCGAAAGAGAGTTTGTATAACTGGTTGAACATCCGCCTCACCCCCTTTTATCTGTCCTGTCGGCAGTTACCCTCATTCTAAAGGAGGGCTTGCCGCTTGTGAACAATGAACGCGCATGACAGCCGGATTCCTCCCCCACACATTCGTTTTACCGCACATGGTCTCCCACGTTCCCGCCCCTCTCTCCATAACGTTCCATAATGGCTTGCTTGCTAGTCGAACCTGGCTGGATACAGACGCTCGCTTCCTCAACATGCTTCCTGCGAGCGCGGGCAACTCCTTCGTTTTTTATTCAACTTTCCTTTCTGCGATGGCAGACCGCCATATAAAAAGCCGCGCGCCCCCAAGGGACACGCGGCCGTAGCCGTAACGAAAAAACAAGTTACAGAAAAACACCAGCCCCGGGCATAAGCCCAAGACCGGTGTACAGGCGTTATTGGCGCCGCTTCTTGGCAATTCTTGTGTAGACAATGAGTGCGGCTATAATCATGGCAATAAAACCGATACTCTCTGCCGACTCCGGCTGCATCCCGAAAACCATGCACAGATTGGTAACCAGACTCTTCACGAGAAGAGCAGTCGCAATCAAAAGAATTGGACGAATAAAATTGTATTTCATGGAAAGCAACACTCCTGCCAACGAATGTTCTAGATTCTAACCACACTAGTAAGTTGAAATCGCTTTATTCTAGTGCAACTGCGGCAAGTATACCAGCTTCTCGGCAGATAGTCCAACTCATTTGAGCTGATTACCTCTAACATTTCTTCACGCGACTACTTTTGATGCTTCGGCCCTGGCACCTCGTCCTGGAACAGGCCGAATTCCGCGTCGATATCCCGCTCCGTCACGAGCCCCTTGTGACCGACGCCTTGCAGGCCTAACCGATCCTGGCCCTTCCCGTCCTCCCCGGATTTGCGTCGCCTCTGTGCACGTTTATTTTCCTTAGTCATACTAGCAAATCTCCTTCATTACAGATTCACCAAAGCTCCTTCATCTGCCGCGCTCGGGGATGAACGTTCGATGACGATCCATGCAGATTCATCGAAACTTCTTCTCCATCATCGTAGATTTATTCGTATAGCCTGCCCTGCCGAGCTATCCTTTATAAGCAAGCCACACCATCCCTTCTCCAACCCATGCCATCCTCCGACGCCCCATCCGGCTAACCAAAAATCCCGGCCCCGAAGCGCTGGCCTAAGCCCATACTTCGTTGCCGGGATTTCCCGATTGCGGATTGCGGATTGCCGTCTCTTACTTCTTCACAATATCCTGCACCGCTTTATCCAGCTTGCCGAGCAGGTCGTCGGCCGAGATTTGCCCGCCGAGGTACTCCTGCATCGCCGCGCCCCATTGCTGCGTGATGCCGTCCGGCAGATGATCCCAGTGCCAGCCCAGCACCCGATCGGGATGCTCCTGCGAGAAGGCCGCGAAGTCGCACGCGATATCGCCGATGGCTTCCGCGTTCGCCTCGATGGACGTCAATGCCGGCACGAATTTAAAGTCGGTGGAGATGTAACGTTTGCCCGTCTCGGATGTCACCATCCAGTTCAGAAACGCTTTGGCTTCCTCGGCCTGGTCGGACTTGCTGTTGACGATCCAGTTGTTCGGCACGCCCGTAAATACATTTGCCGTGTCGCCCAGCAGCGGCACCGGCATCATGCCGAGATTGAGATCCGGATCCACTTCGTCGATCATGCCTTGAATCCAGTTGCCATGCTGGATAATGGCGTATTTGCCGGTTGCGAATTCGGCAACCTGCGTGTTGTAGTCCGTCGTCAGCGCATTGGCCTGGCCGTTCGCAAACATAATGTCGACAAGCTTGATCCATTCTTTCATCGTCGGATCATCCTTTAGCGTCGCTTTGCCTTCCTTTACGTCGGAGATGAACGCCGCCGGGTCTTCATGGTTAGCCAGCGCCATGTTCAGAGTGTGAATGCCCATCGACCACCACTCGGACGTAAGCGCGAACGGCGTAATGCCCGCCGACTTAAGCTTCTCTACCGCAGCGGACAACTCGTCTACGGTCTTAGGCAATTCCGAAATCCCCGCCTGCTCGAACAAATCCTTATTATACGTGAAGCCGTAAGCTTCCAGGTTCATAGGCATGCCGAGCAGCTTGCCGTCGCGCGAAATTTGAGCCTTCGACGCTTCCACGAGATCCTTTGCCCAAGCTTCGCCGCTCAGATCCGCAGCGCGATCCACGTAGGGGTCGAAGCCCGCCCAGCCGCTGGAGTTGAAAATTTCCGGTTCTTCGCCGGCCGCCAGCTCCGCCTTGAGAAGCGCGCTGTAATCCTCGCCTCCGCCATGCGTCTCCACGTCTACCTTTACGCCGGTCTCCTTCTCGTACTCCGCCGCCAGCTTCTCCAACGCTTCCGCGATTTCGACTTTGAATTGGAAGATCTTGATCGTGACGTCTTTCTTCGGCGCCTCGGTAGCCGTGCCCTCGCCCGTATTCGTATTGGTTCCGGCATTCGCGCCGCCGGCATTGTTGTTGCCGCAACCGCTTGCGAGTCCCACCAGGAGCGCTGCCGAAGCCAACGCCATCGTCATCTTTTTCTTCATCCTCATGACCTCCCATGAAATAAATGTGCGTGACCTCATACCCTATTGTCCAGTTGCTTCGCGATCTACTTACATCGTCATTATAAGCCTCTGCGTTCCTCGGCAGACACCGACAAAATTGAACGGTTAGGGGTAAAATCTTGATTACTTCGGGCGGAAAACTTTGATTAGTTACCCGTTACCCTTTTACGGAGCCTGCCGTAATGCCTTCGATAATATGCTTCTGCAGCAGGAGGAAGAATATAACGACCGGAATCGTGCTCAGCGTGAGCGCGGCCATGGCCAGATCCCACTTTCGTAAATATTGGCCGAAAAACTTCTGCACCGCAAGCGGGATGGTGGTCATCGCGTCGTTAATGACGAGCACCGGCAGCAGGTAGTCGTTCCAGATCCACAGCACGTTTAGAATCATGACCGTGACCGTGATCGGCTTCAGCAGCGGGAATACAATCCGCCAGAATACGCCGTAGGGCGAGCAGCCGTCGACGACCGCGGCCTCCTCGATCTCAAGCGGCACGGACTTGATGAAGCCGTGATAAAGAAACATCGACAAGGAGATCCCGAAGCCCATATAACAGAGCACGATGCCGTACAGCTCGCCGCGAAGTTCGAACAGCGACGTGATTCGCATCAGCGGCAGCATGACCGACTGGAACGGAATGATCATGGCGGCGACCAGCACCGTCAGCAGCAGCTTGTTGAACATCGTCGGCCTGCGCACGAGGCGATAGGCCATCATAGAGCTGATCACGACCAGCGCCAGAACGCTGATAGAAGTAATAATAACCGAGTTCATAAAAACGACGGGGAAATCGATGGCGACCCACGCTTTTTTGAAATTCGTGAGGGCCCAAGTCTCGGGCAGCGAAGCCGCATTGAGCAAAATGTCCTTGAGTTTCTTGAACGAATTGACGATCAGGAAGTAGAACGGTCCCAGAAAAAGCAGCGCTGCCAACACGCCGGCAATCTCTAGCAGCAGTGTGGCGGAGGAGTATCTCGATCTCGTCTCCATCAGGCTTCCACCTCCCGTTTCTTGGTGAACCAGACCTGCGTAATCGTGATGAGCGCGACGCAGAAGAAAAAGAGCATCGCCTTCGCCGTCCCCAAGCCGTAACGATTGTTCACCAGCGCCTCGCGATAGATGTTAAGCGCGATCGATTCCGAGGAGTTGCCGGGGCCTCCCCCGGTCAATGAGAGGTTCAGGTCGAACATTTTAAACGCATTGGACGTCGTCAGAAATAAACAGATTGTAATCGCGGGCATGATGAGCGGAACCAGAATGGAGCGCAGGATTTGCCAGCGGTTGGCCCCGTCGATGCGCGCCGCCTCCATAAGGTCCTTGGGAACGCCGATAATCGCCGCGATGTAAATGATCATCATATAGCCGGCCGTCTGCCATACGAAGACGATGACGATGCCCCAGAATGCCGTCTCCGGCGTTCCCAGCCATTGAAGCTTGAAGAAGCCGATGCCCGTCGCCTCTCCGATCGCGCCGAAGCCGCGGACGAAGATGAAATACCAGATGTAGCCCAGCAGCAAACCGCCGATCACGTTGGGCAAGAAGAAGATCGTGCGCAGCACGCCTTTGCTCCTAAGATTCTGCGTTAGCAGCAGCGACAGCAGGAATGCCAGCACATTCGTTACCGTGACGGCCGCCAGCGTGAACTTCGCCGTAAACCAGAAGGCTTGCCAAAATCTTGGATCATCGGTCAGGATACGCGTTATATTGGTCATGCCCGTCCACTTGGCGTTGCCAAGATCAAGGCCGTTCCACTCCGTGAACGTATAATAGAATCCCATGCCGAACGGGATCAGCACGATGATGATAAATGCGATCAGTCCCGGTCCGACGAATACGGTCTGCTGCAGCCACTCGCTCCAGTTCGCGCGCTTAGCGGCCGGCTTGCCGATAGTTTTGCCAGATGCCATAGGTCATCGTCCCTTCTTTCGTTGTGTGCTCTTAGTATAGAACTTAAAGCGGCGCCCGGAGACGGGCAATGATGATGAGAAGGGTGGAATATATTGACCGAAATACGTCCATTCGGTTACTGTTTATTCAGGCAAAAGTTATGGCGGCCCCCGCCCATCATGCCCGAAACGAGGTGAGCTTCGCAATGTTAAGAAAGCCCTTCCATACGATTCGCCAGAAGTTGATGGCGCTGCTGCTGATCGTGACGATTCTGCCCATTGCCACGTCTATGTTCATCTCATACAAGGCGACTACGGAATCCGTCACCCGGGAAGCCATCTCGAATAACAACAGGCTGCTTTCTCTCGGCAAGACGAATACGCTGAACTATATGAGCAATATTAACCAGAAGTCCCTCGCCGTATACAACGCCATGAACGTGCCGCAATCGCTGTATTACATTCTGGAGCACGGCATGGAGGACGAGGTGTTCCCTAATGATCTGACCGACGTCATCCGCAATCGCAATCTGCTGAAGGATCATCTCTACAACATTTTTCAAAGCGTGAGCGAATTCCATAAAGTGCGGCTGTACGTGGTCAAGCAGAATACGACCTATCTGCTCTGGGCCGACGATCTTAAGGTTGGCCGGCATCCCGAGCCGCTCGACATCGAGACGACCAAGGCGTATATCGAACCGGCGCATGCCAGCCATAATTACGGATTGGACCTAAAGTCTTCGCCGGACGACGAACAGGTGTTTACGCTCCACCGCCCCATTATTCGCGTGCCCAGCGATGAGCTGCTCGCGGAGCTGTCCATCGATGTGAGGCTCAGCGTCCTGGCTTCGCTGAATGCGCAGCTGTACGATTCCGGCAAAGAGGCCTTCTATATCGCGGACAGCGAGGGCAAGCTCGTATTGTCCTCCCCCATCGGGGACAAAGGGACAAGCATCGGCGTCCAAGAGGAATCAGGGAAGACCGTTGATAACAAGGAGAAGGAGCCGGCAGGACCCGGAACGGCGCTTATGGACACCATCTTATTGTCCGGAGCAGATACCGGCCACTTCGAATGGAAGCAAGACGGCTTCGACGGCATCGTCTTCTATGATCGGATCGTGACGCCTTTTATGGATTGGTACCTCATCAAGCAAACGCCTTACCAGCATCTCTACGGCACCGCGAACAGCATCGCCAAGCTAAATACCGTCGTTGGCGCGGCATTCCTCGGCATCGTCGTCATCGCGACGCTGATCATCTCCATCCGGTTCACCAAGCCGTTGCTGCGGCTGATCGGTTATGTGAACAAGATCGAAACAGGCAATCTAAACGTCTCCATCGATATCGAGACAAATGACGAGATCGGTCTGCTTGCCAGGCGGTTCCGCTCCATGATGGGCAAGATCAATCACCTCATCATGACGGAATACCGCCTGGAGATCGCCAGCAAGACGAACGAGCTCAAGGCGCTGCAGGCGCAGGTCAATCCCCACTTCCTGTACAACGCTCTGCAATCCATCGGGACCGTATCGCTCCAGAACGGCGACACGAAAGCTTATTCGCTTATTACGTCGCTCGGCAAGCTGATGCGTTACCAGATGAACAATATGGACGACACGGTAGAGCTCAGGAGCGAGCTTGATTACGCCGCCGCTTATCTCGAGCTGCAAAAGCAGCGCTTTGATACCACTCTGGAGATAGAGCTGCGAATCGACGAAGCCAGCCGTGACATCCATGTGCCGAAAATGATTCTCCAGCCTCTGCTCGAAAATTTCTTTAAGCATGGCTTTCAGCATTCGTTCGAAGAACCGTCGCGGCTGTTGGTCTCAAGCTCCTTGCTGGACGAGCCAAGGCGGCTTGTCCTCACCGTCAGCGATAACGGCGGCGGCATGGACGAGGACCGGCTGCGAGAGCTGCAACATGAGCTGTCGATGGCTGGCCTGCAAGCCGCAAGCCATCGGAAGGGCGAGGATGGAGACAGCGGCATCGGGCTTCGCAATATTATGGCGCGGCTGCGGCTGCAATCCCATCCCGAATCGACGATGACGCTCTCCCACGCCCAGCCGCACGGCCTGTCCATCACCATCCAAATTCCGCTTGAAGGAGGCCACGAAGCATGAAAGCTCTCATCGTCGACGACGAGAAACATGTACGCGAAGCGATCAAGCTGCTCGTCGATTGGAATTCGTACGGCATCGAAGACATTTTCGAAGCACGCGACGGCATCGAAGCGACCGAGCTGATCGGAAGGCTGCAGCCGGAACTGGTCTTTACCGACATGATGATGCCGGGCATGGACGGCTCGACGCTGCTCTCCTGGGTCGCCAGCCATCATCCCGGCAGCAAGACGATCGTCATCAGCGGCCACGATGACTTCCAACTCGTTCGGGGCGCCGTCAAATCCGGCAGCGTGGACTATATTCTAAAGCCGATCGATCCCGAGCAGCTAAACGGCGCGATTGCCAAGGCCATCGAGGCTTGGCGCGCCGAGGAGCGGGATCGGGCGATGAGCCGGGCCGTCCATATAGAGCTTAATCAGCTCAAGCCCGTTTATCTGGAGCAGTACTTCTCTTCGGTGCTCAGCGAGCCCGGAGCCCAGGGAGGCTGGCCCCCCGCGGTGCTTCGCGAGCTGCGTCTGGCGGCGCCCGTCCCGCTTGTTCGTGCGGCCGTAGCCAGCCTGTCGCTGTCCGCTCCCGGCATACGCGAGAAGTTCCCCGGCGATCAGGAGCTGATGTTCTTTGCGCTGACGAATATTTGCAACGAGATCCTTCTGGAGAGGGAGGCTGGTTATGCGTTCCGGTACTGGGGCAAGGAGCAGGAGCTGGTCTTGCTCTTCTGGGGCGAATGCGCCGGGGCCCCCTCCTTGATCGGGGACATTCGGGAAGCTATACGGCTGGCCATGAAGGCGTCCTTCGACTTCGGGCTGGGGCAGCCTGCGGCGTTTCCTTCGGATGCGCTGACCTCCTACCGGCAAGCGAGACTAGCCCTGCTGCGCCGCAATGTCCTGAGCCGGAGCAGCGATCATGTCGTCTCCTTCGACGATACCGGGAGTAAGCGCGGCGCAACCTTGCTCTCCTTCCACGATCATGAGGAGCAGCTCCGTTTCGCGGTCCAGAGCGGCAACAGGGACCAGCTGCGGCGGGCGCTCGACGCATGGTTCGCGGTCATCGAGGAGAGCGGCTATCTGTCCTTCGAGGGACTGCTGGACTGGCGTGAACACTTCGAGCGGACGAAGGCAATCTGGCTGGGAGAATCCGATGGCGGCGACACCGTGCTGGCGGCGAAGCCGGCTACCTCGGAGGAGAAGCTCCTCCATGGAAAGGAAGACGAGGCGAAGAGCAGAGATAACGGCCTCTCGACGACGAGACCGCTTCCGCTTCATCCTTCGGGAGGTTTTCACTACGAGGCATGGAAGGAAGCAGTGACCGAGGAGATGGAGACGATCTCCAAGCTGCTCTCGTCGGCCGACAAGGAGAAAGGGATCATCCATGATATCGCATTGTTTCTGGAGCAGCATGCCCATGAGGACATTACGCTGCAGGACGTCGCAAGCCGCTTCTTCCTTAGCCGCGAGTATATCTCCCGCAAGTTCAAGCAAGAGATGAATGAGAACGTCTCCGATTATATCGCGGGCATCCGGATGAAGCGGGCCAAGGAGCTGCTCGGCAATGCCAGTCTGCGAATATCGCAAATCGCGGAGCAGGTCGGCTTTCAGGACGAGAAGTACTTCAGCAAGGTGTTCAAGAAGTGGACCGGCTGCACGCCGGGCGACTACCGCAAGCAGCACTACGGCGGGCGGTAGGAGCGGCTGCAACAACGACGACAAGTCCTGGCGAACAGTTGCCTCCGTCCCCTGCTATCGTCCGCTGACCATAGCCGGCCTAATACGACAACAACCCCGGGCCGTCGGCATCGCCGCGTTCCGGGGTTGTTCCTGCTTACGTTGCTAATTGCATTCTTCGCCGAACCAATGCTTGCTAGCCTTTCATCTCGGACACAACTGCCGTCGAATTGACGATCGCGGGCAGCATTCTTTCGCTGCTGACCATCGGCGCGTTACACATCAGGCAAGTCGGAGTACGATCGAACGAAAAGTTGTCTCTCATCCAGCTGTTGCAGCCTTCCGTCTCGCATGCCCATATTTTCGTGTTTTCCTGCGGGATTTCTTCTAGCGGTTTTTTACGATTATACATGGCCAAGCCTCCTTCGCGCTTTCGCATTGACTCATGCCCGGTCCGGACGAGCAACACCGCCAAAAAACGGAAAACTGCCCCCACTTTTGCGGGTAGGGCAGTTTTCGTCTATAAGGCCGGCCTCGTTTGTGGAAAGGTCATGCCTAGCATTTTCAAATATCGATTATTGTACCATGTTCGCCCATAAAAGGCAAACGATTCGGCCCCGGCCCTGACCCCGTAATGACTTGAACCTCGGGAGCAGGATTAGCAGGCTCTATACAACCGGACAAGTTATTTATACGCAATTAGAGGCGAAATTATGTGGGACTTTAGGCATATATCCCCATTTTGCTCTATTCCGCATTTCCGCCTATCAGGCCTTGCCGCCTTCCGCCGCAACGCCTTTCTTTTTCGTGGCACCTTTGCCGTTGCCAGGGTTGCCCGAGTTGCCAGGTCCATCCGGATCGACCTTCGTTTCCGGCTTAAACAGCTTGCCCAACAGAAAGGACTGGGCGATCATAAACAAGCCGCCCGTAACCCAGTACAGCGAGATCGCCGCCGGCGCGAACATCGCGAACGCCCCCATCATAATCGGCGAGAGATAACCAAGGAAGGCCAGCTGTTTGGCCTGATCATTCGTATTGCCGGCTTGGGTGACCTTGAACTGTATGAAATAGACGATAGCGGCGATGATCGGCAGAAGCATATCCGGTTCGCCGAGCTTGAACCACAAGAAGGAATGGGTGGACAGCTCCGGCGTCATCCGAATCGCGGAGTACAGCCCCATCAGAATCGGCATCTGGATAAGCATGGGCAGGCAGCCGATCGCGAGCGGATTCACGTTATGCTTTTGATACAGCGCCATCATCTCTTGCTGCTTCTTCGTCAGGCTGTCTGCATCCTTCTTGTCCTTGTATTTGGCTTCGAGCTCTTTCAGCTCCGGCTGGAGCGCAGCCATCTTGCCCTTCATCGTCATCTGGGACTTATATTGGCGAAGCATGAGCGGGAACAAGACAAGGCGGATGACGATCGTGATCGCCATGATCGCCAGCCCGTAACTGTCCTGGAACAGACCCGCCATCCAGACGATAAACTCCGACAACGGATAAATGACGTAGTGGTTAAACACGCCTGGCGTGTCTCCGTTAATTTCGCCCGTCGTATTGCCGCAGCCGGTAAGGGCGAACAGGCTCACGAGCAGCAGCGTTATACCGATAATTCGTATCGTCTTGGAACGGGACGGGAATGCGGCGGTGGATCCGGTTGATTGATTACTTGGCATATATAGCCTCCTCGTTGGTTGTGTGGTTGCGTCTCCAACGAGGACGTGCAGGCCGAATCGTCATCATCCGGCGCCGACTTGCGCTTTACGTAGCGGATCAGCCAAAGGCCGACCGCCATGACAAAGGTCGCCAGCTGCGGCAGGGCGATGATCCATATTTGCATCTTTGCGGTGCCCTTAGCGTATTCCGCGCTTGCTTCCCGCAGGTGGATGCTGTAAGAATACGCGATCGTGCATAACAAGCTGATCGAGAACAGATACGGCAGCCAATCGTGCAGCTCCAACTCCAACATTTTCGCATTCCCTCCCTTCCGAATTCGTTAATTCCATTCTAAAGCATTTCTGCCGATAATCATACGTGACGATTATGGAATGGCAACAAAATTTCGGCAATCTGCTTTTTCGACATTAATAAATCAGGATTCCTTTATCCAAAACCGACTTGTTCCGCGCTTGGTTGCCCAAAAGATATACTTTCCGCAGATGGGGCAGATGCGCTAAAGGCTCGACATCGGAGATGGCGTTATTCTCCAAATGAAGCACCTCTATCCGTTCCCAGTCCTTCATGAAATCCAGCGTTTGAATGGAATCGTCCTGCATGGTAAAGGAACGCAAAGCCGCCATATCCGCGAAATAATGCATCACGTTCTCCGCATCGTTCAACCAGTCGCCATTGCCTATGCGAAAGGACGGCTGATTCAACGTTAAATGCTCTAGCGTATTATTGGCAAAGGATTCCTGATCATGGAATTGAAAACTGCATTCCGTGCAGGTAATCGCCTTTACATGCTGCAATTGAAATAACGCGCTTGTTTCCTCAAAGAAATAGGTCTCGTTGAAATGCAACGTGCGCAGATCCGTCAGTCGATTTAACGATGGAATGCCTGTGAAATTCCCGCTCTCCTTTAACGAAAGCTGTTCCAAACGCGGGTATTTCGCCAAATCCGCTCCATCCAAGTCTTCGCTGAATAGATCAACCGTTAACGATTGCAAAACAGGCGCGGTTAATTCCAATAGGAGCTTGCTTTGCAGTTCGGCCTTCTTCAAATTCGGCAACGAGATCGGCGATTTCGCGCCGTGGTAACCCGTTATGGACAGCTCGGTCAGCGAAGTCAAACTATTAACGGCTTCAACCGACTCTAGCTTGTGCGGAGACGTTAATCGCAGGTTCGTCAATGACGTTTTATCCCTAAGGCGTTCTAAATTCGTGATTGGAACATAATCAAGATCAAGCGATTGCAAGTTAGGCATGTTTTGCATGAAATCGATCGTTTTTAAATTTTCCACCATCGACAGCTTTAGTTCCTGCAATTGACTCAGCGAATACAACGCGCTGAAATCCGTCTCCTTGCTATAGCTTACAGACAAGGATTTCAAACCGGTCAGCGAGGACAACCACCCCAAATGATCGACCGTCGTCAAAGATAAGGATTGCAACGGCAGTTGATTCAGCAAGTGGAAATCCGTAACGGTCTCGTTGACGTAAGAAATTTCGAGCGTTTGCAGCTTCGGAAACTTTAATAATAGGGCCAATTCTTCGTTGCTTCGAATTTGCGTCGAAAGTTTTACGATTTGGGAGTTATCGCCAAAGTAGTTCGCGATTCGCCCAAAGGATTCATTAAAGCCGCCGGCATAAGCCTTTATTCCTTGCAGATGGCGAAAGCCTACATCCGTTCCTTGGGAAACCTCGTATTCGTTCATCAGATTCAACTCGGTTAGTCCGCTAAAAGCCTCGAAGTCCTTTTGCTCGATCCTTTGCGTATTCAATAGCTTGTCATGAATCGCGTAGTCGATTAATTCAGCCTGGCCGTTGGTGAACGGATCGTCCAAGCTATAGGTGAACCGCCACCGGTCTTCATCATCGTGGCGGACCGACAAATAACGGATCTTCGCGATTTCTTCCTCCGTAGGCATCGCATCGCCTTTATCAAACACATCCCTCAAAAAGAAAAGAAGCACTTCGCTTTCCGGCATGGTTCGGACCGTGGATGTTGTTGCGCCCCTTTGCTCCGCCGGATTGCCGTTCAAGAAAAAATAGCCGGCCATTAAACCGATGAGCATAAGGGGCACGATCCATAACTTCCTTAAATTCGTGCCGGGGCGGGCAGTTCCTGAGGAAGGAGCCGGCCCGTAATAATGATTAATCGTTTGGTCCACATAGTACACGTTGTTTTCCTTCAACAATAACTCCGTATCGCAAAATAGGCATTTATAGATCTGTCCTTCCTTATATTCGATCTTCCCGTTGCAATTCGGACAATTCAGCTTGATCACATTCACCCGCGGCCCTCCAATCTTGAAGACGTTACTTTAAATCAAGTTTATTATTACGGAGCCGAAATTCCAATAGTTTCAGGAACTAGGTCGTGTCTGAAAACCCGCTCCCCTCGGAGTATTCAGACACGCCCTAGATGCGGATTTCAAGCGGCTATTCTCGTTTTTCCCGCGCTCAATCTATGATATGATGGGACAAACTACTTTTTTTAACAAGGAGAACCAATTCGTGCCCACATCATCCAAAATTTTCATTAGCTCTGTTGCTCAAGATGCCATCACGCATCTTCGGATAGGTGCATTTGAGGAATTGTCGAGATTGGGACACGATCCTCAGATGTTCGAAAAGAACTTCGGCCCATGGCCGAATTTCCAGACAGGCGTTGATCATTGCTTGAAAAAGGTCAGCGAATGCGACTTGTACTGCCTGTTTATCCATACCAAGGGCGGCTCCATGACGTCGAACGGTTATACGGTTACCCATCTGGAATATTTGCGGGCCGTCTCCGACAGCAAGATGATGATGCTTTATTGTGAAAGCACGATCATGGATGCCTACTTCAAATTCAGATGGATCATCGCCAAATACATCGAAGAGTTTAAACTTTCGCGGGGGAGAATGCCGCACAATAACGAGGTCGTGGATTTCCTGGAGATGGAGTCGGAGAAAAATCCGGCGTCCGGCATCCCGTCCAAACATCAAATCGATACCTATGTCTGGGTGCTGCTGCATGATATCGTCATGGTCAAAGGCCATTATGTCGAGAAACTTTCGTGGGGACATACGGTTCCATGGGCATCCTATCTAAGCGATCTGCTCCAGCAAGGACTTCAGCTTCTTCCGAAAAAATCGTTGTACGAGGAAAGCTCCCAGCTCGCCCTCGCCTTCGGGGATTTCACGTCGTTCGCGAAACAAGTCGTATCGGACCATGTCCGAATCAGCGAATTGCTGGAAGGGCGCCGGCTGCTAAATCGTTCCATCCGCATGCTTACTCGCTCGGAGATTACAGCCGGCCCGGTAAACGGAAGCATCGGGAGCGTCAAAGCCTGCTCCGCCATCTGCTTGTTTCATCACGAAGGGAACTCGCTGACGGTGCAGTACTACGCAGGAGACACGAACGGGAATTACGACTTCGAGGTAGGCGACCCAAGCTCATTTGTATCCTATACGTACAATAACCTGCAGGACGGTGTTCCGGGGTTGTTTTATTGGGAGTCGAGGCGGCTATTCTATTTGACTTACAAGTTGGGGGAATACGTGATCTCGTACCACTTCCCGGAGGATACCGCATGGAGCTCGCAGCTGTACGCCGACTACACGGATGATATCATTAATGGTATACTGAACACACACGCTAACGGAATGATCATCGAATTATTGAATTCTCTTATAGGGGGGTTACAGAAATGAGCAAAAAACCGACTCGCTTGCCGGCCGCGCAAGACGGATGGCATGTCCAAACAACTGCCAACGCCCTGTCCCCTGATAAAACCGTCATCGCCGTCAACAAACAAGGAACCGTCCTGCATATGCAGAGAAACGGCATGTCCGCCATCGGCAAGGACACCTTGCTGTTCGTCCCGACCACGCGTTATACAGACAACATCATCCATCATAAGCATCAACGCTTGAATGAGCTTAACAATACGTTGACCGGTCTGACCGTAGAAGGTTAACGGCTCAATCCGCACGCCTATGCAATGGCCCTCGCCTGGAATCCAGGGAGGGCCATTTTAAATAAGCACGAAATCCATTACATGACATTCAGTTAAGCATGAATGACTTGAGCGGTACCATGGATTCCTCGGGAACGTAGTATTTAAATTTATTATCGCTTATGTGACCAAGCAACTGGCGGCGAATAGGATCAGCATCCTTAAGAAGCTCCTCTGAAGCAACATGATAGTCTATAGGTCTCATCCATATTGGGCTGTAGCCTAAAAACAACTGTCTTCTCGTATATTCCGATGTGTTGGGCGATCCCGCATGCCATAAATTTTGGGCAAATATAAACACATCTCCCGGTTTTCCACATACTTGCTCCTCACCGTCCAGCTGTTGACGCACATCCCTGTGATTGGGGTCATACGGCTTTTTATGGCTGCCCGGAATTACTTTTGTATTGCCTCGATTAGGCTCCGACATATCACTCAATATATAGCAGACTTTGATGTAGTAAGTCGCGGTCAGCCCTTCTATAACCGGAAACTTTGGATTCGGTCCGTCCTGATGCCAGTCAATAAAGCTCTGGGATGTTGTTTGCACGTCATTTGGATTGGGTTTTCGAATGGTCAGATGCGATATATGAAGTTGGATATTATAGCCCAGCAAATTAACAATCAAGGGGAGAATGGTCGGCTCATCTATCAATGAGGCTATTTCTGGATGAAGCTCGACGCTATTATAAATATTATAAGCTAGCGACTCCGGCTCATTCGAAATGATGGTATCGATGACGGAATTCAAGCGAGCAACCTTCTCTTGCGACAAAACACTTGGTATAACCAAATAACCCTTCTCGTTAAATTGATTCATTAACCCTTTGATATCAAGCTGTTTGACACTCATTTCCTCGCCTCCCACTTGTAATTAGTTTCATTATATTTGATTGTATTTCCTGTTATAATGGATAAAACAATTAATTTTCTTGTATATAATTTCAATACTCAAGGGGGCCAGCCAATGGTGGAGCGCGATCAGTTTCAAGAGCCGAATTTAATTTATCATGTGTATATTAAAGATGCTGTGCAATTTCAAAAAACACATGATACTTATGATCATTGGGCATTATTTATTGTCGAGTCCGGCGGCTTTGAATATAGGCTGGGAGAGCAAAGTGGCAATGCTGTTCAAGGCGATATGGTACTCTGTCCCCCTGACTTAACCTTCTATCGCGCTACTGATGGACTCTCTTTTCATCTAATCGGCTTTCATTGGCTTACTGCTACTAATGAGGTGGATGTAGACCCTCTCGCATTTCCTTATACAGGTAAGCTCCGCCTAATGAATAATAAAAGATTAGTATCCACAATTGCACAATTACGCGAAGCTGGTTACTTAAATTCGAATGTGGTTCTTCCTTATAAAAAACATTTGCTGCGAGATTTACTTTATACGTTGCAAATAGAGCTATACGATCAAAACTTAAATCAACTGTATACCGAAGACCCGCTTCTCCAGCTTGTAGTCCATAAGATTAAGCAGAATGCCGAATTCGGTGTATCGTTAAAATCAATTGCATATGAAATAGGAATTAGTCAGGTACAGTTAACAAGGCTATTCAAGCAGGAATTTCGAATTTCACCTCATACCTACGCAACTAATCTTAGGATGGATAAGGTGAAGAAACTACTGATTAATTCGTCGCTCACTCTTGAACAAATCTCGGAGCATTGCGGCTTCACCGACGAGCATCATTTGAGCAAAAGCTTTAAGAAACAATTTGGCATTAACCCCTCGGCTTACCGTAAAACTTATCAAGTATAGTCAAAAGAAGAAGACAAGCAGAATATTAATCGCTTGTCTTCTAGGGCGTGTCTGAATACTCCGAGGGGAGCAGATTTTGCCGAATTTTCGTTCCATGCAAGGAACTTTTGTGAAGGCGTACCGGGGGTACGTCAAGCAAAAGTGACGAAGCAGGGGGCGGAAAGGCGGTGAAAGATGCCCCAGAGCGGGTTTTCAGACACGACCTAGTTCAATTCGTTAGCTGCCGTAGCCTAGCTCATTGAGTTGCGCTTGAGCGCTATCTAATAATAATTTATAATTCATCGATGTCTCTAATGTTTTGAGGAAATCTTCATACTCTGTTAGAGGACGCTTGTCATAAACAAATTTTGCAATTTCTTCTTCGATAAATCGATCGGCATCTGCCGCGTTAAAACCTTCAGGAATATCAATAAACCCGTTTAACGCCTCAATACGCTTCTGGTCATTGGCAAATTTTATCGATTCCGACTGAAGCGCGAACTTCGCTTGCAAATATTCCATCTCCGGCCTTCCAGTAAATTGGTAGAGCCAAGAGTGTCCTACCTCACCCGCTTTATCCGTCATTTTCAGCGTGCCGTCTTCTAATATGAAATGAGTGTCTTTCACCCCAAATTGGACAAGAAGCGATCCTCCGTCCGGATCTGAAATATAGTTCAACAGATCAAAAACTCGCTGCAGCTTCTCAGGGTCCTTCTCAATCGCTTTCGGAATAGCAAATCTACCCGCAGTGGCCCCTATATCCCATGAAGAGTCGTTTTGTCCCCCAGGTCCAACCGGCGCTTCTATTTGCAGCCACTCGGCATTTGGATTTACAGTCTTAATTTGCTCTACGAATTGTTCCTTTGTCATATTAGGCCAATCGATGTGTACGATGCCTGCTTGGCCTTTAATGGATTTCTCCTGATGCTGCAATCCGGTGTTAGCCAATAGTTCAGGGTCAACAGATCCAGAAGAGATCATTTGTTTGATAAACGCCAAAGCATCTTTCATTGCCGGATCGTACAAAGCATTTAATACTGCTCCGTCCTTCACGTAAAAGTTTCCTGGGGATCCCACGCCGAATGCTCCGAACACCGGTGCAAAGGCGCTTAATTTCCCTCCAGTTAGACCGAAAGTGTCTTGTTTACTATTGCCGTCAGGATCATTTTTAGTAAACGCTTCCGCAACTTTTGCCAGCTCTTCAATCGTTTTTGGAACATCTAATTTTAATGCATCCAACCAATCCTTGCGAATCCAATAGGTATTGTAAGGGATTTGGGGCGATTTCGAGATCGCATATACTTTCCCGTCAACCATTCCCTTCTTAACCGTTTCTTCTCCAATGAAATCAATTGTTTTCTGTAACTGATCCATGTATGGCGTCAAATCAAGCAGTAGTCCTTGTTTCGAGAACTGAAGCAGTTGTTGGCGGCTCAACATAAACAAATCCGGAAAATTACCTGACGCCATACGAACGTTTAATTGATTCGTATAATCGTCCCCTGAAGGATATACCGTTAAATTCAGATCGATATTTAATGCTTTATCCAGTTCTTGCTTGATACTGTCTTTGTCCGGGGCCGGCAGATTATTTCCGGTTTCGATAATTTCAAGCTTGATCGTTTTATTACTTGCTTCAGTTGGCGCTGCTGAGGCCGAAGCGCTAGGCTTCTCCGTATTTGTAGGCGCAGTTCCTGTATTCTTGTTCGAATTACTCCCCCCTGAACACGCAGTGAGCATCACAATTAGAAGTGTTATGGAAAAAAGAATGGATAAACTTTTTCTCATTTTCATATCCCCTATCTATAATGTGTATATTGAATAGGCGCGCATAGCTGGCCAGTTATCTATGCAGCCTAAATCAACCTTTGATAGATCCGAGCAGCATTCCTTTTGTAAAGTGCTTCTGGAGGAAAGGATATATGACAATAACAGGCACGCTTGCAATCATGACCGCAGCCATCTGCATGGTCTGCGTCGGCATCATATTCTCTGCGTTCTCAAGCGGCTGTTGGCTTTGCATTAATAATTCTCTAACGATAACCTGCAGCGGGAATAACGTTCGATCCGTCACGTAGAAGATAGCTTGGAAAAATTCATTCCAATGCCCGACTAAATAGAATAGGCCTACAGTTAGCAATACCGGTATAGATAGCGGCGTCACAATCTGAATCAGAATACGAAACTCCTTGGCTCCATCCATTCTTGCGGATTCGAACAGTTCCTCGGGCAATCCCTCAAAAAAGCTTTTCATAATAAGCACATTAAAGCTCCACACCGCATTAGGAAGAATCATGGCCCAAATCGAGTCCAACAAACCAACGGATTTGACTACCAAGTATGTGGGGATTATTCCTCCGCTGAATAATAAGGTGAAAACAATCATCAGAAGAAAAAAGTTTCTTGCAGGCAAATTTTTTCGCGATAATGGATAGGCCATTAAGCTGGTTAAAATGAGATTAACAGCCGTTCCTATTACCGTGATCCATATCGTTATTTTGAAAGCTTGCGGAATATTGGATTCTGTAAGCAATGTCCGATAAGCTGTAAATGTAATTTCTCTCGGGAATAATATAAAGCCTCCGTTACGAAGCACTTCGCCAAATGGCGTTATCGAAACGGATATGACATACAAAATCGGTAAAATGGCCGCCAGCCCGCAAATAATGAGTATGAGATATACGAATGAATCAAAAAGCTTGTCATCCAGCCTCCTTACCAAATTGCTTCACCCCATTTCTTCGCTATCTGATTAGCGATAACGACAAGGACTAATCCAATGACAGACTTAAACAAACCAACTGCCGAAGCCAGGCTAAAGTTCAATTGCTGCAAACCGGTACGGTACACCCATGTATCGAGAATATCCGCGACGGGATACACTTGGATATTGTACAAAATATAAATTTGATCGAAGCCTGCATCAAGTAAATGGCCGAGCTTAAGAATAAAGAGAAGAACGATAATGCTTCGAATGCCAGGCAACGTGATATGCCAGATCATACGAAGACGATTTGCGCCATCCACTTTGGCCGCCTCATAAAGTGTAGGGTCGATTCCAGACATTGCCGCCAAATAAATAATCGCTCCCCAGCCCAGGTTTTGCCATACCTCCGAGCCGACAAGAATACTTCGGAAGTAGTCCGTTGATGTTAAAAACGGTATAGAGGTTCCGCCCGCTTCTACAATCCAACGATTGATTAATCCGCCATTTTGCGAAAACAAGGTTAATAAAATACCGAAAATAATGACCCATGATAAAAAATGCGGCATGTAAGTCAATGTCTGTACAATTGATTTCAACCAACGCACGCGACACTCATTCAATAAGATTGCCATAATGATGGGTGGTAAAGTGCCCCAAACAAGCTTGTAAATGCTGATTAATAAAGTATTGCTTAACAATTGACTGAAATAGGGGGATTGATAAAAAGTTTGAAAATGTTTATACCATGGGTTTATCCATGGACTTCCCGTTATTCCTTCCATAATGGCATAGTCTTTAAAAGCGATTATGACGCCATACATCGGAAGATATCGGAAAATAATAAAGTAAATGACACCAGGGAGCAACATGATGTAGAATGCCCGGAAACGCCAGATGACTCGCATCATGGATTGCAATTTCATTAGTGGAACAAGCTGCGCCTGCGGAGATTGTTTGAATCTGGATTTAGCTTCCATCGTCCCCCTCCTTCTTGTATGCGTTTTCATTTTATGGATTAAGTATAGTTTTTTAGAGGGAACACCGATATACATAAAATCAGTAAAAATGTTTGAATTTAGTTAATCCCAAATGCCCAGCTTTTCCTCATTCTCGCTTAGCAGCGGTATGTCTAACCGGATCATGGTTCCTTTTCCTTTAACACTTCTTATACGCATGCCATATTGCTCGCCATAATGAATTTGAATTCTCTCATGTACATTTCGCAGACCAATCCCAGTAAATCTAAATCGCGATCGTTCCTGTTCATTTGAATCATCTAACAACTTCTTCACTTCATCACTCGAAATACCGACCCCATTATCGCAAACATAAAATCTAACAACTCCCTTTTCCAGTCTTCCTTTAATTACAATGTGGCCGCCATTCTTCGGCGTAAGTCCATGGAATAAGGCATTTTCCACTAATGGTTGAAGCGTTAGCTTTAAAATACGGTATTGTAAAAGGTTCTCCTCGCAATGAATCTCGTATCGATACTGATCCCCATATCTGATTTGTTGAATATACATATACATACGCAGACATTCGAGCTCCTCCTCAATAGGAACAAACTCAGATTGCCTATCGAAGCTGAAGCTAAGCAGCTTGATCAATGATCGAATCGTCTCGCGCACCTCGTCAATCCTTTGCTGCTTCGCCAAGCTGCTAATACAACCGAGCGTATTGTACAGAAAATGAGGAGCGATCTGGCTGCGCAGCATTTTAAGCTCATATCCCTTCTTCAATTCTTCTGCCGACTTCGTTTTTTTAAGTAAAACCTGAATTCTCTCAAGCATGGCATTATAGCTTAGCATTAACCTTCCAATCTCATCTCTTCTCGTTACCGTCAGCTTCGTTACGACCTGCAAATCGTTGAGCCTGTCCATCCTCTCAACAAATCTGCGAATAGGCATTGTAAAGGAACGGCTCATTAAATAGGCGCTAATTAGCAATATGATAATCCAGATGAAGCTTGCCGTTCTGTAGTTGTTATTTAAACTTTGCAAATCCTTATAGAAATAATCCTCCTCGATAAAAGCCGCTAATGACCAGCCTAATCGATTCGAGGTCGATTTCACGGCAACTAACGACTTCCTATCATCCAACAGGATGCTGCTTACCCCCAGCTTAAGAGAAACAAGCTGCTCCTGAAATTCAGACTGTAATACGGGCGGATAGGTCGCATGTTGATAGGGCAGCAATTTATCGCTAATTCCCAGTCGATTAATCACATTGCCATCCTTCGTAAACAACACATAGGATTGATTGTTTTTGGGTGTAATTTGCAAGGAAAGCATCTCCAAATCCACTTCCGCTACGACAACGCCTTTAAGTTTTGTTTGGGCATCCATTATTGGGAGAACGTAAGCCAGCGTGTGTCCAGACAAAGGAGAGTAATACGGCTCACTGACATTAATTCCGCCATAATTTTGCAACGCAAGCTCGTAAAGCTCCTGCAAATGTGGATTGCCTATTATGTCGTAAAATACCTGTGAACTCGCATACACCTTTCCGTCAGTTCTAATCATATATAAGGATTTGGCTATTGTATTATTATTAGAAGCAAAGGTCCGCAGTGTCTTAAGAGCTTTTTCTTCGTTATTCTCCTCAAGCAGCTCAGACTGGGTGGATAGAAGCAATAAAATGTTTTCCACATTGTCCAGACTGGCATCGATATATTGGTTCGTTCGACTCACCAACAGCTCGGCGTCATTAATCATTTGATTACGGAGCAAGCTCTCGGATTCATGCAAATTTCTCCATGCCAGCAGCATAAAGAGGGTTAAAGTCACAATAAACATATAAAGGAACTGCTTCGTCGCTAAACCCAAGCTACCATACCAGCGTAACAGCCTCAGCATCCGTCTCTCCCCCGAACTTATTTTTTTGGAATGGACTTTATACTTTTCGCTTATAGTCAGTCGGAGAAACCCCTGTCCAATTACGGAACATGACTGTAAAATACCTATAGCTAGGAATGCCAACCTCTTCAGCGATTTCATACACTTTCATATTCGTTTGTTTAAGAAGCTCTACAGCCTTCTCCATTCGCATTTGCGTAATGTATTGCGTCACCGAGGTCCCTGTTTCTTCGCGAAACAATCGACTAACATATTGCGGACTTAAACCAACCTGCTCGGCAATAATCGGAAGGGAAATGGGTTGCTTCATATTGTCTTTTATCCACTGAAGCGCTAATCGAATTTCATGACGGGAACGTGTTTTCCCATTCTCGATCTCTATGATTTTCCTGCATACTATGTTAATGAGCCGAGATAAGCTTTTGACTTCCAACATGCTCGTTATATTCAAAAGAAGCAGTTCCCCTCCTCCTTGCTGATTGATCCACTCAACGAACCAGCCTATTACATATTGCTTTAACTGTTCTGGTTGAACCCGCTGAAACATGCACCATTCGAAAAACGCGTTCTTCATGCAATCCACTAGCGACTCCGAATTCCAAGCCGCTTTTCTAAGGATCTCGGTCATTTCCTTCATATGCATCTCTGTCATAGCTTGTAATGGCTGCGGATGACCGTAGTAGACAAGGTTATCTTCTACACGATCGTAGAATAATGCTTCTTTCCACAACGTGGTATGTTCGACCGATTGGACGAGCTCGTCGCTCGAAGCAAAAAACTCACTAATAACAACTTGAATAAGATGCTCATGCTCAACTAAAGAAGCCTCCTCCGTTATGAAAGATTCTAGTTGTTGCAATCGTGCCTCAATAGACGGTAAGAGAGGCGTAATGTCCTTTCCGGATAATGTCATCATCACAAAATACTCCTGCTTGCGTACGGTTAACCATGTTATACAAGTTGAATCAGAACTCTCCATGTCAGAAAACATTTGTTCCATTTGCGGTTGAGCTGCTAAAAACACGGAATCCGGCGCATCAAACATAAAGAGAACCAACGCATAGGTTGTCTGGCCATCTAACTGAATGGCGCTCCAATCCGCGTATTGCAATGGATGGCCTTGGAGCAGTTTTTCGAAAAGCCCGGCTTGCAGTTGTCTTAACTCGGATTTTTCATTATCCAGAGACTTTCGTTCTTTTGCGACAGCTTGCCTGACTTTATCCAAAGCTCGTTTCATTTCCTGCTCATCAATCGTAGCCTTCAACATATATTCAAGAGCGCCTATGCGGAGCGCCTCCTGTGCATAATGAAATTCACTATGACAGGTCAGCAAAATAATTTGTACAATTGGGTATCTCTTCTTTAGTTCGCGTATAAGTATGATTCCATCCATAACCGGCATTGTTATATCTGTAATGACAACATCCGGGACAAACGTCTCGCAAATCCTTAACGCCTCTTCTCCATTGCTAGCTTCCCCAATAAGGACAGCGTTGCAATCCTCCCATGGAAACATCCGAAGCTCCTGTCTTAATGGCAACTCATCATCGACAATTAAAACATTTAATGGCCTCATGGACATAAATGACATAGAACCATCCTCTCCTGATCCTATATTTCTTGTAAGCGTAATCATAGTATCGATTATTATAGCTTATGCCCCTTTGCCCGACAATCAATCGATTTTCAACAAAAAAACAAGCTACCTGGAAGCTTGCCGGTAGCTTGTCTATGCATCTACTTGAACATTATCCCTATTTCGAGGCACCCTCTCGCTACTCGCTGGCCGTTATCCCTTAATGGAACCAAGCATGGCGCCCTTGGCGAAATGCTTCTGCAAGAAAGGATATACGAGCAAAATCGGCAGCGTCGCCACGACAATGACGGCCATCTTGATCGTCTGATCCGGCGGCGGCACCGTGGAGTCCAGATCGGAGCTGTAATCCATGCCGCTGGCAAGCACGACAATCTGGCGAAGAAGAACTTGAATCGGCCATTTCAGACTATCGTTGAGATACAGGATAGCGCTCAAGTAGGTGTTCCAATACGTTACCGCGTAGAACAGCGATAAGGTGGCGATTGCCGGCATGGACAACGGAAGCACGATCCGGAACAGGATGCCGAAGTCGCTGCAGCCGTCGATCTTCGCCGATTCTTCCAATCCCTCGGGGATGTTCTGGAAGAAATTGCGCATGATAATGAGGTTAAACGCGCTGATCGATGTAGGAACAATAAGCGCCAGATAGCTGTCGATCATGCCGAGCTCGCGTACCACCAGGAACGTTGGGATAAGCCCGCCGCTGAACAACATCGTAAACACGACGAGGAACATAATGCCCCTGCGTCCGTCCAGGTCGCGCCTGGATAGCCCGTAGGCCATAAGCGCCGTCAGCAGCATGCTGAACAGCGTACCGAATGCCGTTATGCCGACGGAGACACCCATCGCCCGGAAGATGGTGTTCGTCGAGAAGATGAACTTGTAGGCGTCGAAGCTCCACACTGTCGGGAACAAGATAAACTTCTTGACCGCCATCTCGGCGCTCGTCGTGAAGGAGCCGGCTACGACGTGCAGGAACGGAAGTACCGTCACCAGCGCGATGATCGCGAGCAGCGTATAGTTGACGGCGGCGAACACGCGTCCGCTCACCGTTCTGTCTTCCACCATGGGGTTAGCCTCCTCTCCATTAATAAACGCCCTCTTCGCCCATGCGCTTCGCCAGCTTGTTCGCCAAGACGACCAGCACCAGTCCGATGAAAGACTTAAAGAAGCCGATGGCCGTGCTGTAGCTGAATTGGCCTTGCTGCAGCGCCGCCGTGTAGACATAGGTATCGATAATCTCCGCAACGTCGCGGTTCATGGAATTCAGAAGCAGATACACATGCTCGAAGCCGAGCTCGAGGACATCCCCGATCTTGAGAATGAGCAAAATAATGATAACGCTCCGGATCGCCGGCAGCGTAATATGCCAGACTTGCCTGAGCCGGCCTGCGCCGTCCATGCGCGCAGCCTCGTACAGCTGCGGGTCGACCGACGCGATCGCGGCCAAATATATGATCGTTCCCCAGCCCGCCTCGCGCCATATCACCTGGATGATATAGGTTGGCCGGAACCATTCGGTGCTGAGCAGGAAATTGATTTTTTCGAAGCCGAGGTAGGCCAGCATTTCATTGATGATGCCGCCGTCCATGGTCAGCATGACGAAACCGATGGACACGATGATGACCCACGACATGAAATGGGGCAAATAAACGAGCGTCTGGAAAAAACGTTTAAAAAACGTGATTCTTACTTCGTTCAGCATCAAGGCGAGCAGGATCGGAATCGGAAAATAAAAGAGCAGGTTCATGCCGAATAACAGAAGCGTATTGGTCAGAATCTTCATAAAATCCGGTTCGGTGAACAGTCTTTCGAAGTGCTTGAGGCCAACCCACTCGCTTCCCGCGAAGCCCCAATGCGGCTTGTAGTCCTGGAACGCGATGGTGAGTCCGAACATGGGAACGTACTTGAATGCAATGAAATACAGAATGCCCGGCAATATCATGACATAAAGCCATTTGTTCCGCCAAAGGCGTCTCTTCAGTTCGCTGCTGCTGCGGGGCTTTGCCGCTCCTTGCTTGATCTCCGTTGCTGCTGCGTGCTGCATGCTGGTTCTTCCTTTCCTGGGGAGTGGTTGCGGCTGCCCTTGAGAAACAAGGGAGAAGGATGGACGGAGCATGATGCTCACGATGGTCGTCCGCGACATCATGACTCGAAGCCCGTCTGCGGTCCGTTCGCGACATCATGGCTCGCGGCCCGTTTGCGATCCGTTCGCGACATTATGGCTCGCGGCCCGTTTGCGGTCGTTCACGACATCATGGTTCGCGGCCCGCCTGCGGTCCGTTCGCGACATCATGGCTCGCGGCCCGCCTGCGGTCCGTTCGCGACATCATGACTCGCGGCCCGTTTGCGGTCGTTCGCGACATCATGGCTCGCGGCCCGCCTGCGGTCCGTTCGCGACATCATGGCTCGCGGCCCGTCATCCTCCTCTTGCCCCTACTTGCTTAATGTCCGCTTATCCGCTTATTGCTTGAACGCCGCCGAGAACTCCTCGATCATTTGCGCGCCGCCGCGGCCTTTCCAATCTTCGATGGCTTTGTCGTAGCCGGCTCTGTCGAGGTCTCCGTAGATGTACTTGTACGTCGCGTCCTTGATCAGCTCTTGCAGCTGCGTGCCCTTCTCCGTAAACGTTGCCGAATCCAGAGGCGCCGTCGGATCGTGCACCGCGACCTTCTCGCTTTCCACAATAAGCTGCTCCGCATGGACACGAACTGCCAGGTCGTGAAAGCCTTCCAGCATGCCGTTTGTCTCCGGCTCGCCGATGACGCTGTCCTTGTAGCCCTTGACTTCGCGCTCCGTCAGCTCCGCGTTGTCGGAAGCCTTGGCCTTGCCGTCCTGCACATTATAATGCGTGCCTTCGATGCCCCAGTACATCAGGTTGGCCACTTCCGGCGTCATCATCTTGTCAAAGAACGCCAGCACCTTCTTGAGCTGCTCTTCGTCCTTGATCGCTCCCTTAGGGAACAGCACGACGTTGTTATAGCCCGGAATCGCCCACGACGCCTGCTCTCCGTTCGGTCCCGTCACCACGTTTTGCACTTCGATGACCGCGTCTGGCACGTTTTTCACAAGATCCTTGTGCAGCGAGTTGACGTCTTGCAGGGATCCGATATAGACGCCTGCTTTGCCGCTCGTAAACAGGTTGATCTGGTCCGTCTTGCTCGTCGCCGCGAAGTCGACGTTCATGAGTTTGTTGTCGCGGATCTTCTTCATGAAATCCATCGTCGCTACGTACTGGTCGAACACGAACTCCGGCTGCAGGCCGCCGTCCTTCTCTCCCCAGTTGTTCGGCGTTCCGAAGTAGGCGGAGAGCGTCTTGAATGCGCCGTAGATGAGATCGTTGCGGTCCGTCAAGCCCAGCGTGTCGTTCTGGCCGTTTTTGTCCGGATCGCCATTCGTAAATTTCTCGATCATCGCGTACAGCTCATCGATGGTGGTCGGCGCGCCGAGGCCGAGGTTATCCGCCCAGTCCTTGCGATAGATGATGCCTTGGCGGGCCAGCGGACGTCCGATGTAAAGAGAATACAGCTTGCCGTCGACCTTCGTATTGTTCAGAATTTCCGGCTTCAGCTTGTTCAGGTTCGGGAATTCGGCGAGGTAAGGACCGATCTCCCAGAACTGGCCGTCGCGGATCGCGCCTTTCATCTGCATAAAGGTCGCCTGGTTCTTCAGATACGTCACTTGTGGCAGGGAGCCTGTCGCGAAGGAAGCATTCAGCTTTTCTTCGTACGTGTCCGCAGGGAAAAATTGATAAGTCAGCTTCGTGTTCGTCAGCTTCTCGAGCTCTTTCTTGATCGTGTCGGGCGGCGTCTCCGAGATGTTAAGCGGAAGCATGATCGTAATTTCGGTTGGTTTTTCCGGCTCGGCCGGTTTTTCCGTCGCCTGTGTCGCGCCTCCGCTGCTTTGAGTCGGGTCTGGGGTGCTTGCGCTATTGCCGTTGCCCCCCGAACATGCGGTTACTATCATGCTAAGCGTGAGGATGCTGCCCAATGCAATGGCTTTTTTGTTCATTCGCCTTGACCTCCGATTTGTTTGGTTGGATGCTATGCCCCTGACTGGGACGATTAGAGCGTAACATCGCCGCAATCGGTGCCGAAACAATCATTTGCTCATATCGCTCCTCCCCACCCGCCTCTCTGAGGTAATGATTATCGGCGGCGGGGGGATGACACTTCAGATCCAACTGCAACCCGATTTTCTCGGGCTATTGCGCTCGGCAGCGCCTGCTCTGCTCCTATAGCCCGATTTTCTCGGGCTATTG
>NZ_MXQD01000046.1:0-109865 GCF_002165585.1 Paenibacillus sp. MY03 | reverse complement strand
TTGTACTGTCTACTTGACGGGGAGCAGTTCATAAAAGGATGGCCTTAAAACTTGCCGTTACAGACAACCCGGAGAACCGTATCATAAGTAGAAGTACGAATCATTGAACCAACTGGGAACGATAGCATCATGACAAAACGGCAGTCGGCCACCCATTCGGTTACCGTTGTTTATTGAAGTAATGGGTAGGAAAGTACCAATATGTGGTATTATGGTGGATATGTCCACATTGTTTTTAGTCTATCAGATGCAACATTATGAAACAGTGCTTTATTAAAGGAGTTGTATAAAATGAATGAAAATAAAGGTACGGAAATAAAACGTTCTTCAAAAGCAGAAAACATTCTACTTCAGATCAATAGTAAAACTATGTTAGGCGACTTAAGAAAAATCGCAAAGGACATTAAAAAAGATCATGAACTAGCCATGGAACTTTGGTCAACCGAGGAGTATTTGCCCAGATTATTAGCAATCTTAATTATGGATAAAAAACTTCTTTCACAAGAAGTGCTAAATAAACTTGATAAGGATATGCTGACTCACGCTTTTGATGAGAGAAATAACTTAATGGATTGGTTAATGGCTAATCAGCTCTCCAAAGACAAGAAGACAATTGCATTGATGGAGTCATGGGAAAATAGCCCTTCTGCTCTTCAAAGACGAGTTTTCTGGTATTATCAAGCGCGATTGAGATGGACTGGACAAACACCGCCTGATAACACCGCAGAATTAATCTCTACAATAGAAGCTAATATTACGCAGGAAGAACCGGAAGTTCAATGGGCTATGAATTTCACCGCAGGCTGGATAGGCGTTTATGATGAAAAGAATCGTGCACGTTGTATTAAACTTGGTGAAAAAACGGGTCTTTACAAAGATGAAATGGTATCAAAGGGATGTACACCTGACTACTTACCGGAGTTTATTACAATTGAAGTTAACAAACGACAAAATAATTAGTTACCTTTTTTCAATGAATTATTGAGAAAATAGGATTAAGCTATCGGGGAACGTTAGCTCAAAGTGAGGAGGGAGTAATGTGGCAACTGGGGATTTTTTCATATTCAGTTTACTTCTTATGATCATAATCATCATCCTTTTGATTCTCAATTTGGTTATGTGGAATAGACAGCTTAGAAAAAGTAAAGATTTAGATGATGCAATATACAGACTGATCGAAATAAGTAAATCGAACTCTAAGCAGAAAAACATTATAGATAAGTCTGTCTGATTGTGAATTACGCTAACGGATATGAAGGTAAAGCGGTGGAAGCGATCCACCGCTTGTTTTACATTGCCGATTGCAGGGCCAAAATGACAACACTTATCGAAGGAGATATTTTTTGCATGGACGAAAAAAAAGTTTTACAGTACTCTTTTTATCAGATCCTATTTATGGTAATTTAATTAGGTAGCAGCTAATAAAATTAACCAGTGCTTAAGGGGGCATTTGATGCTTGAATGGGCATTGCGGCAAGTAATGGCCGATCGCGGGATTTGGACTGGAGTAGCTTTAGCGCGACTGTTGAAACTAAAAGCGAATTACAGCCTGTCTGGTGCTTCCATTAGCGGTTTATTAAATAGCGAACCACGGCAAATGAAATCCGAGACTATGGATGCACTTTGCACAGCTTTGGAATGCACCCCCAATGACTTATGGGTACACACTTCCCCTCAAAAAGTGAAAGGGGGTTAGACATGTCGGTAAAGAGCATTCTGCCTTTTGGAGATCCGATTTTGCGTAAAATAGCTAGGCCAGTGACTGAGATCAATGGAAGAACGATAAAACTTCTTAATGACATGGCTGAAACCTTGTATGCTGATGACGGACGTGCTGGTCTTGCCGCACCTCAAGTAGGAGTCCTGAAAAGATTGATTGTCATGGATTGCGGAAATGGACTTATAGAACTAATAAATCCTGAGATATTAGAAATGAATGGTGAACAATACGGTTCCGAAGCTTGTTTGTCTTTTCCCGGTTATTACGGAATTGTTAAGAGATCTCTTACCGTTATGGTAAAAACATTAAACCGCCGAGGGGAGTCCATTATTTTTAAAGGAGAAGGTTACCTAGCCCGATGCATCCAACATGAGATCGACCATTTAAACGGCGTTTTATTTGTTGATCATGTTCGAGAAGACTGGTTGATTCATGAACGAACAGAACAAAAGATTAACTTGTTAGATGTTATTCGATTAACTAACCAGGGTTAATAAGGCGGATTTTACGTTATCGGAGAACGATAGTTAAATAAACGACGAAATGAAGTTGTCGGTGTTGACCGGCAGCTTCATTACGTTAACGGGGGTAGGGCATGGAAATTAAAATACGGGAAATTGCAGCAGATGAATATAGCGAAGTTGTTGTTTTATGGAACGATGTACTTGGAGTGCATACGGTTACGGATGAGAACTTTCGCGTTACGATGGAACAGATGATCAAAGCCGGCAATTACAAAACGTTTGTAGCGTTACTTGAGAATCATGTTGTTGGTTTCATATCTATCGTTCATGGATTAGCTGTAGGGTCCGAAAATGGTTATCTGCATATAACCGGCCTTGCTGTTCATAAGGAATTACAGCGTCATAAGGTAGGCACTGAACTGCTACGATACACTGAAAATTATGCGAAGGACAATAGAATATCCAGCATTATTCTATGTACCGGGATGAAGCGAACCAATGCCCATGCTTTTTATGAGCGCAATGGCTATGACAAAGATTCATTTTGTTTTGATAAGATTATTAACTTGACTAATGAATAACCATACTTAATAAATGTAACGATATCTGAAGGATACGCAAATCTTATAAATGTTATCGGCGCTTGTTGTGGCTCAGGCCTTCTCCAAACACAGCGAGACCATGTGATTGATACCAGATCTGCGAGACTGCTTGGGGGATAGGGACTTGCGTTTGTACTCCGTGAACCCCAGCTTCTCATACAATCGAATGGCCGGGATATTGGTATCGGCGACCTCTTCGATAATAAAGTTACGGTACGGCAAATGATCCAGCATATGTAGAATAACCGCCGAAGCCGCTCCTTGGCCGCGGAAGGATAAGGCAGTACCGATGAATTCCACCGAGCCCGTTTCGGATGGCGGGTCGACAAACGGCTTTTGGAACTCCCTCTTCAGAATGAGTGCAGCCATCGAGCCCTTGAACCAGCCCAGGTGCCGACGGAGCGGTGCGCTCTGAAGTTCTAGGGAGAAGTTCCGACAGTCCGTGCATGCGCCGAAGGCTGCCACCCGATCGCCGGCGAGCGCCACATAAAATTGATCCAGCACGAACATATGGGCGAACGCGTTTACGATGACATCCCGGTCTCTAGAGAAATACGTGAGCCACTGGGAGAAGCCGTCGGCGAAAATTTCCGCCATCTGGTGTCTGACCTCTCCTCCAGCGCGGTCTGCCCGGACAACCTCAAATGCGCCTGAGTGCTTCACAACGTTTCACCTTCCTTTTCGAATACTAAGGTCAAGAGCGATCTCGACGGCATTGAAAATTTTTCCTCCAGCATCATCTTCATCATCGCAAGTCCCTGAATGGAGGAAAAGAAATATTGCGCCATCTCAAAAGCGTTCCCTTCTCGGAGCTTGCCTTGTCGCTGCCCCTGGATGATGAGCTCGGCAGTCGCTTGCAGCAGATCGGTATGGATCTGCTTGAGAGCCGCTTTCCACCCGTCCGTCTCCGTGGAGAAGAAGGATTGCGTCATCAGCAGTAAGAGGTGTCCCAAGTCATCGCCGGAAGACAGATCGAGATATACCTCGTTTGCGAATCGTGCCAGTTCCTCAGCAGGCTCATCGCTGGTCTGAAATTTGACGATCAGCGTCTCAAGTCCGGCCATGGCGAACTGCACCAATTCCTCGAATAGCTGATCCTTTGTTTTGTAATGGCGGTACAGCAGACCGGTGCTAATGCCAGCCTGGTCGGCAATATGCTGCACATTGGTGGAGCCGTATCCTTGACGAACGAATAGCTGCATCGCTGCTGTCTGGATTTTGGTGCGAGTTGCAAGGCGCATGGCTTCGTATTGTTCAGGTGTACGGGGCATTTGGGTTGCTCCTTTAATGAATGAAATTTTATTCATTATAAAATCAAGGATGCAAATTGTCAACATGTAACGTGGACTGGAATGGAGTGTACCGGCTATGATCTGTAGAGAAACAACAGCCAGAGGATTACTATAAAGAAAATGAAGATTTCCACTTGAACCTTACGTAACGTAATGATTTATTATAAACGAAACAGTAGGATGGAACGCGGGCCAACGGCCATATAAATCGAACAAAGTAAATTCAAAATCGGAGGAGAAACGGACATGAGAAAACTCGTATTGTTTATGCATGTGTCGCTGGACGGGTATGCGTCGGATTCGAACGGGGGACTCGATTGGATTCCGTACAACGAGGAATTAGAGAAATACGCCGAGGAGATCGTGGCCGAAGTCGGAGCTCCCGTTTACGGACGCACGACGTATCGCATGATGGAGAGCTATTGGCCCACGATGCTGAACAATCCGAACGCGTCGAAGCACGATATGGAGCATGCCAACTGGCTGCAGGATGTTAAGAAGATCGTCATTTCCGGCACGATGGACAAGGTGGAATGGAACAATACGATGCTGATCAAGGATAATATCGCAGAGGAAATCAAGGTGCTCAAGGAGCAGCCTGGCAAAAATCTCGTTATCTTCGGCAGCCCGGGAGCGGCAAAGACGCTGCTTGAGCTCGGCCTGATCGACGAATTCCTGCTTACAATTTGTCCGGTCGTCCTCGGCGGCGGAAAATCGGTATTCGACGGCGGCGGCGAGAAAACCAGGCTCAAGCTGCTGTCCAGCCGAACGTTCAAGTCGGGCATTATCGCGACCCGTTATGAGTTGGAGAAATAACATACAAGGTGTTTCGCCAACGCGGAACGACTGCACCATAACATAACGGCGACCGGTCTATCGGTTGCCGTTGTTTGTTGAACGGGAAGGATAGTGTAACATTTACTGTCATTGGTACGTTCTAAAAGCAAAACCAGTTTGGGAGGTGCAGAATGATCAAATGGAATCCTATTGGAATTTACTTATTAGTATTTCTTTTGATTTTGAGTGGTTGCGGTCAATCAAGGGACGTTGATCATGCAACCGCAGTGAAGTCTGATCAAGCCCCACCGTCTAAAGATGGAGTCAGCAGTCAAGCGTCTTGGCCATATCCTTTCGTTCATTGGGGTAATGGTCAGACGTATAGGATTACCAATACAATCGTCGAGAATGATGAAGTAGGAAGCGAGATCGGGCAAGTTAAAAGGGATATCTCTAGTTTTGATTTGATTTCGATCAAAGATGGCGTTATTGAACAACCTTATGTGAAACAGGATGGAGATAGTAACGCTCTAGCGGTAGGTAGCAAGATATATGCGTTTAAAGACGAAGATGACAGAGACGTTATTGTTGTGAATCATAATGATAAATATGTTAAAGCGCTCAATACAGTGCGATGTCCTGAAGGTCAATGTATAGATATATCGGGAGAAACGGATGATTCCGATCCAGAAAGAGAAATGGGAGAAATTTATCAGCTCGCTTTAGACGCTTATTTACCGCTCTGGAAGGGACTTATTGATGACATGAAGTATATCGCCATTGATATGAGCAACTTAACGGATTTATCTGATAAAAATAAAAAGCAGATATTAGAGTATTTTAGTAAATATAACGTGGACATAATGGACAGCAACTTGGAGCAATTGGAGGAGAAAGGTCTAGTTAAGGATGCTAGTTCAATCGATGGCGTTTTACTTAGAGTGGAGAGCACCGAAATCATGGAAAATAAGGTTACCATCAAAGGTTCCGTATACAAGTCCGCAAAAGGTGCGATTGGAACATTGGTCGAAGTAGAGTTCCTAAACGGAAAATGGCAAGTTACCAAAGCCAACGATACATGGATAAGTTAACAAGGGAGCCAGTGCTTATAAAAGAAATAGCAGAAACAAATATACATCAAGATAAAGCGAATACGGGGAGCGGTGAAATCAAATTGAAAGATATTTTTGCAATTAAACAGGCAACCGATCGTTTGGGAGCAGAGGAATTGAAGCCTTATCTGCAGTTTATTTTGGCAGAAATCAAGTTGATGAAGGAGCAGGAAGATACGCTTGAAGCAGCGGCTTCCAAACTGATTGAGCTGTATGACGAGTTGATGGGGCTTCAGGAAAAAAGAGCGGTCTGGAGGCCAGTACCGACTTGTACCCATGTCCATATCGTTATCGGGGATTCCTTTGCGGGGAGCATGAAACAGGCATTAAAAGGACTAGGCTGCACGGAAACGCACAAACTGATATCGTTAAGGGAAAATTACGCGATTGGCCCGATCTACGGTCTGGACTTACCTGAAGGACGTATGGCACGCGGCGATTGGTTCCGCAACAATATTACGGAAGCTTTCGAAGCTTACACTGAATTCGAAAATGAATACAATGAGCTCTTAGAAAAGATAGGACAAATTCCGGAACAGGCGGAAATCATCGTTTGGACCAGTGGCAATACATGCGAGCAGGCAGGAATGAGACACGCGCTTTATCTGCTTCGCAACAAAAGAAACGCCATTTCCGTAAATGACGCATGCGCATTTTGTGAGGAGCTTTATAACCGACCAGATGCATACATGGAGTATAGGCATTCGGGAGAAATTCCTTCGGACAAACTACAGAAAGCGATCATTCAACTGGAGGGCAAAGGTAAGTTGTGCACTGCTGATATCGCGGGGCTGGTACGGGAATGGAAGAAGCTCACGGAACAAACAGGAACGCTGCGCATTTGGCAGGACAACGACGTTCTTGAGGTGTCAGCAGAATATTTTGATCAATACCTGCTAGAGAAGCTGGACGGTCTTAAGCCACCTGTGAAAGATAACGGCTTCCTGAAGTCGGCACGTTTAATTGGAGAGGCGATTGGTTATTGCGAGCAATATATCGGGGATTCTTATTTTGAATATCGGCTAAGGGAGCTGATCTATGATGGAGTTCTCGAAATAAAAGGCGTACCCGCCGCGATGCGTTATTACAGCGTCAGACGCAAACAGCATGAAATGAATCCAGTGAAAAAACCTTAACAAGCCCAGTACGATCACATGCAACTAGGGGTTGCGGGGCCACGCAACCAAAGCGGTCTTTACTTCTGCAAGGGGTTAATCCAATATAGGCTTATAAATTGCAGAAAGGTAGTTGCGGCTATGATCTTTGGAGAGAAGTTGAAAACGGAAAGAAATAAGAAAGGCTGGTCTCAAGAAGAACTTGCTGAGAAACTGTTTATAAGCAGACAGTCGGTTTCGAAATGGGAGAATGGCCAGAACTACCCAGGCATTGAAATCATAATTAAAATAAGCGATCTGTTTGGGGTAACTATCGATGAGTTATTAAAGAGTGACGAAGAGTTGACAAAAAAGGTGATAAAAGAAAGTAAGCAATTAGCCCATCCGAAGATAAAGTTTTTATTTGATTTCTTCGTTTTAGTGGGCTTAGCGCTGTTGGTAATCAAACTCGTTGTCCTCTTCCTAAACAAAGTAACGCCACTCGAGATTACACTGTATGGCGGATCATTTTTTTGGAACTTCGGTTCTTTGTTTTTAATGATAGCTGGGGGAATCGGCTCAAGTATCCTAAAAGAAAAATATAAACAAGACTAAGATGAAGGACCTAGTTATCAAGCGGTCGTTCACCGAATCAGGAGGCGAGAGAACGTGTCGAACAGGGACAAAGAGAAACAGGCTCTGGAGAAAGCGAAGGTGTATGAAACAGACGAAATCATAACGACGAAAGTGTACAAGGTCAGCCCGGAGCAGAAAGAGGAACTCAATCGTTTATCAACTGAGAGGCTCGAAAAGCTACGCGAGGAGGCAATACCGAATATCCGCGAGCGGTACGACCAGTTAGTCAAGCTTCGGCAACAACAATCAAAGGCCGACGAGGGTCGCAAACCTCCGGGGGAGTCCGCACGATAGAGCTCTTGCACTCCATAAACGATCCGTGCAAATCTATAAGCCCTTTTCTCACAAAATGAAGAGAAAAGGGCTTTTTGCTGTTTTATTTTGTTTTCGGAGTGTAAAAACAGCATAAAAACGCAATAGAAATGTTAAAAATACGTAAAATAACGCAAAAACTCTTGAAGTAAGCGTAGGAGAGCTCTATAATCAAAATTGTTAAACGAACCTAAGACTAACGAAACGAGGAGACATAAATGGACAACGGCGGACGCATTAAAGCGGTCATATTCGATTGGGCAGGAACGGTAGTGGATTACGGCTGCTTCGCTCCTATGCATGCTTTTCTGAACGCATTCGAGCAAGAGGGAGTACCGATTACGAATCGGGAAGCGAGAGAACCGATGGGGATGCTCAAGCGGGATCATATTCAGACGATCCTTAAAATGGATAGAGTCAAGAAGGCGTGGACGGAGCGACATGGCAAAGAGCCAGGGATCCAGGATGTCGATCGTTTATATGCCGGATTCGAAAGCACGCTGATGGAGTCGCTGAAACAATATACCGATCCTATCCCGGGGGCTCTGGAAGCAGTCGAGAAGCTGCGGGCTGCCGGACTGATCATCGGTTCGACGACCGGCTACACGAAGGGGATGATGGAGGTCATCGTGCCGGAAGCGCGGCGAAAGGGCTACTCGCCGGACTACATGGTAGCTTCGGACGAGGTGAGGGCGGGAAGACCCTATCCGTACATGATCTTTCAGAACATGAACGAGCTTGGCGTATTTCCTCCGGAATCTGTTGTTAAGGTTGGGGACACTTTATCGGACATCCACGAAGGAAAAAATGCGGGTGTATGGACGATTGGCATTATTATGGGCAGCAGCGAGCTGGGCTTGACGCAGGCGGAAGTGCAGGATATGGACGAGGACGAGCTGAAGGCAAGGAAGGATGAAGTCAGGCGCACGTTCGAAAAGGCGGGAGCGGACTATATTATTGACTCCATCTCGCAACTGCCCGGGGAGATTGCAACGCTGGAACGCAATAGATTGGCGAGGGGATTGTAATGAACTCTTTTTACAACCCGGTAGCGATCTACTTCGGTCAAGAATCCGTGCAGGCTTGCGCGGAGCAAGTACGCAAACAATGTTCGCTCTTCAGCCGGGTATTGATTTTGACTAGAGGCGGCGGCGTGGATCGTAACGAATTGCTGGCGCCGTTAATAGATGCTCTTGAAGGCAAGCATACAAGAGTGCTTGAAGTCACGCTCAACAATCCGGATATCGCGGATATTTATAAATTGCTCCAGAGCGTAGGCGACTTTGACTATCAGATGATCATCGCGATCGGCGGCGGCAGCGTCATGGATGCGGCGAAGGCGCTCTCGGCCCTGCAACACGCGCAAATCAATAGCCCTGCGGACGTAAGGGAGTACATTACGAACGAGATGTATGCGAACAAGCCGTCGCTCGCGCCTTGGATCGGTATTCCTACCACATCCGGGACGGGCTCCGAGGTGACATGCTGGGCGACGGTGTGGGATGAGGAACGCGGCTGCAAATATTCGGTCTCGGACAAGAGACTGTTTGCGGATGCTGCGCTTATTTTGCCGGAGCTGACCGTAACGATGCCGCTCCGCTTAAGCGTGGCCACCGCGTTGGACGCGATGTGCCATGCGACCGAAGCGTACTGGTCCGTGCATTCCAATCCGATCTCCCGCGCTTACGCGCTGCAGGCGATCGAACGGATTCGCGAGGCGCTTCCCCAGCTTAAGGAGAATCCGAATGATCTGGACAGCAGAGAGAAGCTGTCGCTCGGAAGCGTGTTGGCCGGACTCGCGTTCAGCAATACCAAGACGACGGCATGCCACTCGATCTCCTATCCGCTAACGCTGCTTCACGGTATCGATCACGGCATCGCGGCCAGCCTGTCGCTAGCCGTCGTTCTGAAACATAATTATGCAACTTTGATCGAGCCGCATAAGCTCCTTCGCGCTTTCGGAGCGGAAGATGCGGATGGCGTGCAACGATTTCTAAAATCCGTTTACGCCGCCTACGGTTTATCCGATTCCCTTAAGGCTTACGGCGTGGCGGAGCAAGATATCGAGACGATCGTGGCGCATGCGTACACCAAAGGCCGAATGGATAATAATCCGGCTGCCATTACGCCGGAAGAGTTGAATTTAATGTTGGCTTCATTGCTATAACACATAGCGTTAACAAATCCCGATTATGATGGAGGAGTATTGAAATGAAAAAGGCATTATCGTTCGTTCTTACTTTGGTTCTCGTGGGGCTTCTCGCCGCATGCGGCGGCAATGGAGCCGGAGACAACGGTGGTTCGGCTTCTTCCGGATCCAAGGACACGATCACGATGGTCTGGTATCCTAACGAATCCGGCGCGGAGCTCAAGGGCGCGCGGGACGAATTCTCTCGCATTATCGAAGAAGCGACGGGCAAGAAGGTCGAGCATCAAACGACAACGGACTACATTATCGCAATCGAAGCCATGGCTAACGGCAATGCCGACATTGGATACATGGGCGCGCAAGGTTACGTAGAAGCCAACGCGAAGAGCGACAAGGTGCAACCGCTGTTCGTGCAGAGCGGCGAGTCCGGCACCCTTGACGATGCCGTATATTACAGCTGGCTGGCGGTCAAGAAAGGCGAAGAGGACGCTTATAAGAGCGGCAGCGAGTTCTCGATCGACAACATCGCCGGCAAAAAGTTTTCGTTTGTATCCAACTCGTCGACTTCCGGCTTTAAAGTGCCTTCCGCGGGTATCGTAAACCACTTTAGCCAAATGGAAAAGTTCAAAGAGCTTACGGCGGAAGACCTGCTGCAAGGCGGCAGCGACAAAGTATTTACAGAAGTTTTGTTTGGCGGCTCGCATCAAGGTTCCGCGGTCAATCTGTTGACAGGCAAGTCCGATGTCGCGGCATTTTGCGACACGTGCGTAGCCAACTATGTGGAATTGGTATCCGGCGACGCGAACAAGCCGGGCTCGGTCTACAAGGTAAAAGAAGGCGCGGAGGAGCCGTTTAATACGATTACCGGCCAGGAATTCGTCCTGATCTCCGTTACGCCGGTACTGAACCAGCCGTTTGCGATCAATACCGATACGCTTAGCGCCGACGACCAGAAGAAGCTGCTCGAGCTGTTTACATCCGATGCGGTAACGAACAACGAAAAAATATTTTTGCCGAAAGACGCGGAAGGTACAGCTATCTTTAAGAAAAAGTCGGGCGAAGAGAAATTCGTGGCCGTTGAAGATGCGTTCTTTGACCCGGTAAGAGAATTGTCGGGCAACTAATTTGGGATAGCTACGCCATGGAAAACGTCTACTAGCGCATGAATAAGAAATGAGGAATTAACATGAGGACGCTGCTCGAATTCAAGCATGTATCCAAACAATACGGCTCGGAGACGCGCGCGTTGTCGGATGTTAACTTCGCTGTGAAGGAAGGGGAGTTCGTTTCAATCATCGGTCCTTCGGGAGCGGGGAAATCGACTCTCCTTCGCTGCATTAATCGCATGATTGACGCCAGCAGCGGAGAAATCGTCTTTGACGACGCAAGCGTATTGGCATTGAACAAAAATGAGCTTAAGAAGCTGAGAACCCGGATCGGCATGATCTTTCAACATTATAATCTCGTCAACAGGCTCAGCGTAATCGAAAACGTTCTGCATGGCAGGCTCGGCTACAAGTCGACTATCGCCGGGGTGCTGGGCCTGTACACCAAAGAGGAGAAGGCGCAGGCTTACCGTCTTCTGCAGGTGCTCGGGCTGCAAGAGCAAGTGTATAAGCGTTGCGACCAGCTTAGCGGCGGTCAAAAGCAAAGGGTCGGCATTGCGCGGGCGCTTGTGCAGGATCCGAAAATGCTGCTTTGCGACGAGCCGATCGCTTCGCTCGACCCCAATTCGTCCAAAGTCATCATGGAGCATCTGCGCGATATTTGCTCCAAGATGGGAATCACGGTCGTCGTGAACCTGCATCAGGTCGATGTAGCGATGAACTATTCGGATCGCATTGTCGGGGTCAATAAAGGAACGGTCGTTTATGACGGTCCGCCTGCCGGACTGACGAAGGAAAAGCTTCGCGCGATCTATGGCGCCGATTATGACAAGCTTACGGAAGAGGAAGGCGGTCGCCATGTCGGGTAGCTTTTTCCTTCGCAAACGGCTCAACACGTTGTTTTTCTGCGCGCTTGTGCTCGCGCTTACCATCATTGCGATCATCATTACGGAGTATGATGTCGTTAAAGGGTTTACTTCCGTCCCCAAGGCGGCGGAATGGGCGGTCAGCAATTTTGTCCCGAATGAAAAGGCGTTGGATAAGCTGCCGGACATTATCGACAAACTGCTCGAAACGCTGCTGGTATCAATCGCGGCGACCAGCACGGCTGCGGTATTCGCGCTTGTCTTTGCCGTGTTAGGCTCTCAGAAGACGGGCATCGGAGGCCCGTTTAGTATGGTCAGCCGCTGGATCGCCACCGTGTTCCGCAATATCGACGTCGCGGCATGGTCGATGATTCTGCTGTTTTCTTTCGGCCAGAACGTGCTCACCGGATATTTGGCGCTGTTCTTCTGTTCCTTTGGTTTTCTGACACGCGCGTTTATGGAGTCGATCGACGAGATGAGCATGAGCTCCGTCGAGGCGCTTCGGGCAACGGGAGCGGGTTATATCCATATTGTGGCGCATTCGGTCATCCCGTCGAGTCTGCCGCAGTTGATCAGCTGGGTGCTGTTTACAATCGAGACCAATATTCGGCAAGCGACTTTAATCGGAATATTAACAGGGACCGGAATCGGCTTCTTGTTTAACCTATATTACAAAAGCTTGAATTACGCTTCGGCCTCCCTAGCCGTCATCGCGATCGTCGTCGCCATCATGATCATCGAATCGGTCTCGAATTACGTCAGGAGAGTGATCATGTAAGATGCATGCCAACACCAACATACCGGCCAAGCCGTTTAACAAATCATCTTTTGTTATCCGAATGACATTGCTGATGCTTGTCACGCTTACGCTGTTCGGCTTGCTGACGTTCGATTACAAGGATCTGGTATTATCGGAAGCGATCCGCAAGACGGGGGATACGCTGGGGACGATGCTGATCGAGCCGCATGCCAAACATTTCACCTTCGGCGAGGCTCTCGGGCAAGTCACCATCACCATCGGACTTGCGTTCCTGACGACGCTGTTCGGAGCGGTCATCGCGCTGTTTCTTGCTTTACTTACGGCGCGCAATCTGTCCCGTCCCGCTGTCTCGCTCGCGATCAAAAGCGTTGTAGCCTTTATACGCGCCGTGCCTACCGTGTTATGGGTGTTGATCTTCGCCGTAGCCGCGGGACTTGGCAGTGTTGCCGCCGTCATCGGCATGACCTTTCATTCCATCAGCTATCTGGTCAAAGCCTACTCCGAGTCGATCGAGGAGCTGGAAGACGGCGTCATCGAAGCGCTTCGCGCCAGCGGAGCGGGATGGTGGCAGATCGTATTCCAGGCGGTGCTGCCGTCTTCGATCTCGTATATCATTTCCTGGACGTTCGTGCGGTTCGAAATCAATTTCGCCGTAGCGGTGGCTATGGGTGCAGCTGCGGGAGCAGGCGGCATCGGATTCGATATGTTCATGGCCAGCAACTTCTATTTCGATATCCGCGAGATCGGCTTTATTACGTATATGATTTTGGCGTTCGCGATCCTTCTGGAGCTTCTTGCAAGATGGATTAAAAGAAAGCTGGCAGTCAACGCTTAAGGGTAAGATACAGCCGCTCATGTTTGGGTGCGCTGTATTTTGCGTGTCTTTATAACGGTAAAAAGAAGCAAAAAGTAGTACAAAAAACTAAAATAGTTGAGGAGCTCGTAGCGGGCATGTATACTAGAGGGAGAAGAAGCGGAATTGATGGCGGGAGCGGGGGATAAAGTGCTGCAGGAAGAACGTTATAAGAAGATTCAGGAGATACTGAAGCAGAATGATTCCGTCAAGGTGACGGAGCTCGTTAGCGTCCTTAACGTGTCGATCGATACGGTCAGGCGCGATCTGGAAAATATGGAGACGAAGAAGCTGCTAAAGCGCGTGCACGGCGGCGCCATCCTGCCCGAGGAGCGGGGCGACCAGAACGTCTTCTCCTATCGCGAGAGCAAGAACAAGGAGAAAAAGGTCGAGCTTGCGCAGCTCGTATGCGAACACGTTTCGGAAGGACAAGCCATTGCGTTAAACGCGGGAACGACTAATCTGGAAATCGCCAAGAAGCTGGCGGAACGCTTCGAGCGACTGACGATCATCTCGAACGGTCTGCGCATTATCGAGCAATTCGCGAACAAGCCGGGCTTTACGGTCATTGTGCCAGGCGGCGTGCTGGATCAGCAGGAGTATGCGCTGTACGGCAAAAAGTGCGAAGAGGATATCGCGGGCTACAATATCGATCTGGCTTTTATATCCATCAACGCGATTTCCGTGACCAAAGGACTGACCGACTTCCGCATCCACGAGATCGATATTATCAAAGCGATCATGAGCAGCGCCAGACAGACGATCGTCGCGGCGGATTCCAGCAAATTCGAGAAGGTGTCGTACCTGAACGTATGCCCGCTGGATCACGTCGACATGATCATGACGGATTCCACGATCAACGAAGACGTCGTGAGAAAATATAAAAATTCGGGGATTAAGGTCGTTTACCCGCAAAACTGATTTACGCCGTCCGATTGGACGGAGAATGACGGAAAGCGTATTTGTCGCCGTTTCCAAGCGGTGTCGAATACGCTTATTTTTTTGTGAAAAAACGCATCACATTTTAAGCGCCTTCACCAATGTGCAATATTTAGCGGCAATATTCGATGTGAAATATTAAGATACTGCAAAAACATGTAATTTATATTGCTTATAATTGCCGTTTTTCTATATACTCAGTTTGGGGCAAAACCCATATACCCAAAAGGAGTGGATTAAAATCATGATTGTCAGAAAATCGCTGGCGGTTTGGATGCTGGTCATTGCCATTGCAGCGCAATGCTTTGGAGCGATCTCGGCTGTATCTGCGGAGACGGACGCTCCGCAAGGCCTGCTCTTTGACCCGGCGAAACAAAACTCCATCGCTTTAAACGCGATGCTGGAAGGTGTTCCGGCCACTTTCGAGATGCGAGCGAAATTCGCGGCCAATCCAGGCGTGCGGCAAGTACTGTTCGGCAATTACCGGGCAGGGGCCGGCACGCAATTTAGCCTTGAGCTTAAGGCCGACAACCAGTTCAGATATTATGAGATTTCGAACGGCGGCAAGCTGATCGACAAATCGACGACGGGCTTGTCTATTACGACAGGTCAATGGACTCATCTGGCCATCATACGCGACGCAGCAAACAAAAAGATCGATGTGATTCAGGACGGAACGGTGGTAGCGGCCTTTGAAAATGTCGATCTGCCGGAGCAGGTCGTTATGGAAAGCATTCATAGCATCGGCACCGATACGAGAAATGGCTATCACGTCAGAGCTGAAATTGCGGAAGTAAGGCTGTGGAGCGACGTGCGATCGATGGACGAGCTTCGCGACAATGCCGATGCGGATATCCAAGGCGACGAAGAGGGACTTATGCATGCATGGACGCTCGACGATTCGTCGCTTAACGGGATTATGAACGTCATCCGGGACAAGGCCGGCAAGATTGACGGCACGCCAAGAGGCTTCGAACGGCAATACGCGAGCGAGTTCCAAGGCACGGGGACAAACTTTGCGGGCGGCCTCGAGATCGCGACAAAAAATCATGTGGCTGCGGCTCCGCGCACGTTGGAGGCATGGGTAAACGTTCCGGCGAATACGCCGAGCGGCCAACGCGTGGGCGTCATTATGGGCAATTACGAAAATGCCTCGTACAGCGACGTATCGCGATTCAGCTTCGAAATTTTCAACAACGGGGCTCCGAGATTGTTTTGGGTAAACCACAAAGATTATCAATTGAACTATGTGGCCAATAACGTGAACGTGAACGCGGGAGATTGGGTGCATATTGCGATGGCACTCGATGAAGAGAACAAAACGGGCACAACGTACATTAACGGCGAAAAAGTTCATGAAGAAACGCTCGCTATCCCGGAATTTCCAAAGGATACGACCTCCCGCGAGATGAAGATCGGCTCCGATTTCAGAGGGACCACGATGTCTTTTAAAGGGGAAATCGCGGATCTGCGGGTATGGTCGACCACCCGAACGGCCGAAGAAATCAAAGCGCATTACAAGGAGTCGCTGCAAGGAACAGAGGAAGGACTCATGGGCAACTGGAAGCTTGATACGGCCGAAAACGGCGTGTATTCGGACTCTTCGCCTTACGCAAACGACGCGCTGCCGTATGACGAAGTGACTTCGAACTGGCTGGCGCCCGATTTCGCGGAAGGCGATTACACGATCGCCGTCATTCCGGATACGCAATACATGGCCAGGCTGCATCCCCAAGCGATGAAAGATTACATGAAGTGGATGAAGGATCACGCCGACGACATGAACATCAAGCTGGCGATTAGCGTGGGCGATATCGTCGACACGCCTTCGAGCACGACGGAGTGGGCCGCGGCCGCCGACGCGTATGCCGAACTGGACGGGGTTATCCCGTACGTCCTGTTGCCGGGTAATCACGACGTCATCTTGAACAATGCGCAGCTGACCCGCAATTATACGAATTACAATCAATATTTCCCGTATAGCAAATATTCGCAGGAGCCGACTTTCGGAGGAGCCTTCGCCGAAGGCAAGATGGAGAATACGTACCATTTCTTCAACATTGGCGATGTGGAATATATGGTTCTTGCCATCGAATTTGCGCCTAACGACGCCGTGCTGGCTTGGGCAAACGAAGTCGTGGCGGCGAATCCGGACAAAAAGGTGATCATGTCGACGCATACCTATATGTATCACAACGGCGAGCAGATCAGCACCGATCACCATCATTATCCCAGCTCTTATATTAGCGATGCGAACAACGGCGACGATATGTGGAACGAATTCGTGAAAAAGCATGATAATATCGTGCTCGTCTTGTCCGGCCATATCGGCCATCCGGATCTGGTCGTAAAGAAGGATCTCGGCGAGCACGGCAATATCGTGCAGCAGGTTCTGGCGGATGCGCAATACATGGACCCGAGAGATCTCGGCATGATCATGCTCATGACGTTTAAGGAAGGCAGCGATAACGTGGACGTAAACTGGTACTCCGTAAAGAACGACCAGTTGTTCCGCGCGAAAAATCAATTCTCCATGGAGCTGAATCTGCATTCGGGAACGCCTGGAGAAGGGGGGCCTGACGAGGAAATTCGGCTGTCCGCCGCGGATCAATCGGTAAACAAGGGCAGCGTCTTTACGGTGCCGGTCACGATAGAGAAGGGGGCCAAGCTGGTCGGTTTGGAGGGAATCCTGAACTACGACTCCAGCCTGCTCGAGCTTGAAAGCTTCGAATTCGCGGTGTTCGACTCGACAAATGCGGTAAATGACGAGACACCGGGCAAGGTCGGCTTCGCGGGCATATCCGGCGACGCGCTGGCCACGGACGAAGCAACCGTGGTCGCAAACGCGACCTTCCGCGCGAAAGCGGATCTTTCAGCGGATGCAACGACGGCAATCTCGTTCGCCAGCGTGCGCGGCATCGTGCCAAGCGAGACGGGCGAATCGGAGTACGTTCCGATTCAAACGGACGATGCGGTCATCACGATCGTCAGCCGGGCTCCGGGCGATCTAAACGGCGACGACAGCTCCGATTTGCTTGATGCAAGAGCGATTCTGAAGCTCATCGTGTCGGGTGGAGGAAGCGAGGCTGTGCTTGCCAAGGCCGACATTAATCGTGACGGCACGGTTGACACGAACGACGTTCTGATGCTTCTGCAGATGATCGCGGACAAGCTGGCAGAGTAATGGGAAAAGGTCGTAATTAGGAGGGAATAGCGATGTACAAACATACCTGGAAATGGACGATCTGCTTGTTGATATTGTCGTTGCTCATCCCTTCTGCCGCATTTGCCAATGCGCAAGGAAGCAAGCCCGAACTGGAGGTCAAGTCCGTTCAGGCGGGACTGGGCCAAAGCGCCGCCGTCGAGATTGTCATAAATCGGCCGAAAGGACTTAAGACCTTTGAATTCACGCTTCATTACGATCGTGATGCGCTGGAAATCGCCGACCGGGACGTCGCCCAAGGCGCCGACGTGACGGGCTGGATGTTCGAGCATAAAGTCAATGCCTCGAGCGGCACGGTTAGAATCGCCGCCGTCCACGTCGACGGTTTTAAGTCGAACAACCCGGTTGCGATCGCGCAATTGACCTTCAAGGCTAAAAAATCTGGAGTTAAACCTTTCAAGGTAACGGACTTGAAAGGTTTCGTGGAAGTTAACACGCCAGCCGACATGACGAGCAAGGCGGGAACTTTTACTGTCCAAGGAGTTCTTTGGACGGTTAATGTCAGCGTGGACAACAAGGCGACGCAGGAAGTCGTTATCGATGACGGACATGTCAAACGCACGACGATCAGGGTTGATGCGCCAAACCCATCAAGGAGCGTACGGCTGGAGTTGGAGCAGGAAACGATGCAGAAAATCGCAGCCAGCGGCAAAATATTGGCCATTCTAACGCCGATCGGAAGCCTGGAGATCGATTCGCTGGATCTCAAGCAGTTGGGGAACAGCCGCGTGGACATTCAAATCGACAAAGCCAATGGCACGGAACAGAAGCCGGCTAGGACCATTGTCATTACCGCGGATGGAAAAGTAATCGAGAGCTTCTATGGGAAGCTGAAGTTATCGATTCCTTATGAACGGGCTAACGCTGAAACGAACCAGGGTATCGTCGCTTATCGGACAATGGGCGGGCAAAGGACGATCATTTCCCAATCTGCCATGCTGGATGGGCAGGTCTTGATTGCCGCGAACGAAGCGGGCACGTACGAAATCGGCTACAACGCGAAGACGTTTACGGACGCGGCGAATCATTGGTCTAAGCCGAATATCGAATTTGCGGCGGCAAGAAACTTGTTCCTCGGTGTCGGCAACGAACGGTTCGCCCCCGACGAATCGGTGACAAGAGGCATGTTCGTTACGGTGCTTGGCCGTATGCTCGGCATTGAAGGAGTTGCTTCGGTTAACGCATTCCAGGATGTAAGCAGCGACGCCTATTACGCTCCTTATATCGCTTATGCGGACGAGCATGGCATCGTAAACGGGATCGGAGCGGGCGAGTTTGCTCCAGATCGTCAAATAACGCGGGAGGAAATGGCGATCATGATTGCCAGGTTTATGCACCATGCGAAAATCGAGTCGCCATCAACGAACGAATCCCGGCCGTTTGAAGACCTGGAAGCGATATCCATCTGGGCAGCTTCTTCCGTTCGGCAATTGCAATCCGCCGGCATATTGAGCGGCAAGCCGGGCGGTCTATTCGATCCGCAGGGCCACGTAACACGGGCCGAAGCAGCGAAAGTTGTACGGATGGTCCTGGAAACTTCATTGCTCTAGCGGAAGGGGAAAGACAAAAATGGAAAAAAACCATACGAGAGTATTACCCGATAATCCTTACCTGCTGCTTACGCCTGGGCCGCTTACGACGACGGCTTCGGTTAAAGAGGCCATGCTGCGCGACTGGTGTACGTGGGACTCCGAATATAATGGCCTTGTCCAGCATATTCGGAGCCGGCTTGTCCGGCTTGCGAGCAGGCTGGAGCCGGATGCCTATACGGTGGTTCCCATGCAAGGCAGCGGCACCTTTAGCGTCGAGGCAACCGTAGGCTCCGTCGTTTCTCAAGACGGAAAAATAGTCGTCCTGGTAAACGGCGCATACGGGCAGCGCATCGTCCAGATCGCCCGCGTGCTGCATGTGCCAGTCGTTGCCGTAGATGTAGGCGAGACATCGCCAATTAGCGCCGCAATGCTGGAGGAGACGCTTGATGCCCACCCGGACGCCACGCATTTGGCGGTTGTCCATTGTGAGACGACGACGGGCATGTTAAATCCGATCGCCGAGGTGACTCATGCGGCCAAACGGCGCGGCCTTACCACGATCGTCGACGCCATGAGCAGCTTTGGCGGCATCCCGCTCGATATGGCGGAGCTGTCGATCGATTTTCTAATCAGCAGCAGCAACAAATGTATTCAGGGCGTGCCCGGTTTTGGTTTTGTCATCGCCAGAAGGGAAACGCTCGAAGCTTGCAGGGGACGGGCCCGTTCGCTTTCGCTTGATTTGTTCGACCAATGGGAGACGATGGAAAAGCAACGAGGCAAGTGGCGGTTTACTTCGCCGACGCATGTGGTACGCGCCTTCGACCAGGCACTGATAGAGTTGGAGGAAGAAGGAGGACCGGAAGCCAGACATATCAGGTATGCCGATAACCAGTGGACGCTGGTGGACGGCATGGCGCGTCTCGGTTTCCGGACGCTGCTCCCGCCGGAGCAACAATCGCCTTTTATTACGGCTTTTCATTATCCTCATGCCAGCGAGGTACCTGATTTTGCGTTTCCTGCTTTCTATGAAGGCCTCAAGCGATCCGGATTCGTCATCTATCCAGGCAAAATCTCTTCGGCGGACACCTTTCGAATTGGCAGCATCGGCGATGTAAGGCAGGATGACATGCAGCGCCTTATTGCGGCAGTCGATCGGGTGCTTGGATAAGAGCGAGTTACCGGTTGTATAGTTTTTGGGGAGGCGAAAGACCTCCCCTACTTGATAATTCCACGTAGTTCGTGCCGTCCAGAATCGCATCACGTTACGGGCTGTTCCATTCCATTGTTCTTTCTGATTGAGGATGATATAATCTTGACAGAATTCGGGTGGAAATATTTTTGAAAACGCTCTCATTGGGGATGAACGCATGATGCGTCCGACACGGAATTTACACTATTCGAAAAATTTAACTTTCAAACATCGGCTGATGCTTATTGTCTTGTTGTTAAGCGTCATCCCCGTTTTTGTTCTTGGCATGTTCTCATCGAATAACGCGGCATCGATCGTTCAGCAGGAAGTAGACCGCAACCATCTGATGGTATTGCGCCAAATTCAGTATCAATTCGATCAGTTTATGAAAAGTATGGATCGGGCATCTTTTCAAATCGCCAACAACAGCATTGTGGAGAAGTCGGTTGAAATTGGACCGATCAACAATGATTTGGGATATACGTTCGGTACGATCGATGTGATCAAAAAAGCCCGCAGCATGCAAGAAATTCATTTCGACGTGTCGTTGGTATACATGGAAGAGGCACAAGTGTATTCGACACGCTATGGGTTTGTCGATTTGACCGATTTTCCTTTTCGCGATCTGCTGAAGTCGGTCGGCGTCCGGTTCAACTCGATGGTCGTCGTTCCGCCGGAAACTGGCCAACGCGCGCATGAGTTGCTCATGCTGCGCCCGGTGCCGGCATTTTATTCGGACCGTCCGGATGGCATCCTCGTCTTTCATATTGATCCGTCTCTATTGACTGGAATATTGGAACAGGTAGAACTGGGTCATAACGGGAAAATTCTCATCACGGATGAACAGGGCGCGGTCGTATTCAGCCAGAATGCCGCAGAGATCGGTTCGCGAATTTCGGCAACATTGGAACCGTACATGTTTCGGGGGAAAGCCGGAGTTGTTTCAGCGGAATCGTCAAGGGAAGAGGCAGGCAAAGTGTCGATGAATGGGGAAGATTATCTCTCCGCGTCGATCCATTCTTCCTACAACAACTGGTCGTACATCGCGATTACTCCTTACACGGAGTTGACTAAGAAAGCTGGGGAAGTGCGCCGGTTCACGCTCGGGCTGGCTGGCTCGCTTGTAGGCTTGGCCATTTTGATGGCGTTCCTTGGTTCGAATCGGCTTTATTCCCCTATTCAGCGGATGCAACAGAAATTGCAGGGGGAATTCCGCGAACAACTGCCTTATCTTCGCGATTCGATTTTCCTTCAACTGATAAGGGGGGAGATGTCCGATAATAAGATACGCGGAAAAACGGAACGATACGGCCTTCTGTTGAAAGGTTCGCGCTTCTATGTATGTCTTGTGGAGATGGATGATTTCGCTCAATTTAAGCAAAAATACAAGGAAAACGACCGTTCTCTTATGATCTATGCCCTGCGCAAAATGTTGGAAGAATTATGCGAGAACGATTTTTCCTGCGTAACGGTATCTCCACTGCCGAATCAGGTTGCGGTGCTGATCGGCACAAAAGACGCCAGCGAACGGGCGGATGAGGCTGTACGGCGGAAAGCGATGGAATTCCGCAGCAATAGTCAGAATCATTTTCACCTGCCTGTCACTGTGGCGCTCAGCCGGGCATGCCGGGACTACACCGGAATTAGCGAAGCTTATCAGGATGCGTCCGAACTGATCGGTTACCGGATGTTGCTCGGCAGCGATGAATTGATCGTGCAAGATTCCGTCAGAATGCCGCTGGGTACGACCGGATATTCGCTCATCGAACTGAAGAAGAAGATTTTGTCGGCGATGGCGAAGGGGGACGAATCCGAAGCGAGGTCAAGCTTGTCGGCGCTGATCGAAGCCATTCCGCAACACATGCATAACGTTGAATCCGTGCTGGGCACATTCGCTTATTTGATCGGAGAGTTCGACCAACTCGTGCGCGAGTGGAGCGATGGCGGAGGGGAACTGGATACGAAGGAACTGTACAAACAATTACTGGCCATGTCATCGCTGGGGGAGACGGAGCGTTGGTTCGCGGATACGGTTTTCCCGCTGGTGACGAATGCGCTGCAAGATGCGAACATTCCGAAACGGACGAAGTTGATTCAGCAGGTGCTGCAATATATTCATTTGCATTACGACACGGATCTGGGCTTGCAGCATGTGGCCGATACGTTCCAGATAACGCCCCCGCAATTGAGCCGGTTGTTCCGCGAAGAGCGCAACGAGTCGTTCAGCGACTACGTCTTGCGTTACCGAATCGAGAAAGCGAAGGAATGGCTTGCTCATACCGAAATGCCAATTCGCGAGATTGCTGAACGGCTGCGCTACGCCTCCGTGCAAAATTTCACGAGAATATTCAAGCAGATGACGAACGACCCTCCTGGTTATTACCGGAAGAAATCTCGACTAGACGAATGACCCACTCCTGACTTATCCATTCGAACCATCGCCTGAAACCCGCGTCGCTACAGCGATTTTGCGGGTTTTTTCTTTTGCGCAACGATATTGTTCTTTATAAACAGGCGTGCTGTGAAATGAAAATTGTGCTGTAATGCAGGATGCCTTATGCTGAAGCCGTGAATCCGAAGAGTGAGCCATGGCCGAAATCGGAATTGAACAAAGAGAACGAGGATTCGCGACAGTTTGATCTGTGAAGAGGAGTGACCGACATGCCGCTAGGGCGCAACGAAAAAATGAACGCTATCAAGGAATCCGGGTTTGAGACATTCCGACGAGGGGCGTTCGGCAATGCGGGGCAAAATCTGTACGTTTCCCGTGCCGGAACGATTCAGCGCATCCATCATTTCGATATCAACGGCGACGGTTATATCGATCTGCCGTTTGCCAATTCGCATGATGATGATACGCGGGTTCCGGTCTATATTTATCGGAATCCTGCCGTAAGCGGGGAACGCCTGGAGTTGCCTACGGACGGCGGCTATGCAGCTGCGATGGGAGATCTTAACGGCGACGGGTATGACGATCTGGTCATCGCCAATCAATATGACGGCGTATCCAACGAGGTATATGCGCAAGTTTATTACGGATCGGCCGAGGGCTTCAGCGTCAAGCGGATGTTGAAGCTGTGGGCTCCTTCCTCCAAAGATGTGGAAATCTGTGATTTCAACGGCGACGGCAGACCTGACATCGCGTTGATCAGCCGGGGGAAGCTGCGGATTTTCTACCAAGGAGAGCAAGGATTTGCTTCCGGCGGCTATACGGATATCGATCTGCCGCATGATCTGGAGTCGATTGCCGCCGCCGATCTGGACGGCGACGGATACGCCGACCTGGTCGTCCGCTCCAGCGACCGGTCGATCGCAGTGTACTGGGGCGGGCCGGATGGGATTCGTGCGGACAGGCGGACGAAGCTGGACAAGCGCTTGTCCGGGGAAGGGCTCATCGGGATTGGGATCGATTTGGCTGCCAGCGGCGCAGGAGGCGCGACGCTGCGCGTATACGGCGTTCCGGCGAGGCCCCGGTTGAAAGTCGTCGCTCTGCAGAGCCGCCCGCATCTGTTTGTTTGCATAGGAGAACAGACCTTGTTTATTCCGTTCGGTACGAACCGCGAAGCCGGTGAGCCGCTTGTACTTAACAGCGGGGAGGCGATGAGCGCTGCTGTGGGAGACATCCGGGGAAACGGCGAACAGGATATTGTACTGGCCTCGCGGCAGACCGACGAAATGGGCGGGCAACGATCCTGGATTTACTGGGGCGGACCGGGTGGTTACGCGAACGAACGGCGGACAGCCGTAGCTACGAACGGCGCCAACGACGTGATCATCGGTCGTCTGAGCGGCAATGACAACGGCTGCGGGGACATTGTCTTTTGTCAGGATAAGGTGGAAGAGTGGTACAGCCACCATTCCCTTCTCTATAGGTGCTCTCCGGCAGGCATCCATCAGCCGCCGATCCGGCTGGAAACCCATTGTGCTCTGGATGCTTTCATTTCCCGCGATTCGGTCGGCGAGCCGGCGCGGCTCGTGTTTCTGAATCATCTCTCCAACCGGATTCTGGGCAATGTTCCCGTTTATATTTACTGGGGCGGTCCGGACGGGTTCTCGCCGGACCGCAGAGAGGAGTTGCCGGGCTGGGCCGCGACGGAAGTGCGGGCTTGCGATTTTAACGACGATGGGCATGTAGACCTGCTTGTTGTGAACAGCAATGAAAATGCGATGCATCTGGACAGAGGATCCTATCTTTATTATGGCGGCCCGAACGGGTTCTCCGCGAATCACCGGGTGGAATTGCCGACCCGTTACAATATGAGCTCGTGCTGCGCGGATTTGAACAGAGATGGTTATCTGGATTTGCTCGTTGTCGGCTTCAGCAATAATGAGCTGCTCATCTTTTACGGATCCGAGCGAGGATTCGCCGATGAGCCGAAGCGGGTCAGGCTGGACATCGAAGGAATCGTCTTCGACAATCCGAGGTTCATGACATTGGCCGATTTTAACCGTGACGGATGGCTGGATCTTGTGATTCCCGAATGCGGCTCCTCCGGCAAAACAATCATCTTGTGGGGCGGCCCCGACGGCTTCGCCGCCAGCCGTGCGACCCTGCTTCCCTCAGGTCCGACCATATCTTCGCGGGCAGCCGATCTGAACGGCAACGGATGGCTGGATCTGATCGTGGGCGGGTACAAGGGAGACGATCCCGGAGACCCGTACAATACGTTCGTCTATATCTATTGGGGCGGGCCGGAAGGCTTCTCCAACGATCGTCGAACGCAGCTTCCGGCCAGCTTCGCGGCGGATATTACGATTGCCGACTTCAACAACGACGGCATATTGGATATTTTCGTCTCCTGCTATCACGGCCTGCGGAGCCGTGACATCGACTCCTTCATCTATTGGGGCGGCTCGGGAGGCGTGTATTCCGAATCCAATCGGACCGTCTTGCCGCATCATTCGGCTGCCGGAGCGTTGGCCGCCGATTTCGACGAAGACGGCTTCATCGATCTGGCAGTCGTCAATCACAAGACGCAAGGCAACCATCCCGGCATGTCTTATGTATGGTGGAATGGCCCTGAAGGTTTCACTGAACGACGCGTAACCAAGCTTCCGACCTTCGGCCCGCACGGGATGACCCATTCGGATATCGGCAACATCGCCGATCGCGGAGATGAAGAACTTTATGAATCAAGACCGATTGAATTGTCGGAAGATTCACGAATCGGCGGCATTTCTTGGATGGCGGAAATACCAGCCAAAACGTGGGTGAAAGCGCAAATTCGCACCGCACCCAGCGAGGCGGATCTGAATGGCGCTCCCTGGATAGGGAAAAACGGCGCGGATAGCTGGTTCGAGAAGAACGGAGAAACCGTCGTCGGATCTCTATCCGGCAAATGGGTGCAATATCGATTGGCGCTGGGAGCGATCAATAGCGGCAGCACGCCCCGCGTAAGCGAGGTTGCCATTATGCTTGGAGAACCGCCATCATCCGAAAAGAGAGAGTCGTGACAGAGGGAGGCAGAGTGTGCATGGTTGTTGCCAGACGATTGCGTAAAGATTGGTTGTTGCTGATGATCGGGCTTCCGGGCTTGTTGTATTACCTGATCTATCGATTTGCCCCGATGTTCGGTCTTGTGATTGCCTTTAGCGACTATAGCCCGTTTCTCGGTTTTTTCGACAGTCCGTGGGTGGGGATGAAGCATTTCCAGGCGATCTTCGCAGAGCCTGAAGTCATGAATGTGTTATGGAATACGCTTGTCATTTCCCTTTTGCAAATTGTATTCGCTTTCCCAATCCCGATTGTACTGGCGCTGATGCTGAATGAGGTTCGTCATCGGATGTTCAAAAGAGTCGTTCAAACCATCATCTATTTGCCGCATTTCCTATCGTGGGTTGTTGTTGTCGGCATATTCGTCATTTTCCTTCAGGGCGACGGTCTGGTGAACGGGGCATTGAAGAACCTGTTCGGCATGTCTCCGGTGCCGTTCCTGACCGACCCGGACTGGTTCAGGCCGCTGGTTATCCTGCAGGTGATCTGGAAGGAAGCAGGTTGGGGAACGATCATATTTCTGGCAGCACTCGCCGGCGTTAACCAGCAATTGTACGAGGCAGCCACGATGGATGGCGCGAACCGGTTGCGTCAGGCGTGGCATATTACATTGCCGGCCATTCGAAGCACGATCGTCATCTTGCTCATTCTCCGGCTGGGCAGCGTGCTCGATGTCGGTTTCGAACAGCTCTTTCTGATGCTGAATCCATTCAACAAAGAGACTGGAGAAGTGCTGGATACCTATGTGTTCTACAAAGGAATTGAGCAATCCGATTTCAGTTTCGCTACGGCGGTTGGATTGTTGAAAGGCGTCGTGGGGCTAGTTCTGGTCAGCGCGGCAAATGTATTGTCGAAGAAAATGGGGGAAGAGGGCATTTACTGAGGCAATTTTGGACGAGACAATGAAAGGAGGAAGATGTCCATGAGCAAACGGGCTGCTCGCCGAAACCAAGGCATCGGTTTGTTCGAGGGATTCAACTATGTATTTCTGTTTCTGATCGCAATTATTATGACGTTTCCTTTTCTGTACGTATTTTCTATATCGATTTCGTCTTACCGGGATTATCTGGAGCACGGCTTTACACTTATTCCGAAGTCGTTCGTCCTGGATGCGTATGAATATATTCTGGCTTCTTCACGGTTCGTACGTTCGTTGTTCGTGACGGTGGAAATTACGGTCATCGGAACATTGGTGAACCTGCTCTTCACCACGACGTTCGCGTACGTGCTTGCCCGTCCGATTATCGGACAGCGCATTATGATGTTTCTGGTCGTTTTTACAATGATGTTCTCGGCCGGCATGATTCCTACGTATCTCGTTGTGAAGGGGACGGGATTGCTGAATTCGATCTGGGCGCTCATCATTCCGGCGGCGATCAATTCGTTTAATCTGGTCGTTGTGCGTCAGTTCTTTCTCAATATTCCGAGGGAGTTGAGCGAAGCGGCCACCATAGACGGCGCGAATGATCTGCATATCTTTGCGCAAATCATGCTTCCGCTGTCGAAACCGGCTTTGGCCGCATTCGGGTTGTTCTATGCGGTAGCGCATTGGAACAATTACTTTACCGGGATCTTATATTTGAATGACCCGGCCGACTGGCCGATTCAGGTCATTCTTCGGCAGATGGTCATCGTGAACGAACCGCTGGCCGCATTGAATATGCCCAGGGAATTCGCTCCGCCAGGGGAAACGGTACAGATGGCGGCGACACTGGTGGCCACATTGCCCATCCTGATCCTCTATCCGTTCCTGCAAAAACATTTCGTCAAGGGGGTGATGCTGGGCTCGGTTAAGGGATAAGGCTGTATAATGATTGGCATCGTGCAATCGAATGTGCAAGGAACTCATTTCAGGAGGGGATCCACATGAAACGAAACAAGGCCATCGCAACTGTGTTGTTATGCTTGGTTCTTACAGCTTGTTCAACCGGCGGAAACAATCCCGGCAAACCGTCGACAGGAGATCAGCCATCTGCATCAAATTCACCTTCGGCGAGCGAAACAAGCGGCAATGGAGACAATGCTCGCAGACAGAAATTTACGATTAATGCGATTGACTTTAGAAACCCTGCCGCGATTCCGCCGGCAACCGGCCGTGGACTGGATATGATCAACGAGAAGTTCAATATCGATTACAAGCCGCAGTTTGTCGTCATTAACGATTATATGCAGAAGTTGAGCGCCAACGTCGCTTCCGGCGAGGTACCCGATATTATGACGATGGAAGGGCCGATCGCCAACTTTTACAAGTGGGCCAAGCAAGGGGCGTTCTTGCCGCTTAACGACTATATCGACAAGTACCCGACGTTGAAGCTCGTCCCTGATTATGTATGGAAGTCGATGACGCTCGACGGCCAAATCTATGCGATTCCACGGTATTTCCCATCCTCTTACCTAGGTTCGCCGATTATTCGCAAGGATTGGCTCGACAAGCTTGGTCTGAAGGCGCCCACCAACTATGAAGAGCTGAAGGAAGTGGCCATTGCCTTCACGAAGAACGACCCGGACGGCAATAACAAGAATGATACTTACGGCATGGCAATTTCCGAATACGTCAACCCGGCTTATGAATTGGGCGGTTATTGGGAATTCCGCTCTTGGTATCATCAGGACGAGGAAGGGAATTACATCCCGAACTTCATATCCGATGCGCGCAAAGAACATGTCGCCTGGTTGGCCGATCTGGAGAAAGAAGGAGCGCTGACGCCGAACTCCGCTGTTGTCAATGCCACACAGGCGACTAATGATTTCTTCTCCGGCAAAGCCGGCATTTGGATTAGCTCTCCGCGAGGGATGGATGAAGCGGCGTTCAACGAACTGCTGAATATTAACCCGGATGCGAAGATCGAACCGATCGAACCGTTCGTCGCTCCGGATGGAGAACAGGGATTCATGGCCTACAAGGCGTATTATGGCATGACGATGTTGAGCGCAGAGCTGGCCGACGATCCGGACAAGTTGCATCGTGTGCTTGAGTTTCTTGATTTCGGCCGGACGTTCTATCCGTTGGACGAACGGAACAAGAGCAACCCGGATTACGACTGGATGTACGGCAATGAAGGAACCGGCTACACGGTTGAAGATGGCACTGCCAAGGCGGAAAGCGCGGAGAAAGGGCTCGCTCCGATTAATTTCTACATTGACGGGCTGATGTGGGCGCCAAGCGATGATGCCAATGAGTATTCCCGAACGTATAAATCGCCCGCCGCTAAAGAATTGGCCCAAAAACTGGAGGAAATGCACAAAAACACGAAACATTTTATCAATCCGATCTACCAAATTTTCTCGGAGACCTATATTTCCAAAGGTTCGGAACTGGATATGTTCCTGTACGAAGAGCAGACGAAGATGATCTTCGGGCAACGGCCGATCAGCGACTGGGACAAGATGGTTCAAGAATGGAGAGACAAGGGCGGCACGCAAATGATCGAGGAAGTCAATGAGGCGATGAAGGCAAACGGCGTAAAAGGCGAATACAAATAGATCAGAATGAGGTGTTGTAGATGAAATACAGGTTTGTCAGCAAGTTGTTGATCACTGTATTGACTGCAGGACTTATATTCCCGGTTGGAGCCTTTCCATTGAATGCGAACATGGCCGACGGGGCGGGCACTGCTCCCGCCTCCGTCGACGCCCTCCCGGTGTTGTTCGAAGATGATGCCGACAATATGCAGCAGGCCGGATGGACGTTAAGCAAGCCGCCCGAAAGCGGCGTTTATGCGACTGATGCGAGTCGTTCGCTCGGCAACCCGAACTTAATCGAGATGAAGCAGGTCGATCCGGGACAATATTTGTTTTATGGCGACAAGCAGGCAAGCGACGGCATTCGCTATACGATGATGACCAAGTCGGTGGCAATCGGCGAAGGTGAATGGACACTCGAGTTCTCCGCCCGGATCGTCGACCTGGTGAAGCCGAAACAATATCCGGCAGAACGCGGTATTCTGTTCGTCGTATATGCCAACGAGAAGCGGTATCAGATTGCCTTCAATGCGATGAACAAGCTGTACGGCTTGACCAATACCCATGGCACGACATTCCAGGACAAGGAGATCGAGTTTCCGCAAGATAACGCCTTCCACCAGTGGGAAATTACATTCGATGGATTGCAGACGGTTTCGGTTAAACTTGACGGAATCAAGGTTGCCGCTTTCTCCGGCATCGCCCTTCCGGCAACCGGGCGCAACGACAGCGTCGTCATCGGCAACTTGCCCCTTGACTGGGAAGCGGGAACGAATGAAGTTTACTTTGATTATTTCAAACTGTACAAAGGAAATCCGGACGTCTATGCGCAGGATGACGCCCATTCATTGGCGGATGCCGGCTGGACCCGCTTTCAAGCTCCGATCGACGGGCTGTATATAACGGACTCCGGCGATTCGCTCGGCAATCCGAACGGGGCAGCCATGCAGCCTGTCCCTGCCGGACAGTATTTGTTCTATGGCGATCAGCGTGCAAGCGGTCTCAATAAATATAGTTATATCAGTCAAAGTATGCCGATTGGCGCAGGGGCATGGGAACTGGAATTTTCGGCGAAATTCAGTCAGTTGATGACCCCTTCGCGTTATCTGGCCGAGCGGGGCATATTCTTCGATGTCCGCGCCAATCAAAAGCGTTACAAGATCGCCTTCAACTCCGGCAACCGCATTGTGGCCCAGGTCGGGTCCGGCAGCGCGGTGGATGTCAGAGAGGTGAATATGCCCAACGATGACCTGTTCCATTCGTGGAAGATCGCTTATGATGGCGTAAATGCCGTATCGGTCAGCGTCGATGGCGTCGTTCTGGCTCGATTCGAGAACATTGCGGGAACGGTAAACGCTGCGGATGGTCTGTATATCTTCAATGCTCCGCTGGATTGGGAAGCCGGTGCAAATGAAGTTTATTTCGAGGATATCCGATTGAGCAAATCCGTGAAGGGCAACCCGAATGTATTGATCGATGATGAAGGGTCCGGGTTTCCGACGATGAACTGGCAGGTCGATCCACCGGCGGCGAATGCTTATTTCACGGACTACAGGAAAACAAACGGCGTAATCGCCGGCATGAAACCGGCGGCCGAGGGCACTTATGCGACCTATGCGGCAGCGGGGAGCGGCCAGGCGGCTCAGCTATCCAAACAGGTCGCGATTGCAGGCGCGCCATGGGCGTTGGAGTTCGATGCCCGGATCCAATCACTGGTCGAGTTGGACGCTGCGGCCGGCGATCCTTCCAAGGGGCTTGGCCTGGAAATCGTCGCTGACGGCAAGTTGTACCGGCTTGTCTGGCATGATGGCGAAAAATTGCGCTTGCTGAAAGCCGATGGCGGTTACGAAACACTGGAATTGACGATACCGGACGCCCAGCAATTTCATCAGTGGGGAATTGCCTACGACCGGCATCAGATTATCGTTTCATTTGATGGGATGAAGTTGGGCAGTTGGCAAGGGCTAGGTATGGCACAGACCGGGCCGGATCGTGTGCGCATTTACAACGATGCGACCGGAGCGGTTACCGGCACGACGGAAGCCGCCATTGACCGGATTCGTCTGGTGAAGAACGCGCTTCCAGACTGGGCTCAATTCGCGCCTGCTATCACGAGTATCTCCATATTGCCGGCTTCCTCGCAAGCAAACGGCATCGAGACGGTCGTCTCCATTGATGATGCGAACCCGCTGTCCTACCAGGATGGTTCTTTGCAAGTAGAAGCGAGCCTGCGGCAGAACGGGTCAATGATGGCCAGTAAACTGCAAGCGGCAACCGGGCCGGCTGTGTCCGTACGGCTGGATGCCGTGGCGGCGACAGGCCGGATGGAGTTGACCGTCAGGCTGCTGCACAACGGCGCCGAACTGACAACGTATACCCGGAATCTCGAGGTTTATCCGACGGTTGAGGCGCTCGCGCCCGGACAGCAAGCGACGGTGGCAGGCGGTACGGCGACGACCGGTGCGGTCTATCTGTACAAGGCAATGACGGATGTGTGGGATGAGACGGCGAACATGGTGTTTGTGAAGGGAACTTCCGGCTGGGAGACTGCCGCGTACCAATATGAAGGAACCGAAGAAGGCGGCGTCTTCCTGGAGAATGTCGGCGACGCGCATACGCTCTCCTTGCCGATCAACCTGAACGGCTGGTTCGGCGTTTATGTCGGCTATGTGACCGGGACCGAACAGTTTATCGTTAGCGACGGCACGCTGGAGCAGACGGTAACGGTCGGCGGCAGCGCTATCGACCCTGGTCAGTCGTATGGCAACAAGGCTATTGCGGAAGTCTTCGCCTTCGCTTCCGAGTTTCAGAATGGAACCGTCACCCTGAAGACAGCGGGAGGGAAACAAGCGCGCATCGCCTACGTTAAACTCAAAGAATTGACTGCGGATGAAATCGCCCTTTACATGGAAGCGGACGAAACAGCGCTTGGCGGAGGAAAACGGGTTATTTACAACAACGATGGTTATAGCGACTTTACTTCGGGATTGTATGCGGATGAAACGAAGCTGAAGGAGTATGCCGTTGATCTTCTGGCCGGCCAGGACGCGGAAGCGATCTATTGGTCGCTGGGGGCGACGATGATGATTATTCGCGACAGCGAGACAGCGTTGAAGCCATATACAAACCTGACGCCGGAGCAGGAAGATTTAATGCGGTCCGATGACGTTCGGGGAATGAATCTGATTCTGCAGTTGATCAACAGCGGCAAAGATCCGTTGGCGCTTGTAGCCGGACGGGCTGAAGAGCTTGGGATGAACGGGTTTGCCTCCTTGCGGATGAACGCCTTTTACAATCCGGGAGAACACCCTTATTTGAACGGGCCGCGATACGATGAGTTTGTTAACAAGGGGTATTGGCAGCAATTGGGGGATGGCTCGCGCAGCTTCCGGATGAGCTATGCCTATCCCGAATTCCGGCAATTCGTTAAGGATGTGCTGGTGGAAGCAGCCTTTGCGACGAATGATCAGGGCGAGCAGGTTGTGTCTGGCGTGGAGCTCGACTTTAATCGCTATCCGGACTTGTTCGGCAGTGAGGCGGCGAGCATGTCGACGGCGACGATCATGACCGATTTCCTGCGCGAGCTTCGCATTGCGTTGCCGGGCAAGCGAATTGCGGTGCGTGTTCCTTATTATCCGGTCACTGCGCTCGATTTGCAAACGTGGATCGCCGACGGACTGATCGACATTCTCATTCCGGCCTCGATTGACCATGAAGGTTTCTTCAGCAATATCGATGAGTTCGCCGATTTGGCGGAAGGGACGAATGTGAAGCTGTATGGCGGTATAACAGGGACATTGTCCGGCCATGAAATGACCAAAATCGAGGAAGAGTTAAAGAAGCGCGGCATTCCGATTACCGCCGGGTTCAATTATGTGAGCAAACAGCAATATTTGTTGCGGGCGCACCAGTTCTATGAAGCCGGATACGATGGCATCTATATTTACAACAACTGGCGAGGAACGGCGGCGAATGGCGGCGTCATTCGCGGTGAGCTGGGAGACAAAGTGAAAGTGAGGAAGTGGCATACATTCGCGTATCCCGCCGAATGGACGCAGGACAGCGTCTATGTCGAGGGGGCGCCGCGCAGCTTATTGTTCAACGATGACGCTGCAAGTCTGAAAGATAAGAGCTGGCGAGTGACGGCGCCGCAACCGGGCGTCTACATCACCGATTCTGCGAATACGCTCGGCAACCCGCAGGGAGTTGCGCTGAAACCGGTGACGGAAGGCCAATATCTGATTTATGGAGATGGAAATTCGGGCGGCAAGTGGGGCTCGATGCTTCGCAATCTGGCGATCGGCCAGGGACCTTGGAAGATGGAATATTCAGCACGTTTCGCCGATCTGATGACGCCGGCCAACTATTTGCCGGACCGGGGCATCCTGTTCCGGGTGAATGCGAACGGATTGAAGTATGTACTGGCTTTCAACTCCTATGATCCTGCTACCGGGAAGGCCAAGGTAACTTTCCGTGGCGACCAGGCTTATCGCAATGTTGGTACTTATCCGATTCAGATGCCGAATGACGATCAGTTCCACGCTTGGGAAATTCGCTATGACGGGGAATCGGCCATTTCGCTCTGGCTGGATGGGGTGAAGATCGCGGAGCATGCCGGAATGGGCTTCGCAGACCCGAACCCGGAACATATCGAGATTGCTTCGATTCCGCTTGACAGAGAGTCCGGTACGAACGAGCTGTACATTGACCATATTCGCTTCTCCAAAATTTTCGCCGCAACCGGCATTGAATTGACACCTGCGGAACTGGAACTGCGGGAAGGAGAAGATTATCGCCTGACCGTTGCATTGGCGCCGGATCATGCGACCGATAAGCGCGTGTTGTGGACCTCGGACAATGAAGAAGCGGCAACGGTTGACCAAGCGGGGCGGGTCGTCGCAATTTCGCCGGGCCTGGCGCATATAACGGCAACGGCCATCGATGGCGGATGGACGGCAACCAGCGCGGTGACGGTGAACGCGGCGCCGGTTCCTGCCAGCATCTCGTTCGCGATGGATGCCGACCGTGTCGCGTTTGGTCAGCAAGCGGTTGTAACCGGCGCCGTGTATGACGCCGAGGGAGCTGGCATGGCGGGTATTACGGTCCGCTTGTCCGCTTCGTCCGGTATGATCGATCCTGCAGAAATCGCAACCGGTGAAGACGGAGCGTTCTCCGCCCTGTTCCAGGCGCCGAATCATGCCGGATCCGTTCAAGTGACGGCGGTTATACCTGGCACGGATGTTGCCGGACAGGTAGCCGTACAGGTCTGTCCTGCGGTTCAGGTCCGTAACGGACAATCGTTACCAGAGGATGCGCAAGGCAATTGCCGCCGGATTCCATCGACAGGCTGAACCAGCATTATCCGAACAGACTATTCATTCGACGAAAGGGGATTTACCTATGTCCGACATGACTGCCGATCACATTAAACTTGAAATTGTCGATACCGGACTTGTTTTTCGTAACCCGCTTCCCCATGTCTACGCCCGGCATGCCTATTTTCCTTCGGTGATTCAGTTGACGAACGGCGAGATGCTGGCATCGTTTACGGTCGGCCAAGCCTTCGAATCCGCCGACCTGCACACGGAACTGTCGCGCTCCTCCGATCAGGGAGCCACGTGGGTGCATGAAGGCCGCTTATATCCCGGAACGGCGGACAGGGTCACGTCGGAATCATGCCGCCTATCCCATGGTGCCGACGGAGAAGTGATCGCATACGTTATTCGTCATGACCGTTCCCGTCAGGATTGCGGCTTTGTCAATCCCGACAATCTGGGGTTCGTCGAAACCGAGCAGTTGTTGTTCCGGTCATCTGACGGAGGACGCACATGGAGCGAGCCGCAGACGATCGCCCCGCCGCTCGTCGGCCCGGAATTCGAAATGACTTCACCGATCGTGCCGTTGCGCGACGGTACGTGGATATTGCCGACCTGTACCTGGAAAGGCTTCGACGGCTATTGCCCGAACGGCATGAAGATGGTCGCATTCCGTTCCGATAACCAAGGCAGCACCTGGCCGGATTACATCGATGTTATGGCGGATGCGAGAGACATCGATATTTTCTGGGAGTCCAAGATGATTGAACTGACGGACGGCAGAATACTTGCTGCAGCCTGGGTATATGACCGGGAGGCGGGGAAGGATCGGGACAATCACTACGTCATTACCCGCGCGGCGGGAATCGGCAGCCCGTTCACGGAGCCGCGGTCATGCGGCTTGCAAGGGCAAACGCTGAATTTGATGGAAATCGCGCCGGGCAGGGTGCTGACCGTTTATCGCAGAACGGATGTGCCTGGGCTATGGGCGAATATTTCCCGGATCGCGGGCGACGAATGGGTGAACGAAGCGGAGTATCCGTTATGGGGCAGCGGCAGGTCAGGGCTGACCGCTCATTCGGGCAACATGGCAGCGGATTTCACCGCATTGCAGTTCGGTGCGCCTTCGCTGATCCGTACGCATTCGAATCATATTTTCGTAAGTTTCTGGGCGGTTGAAGACGGAGTCGGCAACATTCGCTGGATCAAGCTCCGCTTGGCGGGTTGACTTTTCGCAATGATTAGCACTTAGGGCCGTCCAATAAGTCCCCAAAATAAAAAGGCTGGGCGAGAAAACGTAAGGTTTTCCGTTCAGCCTGTTTGTGTACTTGCTCATACAGGAATGCGAAGTTTATCAAGTTGATATGTTTTTTAAGTCAAAATAATCTCAATAAAGTAAATGATGTGGTCTACATGCATCGATTTGCTACATGTTATTCTTTAATAAAACACAAGACTGAATGTCGAATCTAAATGATAGCGGCATGGTGACGACAATTGAAAATTACTGAGTGGTAATATGACTCGACATAAACATAGCTTTAATTCGGAAGCCGTCGTTATTCACCCGGCTGTGCCTGTTGGGCAATATGTATATAGCGGCAGCTTCTCGGATTCCGAAAAGGAAGACGAATGCGACGTATATCATGTTGAGGTTCAACAAGTAAATGGGCAGTGTGCATGGATTTCACCAATTTATGTTGTTTAATCGAAATACCAGAAAACTTCAAAGTTAATAAATAGGACGTGAAAAAATGATGCGAGATGAAGAGGCGGAGAAGCGGAGTCATGAGCAAGAGGCGAGACGCCCTAATATATTGCTGATTTTAAATGATGATATGGGTTACTCAGATATTGGATGTTATGGTGGAGAGATGGACACCCCTTTTTTGAATCAATTAGCGGAACAAGGGCTAAGGTTTACGCAGTTTTATAATACGGCTCGCTGCAGTCCATCAAGAGCGTCTTTACTTACTGGCTTGCATCCCCATCAGACAGGAATAGGGGTATTAGTTGATGATGATGGGCCGGAGGGTTATCAAGGCAATTTAAATAAGCAATGCGTCACGATAGCCGAAGTGCTGCGTCAAGCGAAATATCGTACCTATATGAGCGGTAAATGGCATATCGCGAATAATATTTCCGAGGTTACTGATACTTGGCCTCTGCAACGCGGTTTTGATCGTTACTATGGCACGTTGGCCGGCTCTGGAAACTTTTATTACCCGTCAACATTGACACGTGATAATGAAAATATAGAACATGAAGCGTTAAATAAAGATTATTACTATACAGATGCTATTAGCGATGAGGCTGTCAGGTTTATTAAGGAGCATGTCGAGGAGTATCCGGACACACCCTTTTTTCAGTATGTAGCTTATACTGCTCCACATTGGCCTCTGCATGCCAAAGAAGATGATATCGCTAAGTATAAAGATCGTTTTAATGCCGGGTGGGATCAACTGCGAATAGAAAGAATGCAGCGTATGCAAGAGATGGGTATTTTAAATGCCGGCTGGTCATTAACCGATCGTGATAACAGCCAGCCCGCATGGGAAGATGCGGCACATAAAGAATGGGAACAGCGTCGCATGGAGGTTTATGCCGCTCAGATTGACAGCATGGATCAAGGAATTGGCCGTATCTTGCAAACTCTTGAGGAAACGGGTCAATTAGAGCAGACGCTAATCCTTTTTTTATCAGACAATGGTGGCTGTACTGAGGAATTCGAACCTGTTCAACCAAATAAAATACCGAAAAACTGGGGTAGAACAAGTACTGGAGCTGATGTCGCCTTTGGTAATCGACCTGATGTTATGCCGGGAGCAGAGACAACATTCCAGAGCTATGGTACTGCATGGGCTAATTTATCGAATACGCCATTTCGTCTGTATAAGCACTGGGTTCATGAAGGCGGAATAGCAACACCGTTTATTGTTCATTGGCCGGAAGCAATCCAATCAAAGGGTGAAATTCGTCATACGGCATGCCAATTAACGGATGTTATGGCTACGATACTGGATATTACAAATGCAGCATACCCTGCAACTTATAATGGACATGCTATCTGCCCGCCTGAAGGCAAAAGTATGAAAAAGCTTTTTGTGAGCGATGATCATGCCGAGGATCGATTCCTTTTTTGGGAGCATGAGGGCAACGCGGCCGTTAGAGAAGGGAATTGGAAGCTGGTTAAAAACTATCCTGGAGAATGGGAGCTGTTTGACATGGCTCAGGATCGTACTGAAATTTATAATTTAGCAGATCAATATCCTAAAAGAGTACAGCAAATGATCGTGCAATATGATCGTTGGGCAACTCGCTGTGGAGTCAAGCCTAGAGAGAAAATATTGGAAATAATAGCTAAAAGAAATCGGAGTACGTAGAAAATTGTATGATCATCGATAGTAAGTGATGCAGAAAGTCAAAAAAATCTCAATTTAGTAGAGGGAGTACACTTTCTGGCTCAATTAAGAAAATGATATTCTACGGTTATGTTGTACAGAAGTTGTAGTTACAACAATAATTATACATCTTGGGGAGGTTTTACAAGTGAACAAAAGAAAAAGAATAACGAGTTTGCTTACTGTTTTATTGACGGTTGCATTGCTTCTTGCAGCATGCTCCAGCACACCGGCAGATCCATCGAAAAAAGAGCCGGGCAATGGTGACAAGGAAGAAGTCGTGACTATTAAGTTTTTACATTGGTTTAACGAAAACAGCGGAAATTGGAGCGGTCTTATTGAAGAGTTTGAAAAAGCGCACCCAGGAATTAAAGTGGAATCAATGCCGTTGGTTGACAACGTAAACGCAGCTGATTATTTGAAAAAGCTTGATCTGATGACGGCATCCGGCGAAGAAATGGATGTTGTGGCTTTTCATACTAGCGGTGAATTTGCTAAGCGCGTAAAAATTGGCATGATGGAGCCGATCGATGAGTTTTTAGCTAAAGATGGCGTCAATGTGGCAGAAGAATACACGCTTGATCCAAAAATTGATGGAAAATATTATGGTCTACCTGCAAAAAATGTAGTACCAATGGTTTTGTTGAACAAAGAGCATCTGGATGCGGCAAATTTACCGATTCCAACAGATTGGACATGGGAAGAGTTTGCGGAGTATTCTAAAAAACTAACGCAAGGCGAAGGTGCAGCAAAACGATATGGTACTTACTTGCGCGATTCATATGTGCACTATGTCGTAAGAGAGGGGAGCCTGCCTGATAAAAACTATCTCGTAACTGACGATACGTATAATGGCGACAACCCAGTCTATCGCAGTGCGTTGGAATTACGCAACACGTTGGAGAATGTCGATAAATCGGCAGTTCCATTGTCAGAGGCGATTTCCCAAAAACTTGACTACCGTCAACAATTTTTTGGCGGCAAAGTTAGTATGATGGTGGCGGGAAGCTGGCTCATTTCCGAGTGGGGGAATTTCACGCCTGATTTTACAATAGCTTGGGCTCCCTTGCCTAGAAATGCCGAAAATAAGGAAGTCTATATTCGACCGCAAGGCGACATTGTTGGCGTAGCAAAAAAGTCGGCTAACAAAGAAGCGGCTTATAAATTTGTACGCTGGTTTACAACGAAAGGGATTGACGTACAAGGTACAAGCTTGTCAAGTTGGAAGCAAGCAAATACGATCGAATCCGTAGACAATATTGTAGCTGGAACGAAAAGGCCTGAAGCCATTGATAAAGAGTCTCTGATCAAATCGATTGAAAAATCGGTGCCGGCAAAGACAATCATCCCGCCGGTTTATATTACTGAAGCAGAAAAAGCATTTATTGACGAGGCTCAATTGTATTTGCTTGGTACACAAGATATTGATAAAACAATGGCGAACATTAAAACAAAAGTTGAAAAAATCATTGAAACGAATAAGTAATTGTTGATTCAAGTTAACTTTATCTCTTCAGCTCTGGGCGATACATAAGGTATTGCCCGGAGCATGGAAGGAGGACGATGATGGCTTATACAAAAATGAAGCAGCTGGTCGAACAATTTTGTAATACATTGATCGATCATCAGGTAACAGATTTATTGCCGAGCTGGAAGGGCGGCTTTGCTTGTCCAGCGTGTAAAAGTATTCATGGACGCAGCGGCGATGCTATATTTCCGCTTTATTTTATGGCAGTAGAAACTGGAGAGCTGCGATACAAGCAAGCAGCCCGGCTGCTTGTTTCTTATATGCAAAGAAGACAATTATTTGATGGTTCTTGGCTCAATGACGAGCCGTCTGACTGGAAAGGCACGACTGTATTTCAAGTGTTATCGTTAAGTCATGCTTACGACTATTTGTTGAAAGCTGGCGAACAAAAAGAAGCAGAGCCATTACTGCCTATGATTGAGAATGCAGCGGAATACCTTGTCTGGGCTTTTTGTAAAGGCGGTATTCCAAAAAATAATATCAATTATTTGATTTCATCGGCTGCCGCTTTACAGTGGTGTTCGCAAATTTTGCAAAGAGCTGATTATGCCGAAGAAGCCAGAAATTTAATGCAGACCTCGCTGCTTCGTATAAATCGTGATGGATTTATAGTAGGTGAATCCAAGTTTCCGCATGCTGCCGGCGATCAAATTGATATCGGCTACAATATCGATATGACCATTGGAGCCATAGCGGAATATGCGATGCTGACAGATGATCAAAGTGTGAGAGCGGAAGCCGTTCGTGCTTTACGAACCCATATGGAGATGATGTATCCGGATGGCTCGCTTGATAATTCCTTCGGCAGCCGCAGTTATAAGTGGACCATGTACGGCAGTAAAACAGCCCACGGCTGTCAGATGGCGTTTATGATATTGGCTGATATGGACCCTGCTTTTGCAGTTGCAGCAGAACGTAATATGGATTATCTGATTAGCTGCATAACGAAACAAGGCATGGTTGGTTATGGACCGGCACATGAGCAAATATTCGATGAATCCTGCATCCATAGCACATTTAATCGGGCGGATAGCCTGGCCATTGCTTTGGTTTATGGAAAATGGGGAGCATTAACCAGCCAAACGGCTCAGCTCCCTTCAGACAACATTTTTAACTTCAAATATTATCCGTCTCTTAATAGCGCGCATATACGCAGTCAGTCTTGGATGGGAACGATTAGCGGCTATGGCAGTATAAACGCTCCTACCGGCGGCATGATGTCTTATTTGTGGAATGAACAACTAGGTGCAGTGCAAGCTGGTTCTGCTACGGTATATAAGCGAATTGAAATCGTTAATATGCCACAATACCCAGGATTATTTCAAGGACCGACAACGCCCAGAATAGAAGCTGCTATAAATGGGGAAGTCGTTAGCAGCTTATATGAGCACCAGCCAGCTCTTCTTTTCCATGAGCAGATGAAAGATCAGCGCAAGGTTCGCGTGACTGGAAAATTAAAGTCTGTTCCTTTGGCGGTACAAATTGAAAGCCAATTATTTTATACGATTGATTACGAATGGTCAGACAAGCAAATCATTAAAACCTATTATATTGATGTTCAAATACCAGTTGCTGAACTTAGTATAACCGAGCCGGTTATTATCTCGGATCATGCAGAAGTAAAAGAAACAGAGAACGGTTTGCAACTCACTAAACAAGCAGCTGCGCTCATAGTCAGCGGGACTGGAGAACAGTTCTCTAAAAAAACTGGAAATGGGGAATTGATAAGCAGCGTATTTCCTGCGATTCAATGCTTACCATTATGTTGGAAGATAACAAATGCAGACAAAGGAGTGTACTCTTTCACGATTACATTCGCAATGGAGTAACTTGACAGCGAGAAGAGGGTGGGAATTGTGGCGGCTGGCCAAAAATTAAGCAAAGCAGCACAGAGGGAAACCATGGCTGGTTATATGTTTATGGGCCCAATGTTAATAGGGGTTATCATACTGGTATTAATTCCCGTGCTGGCAACGATTGTACTGGGTTTTACGGATTGGAATTTCGTAGCGGGATTTGAACAAGCGAAGTTTATCGGTTTAGATAATTTCACTAAATTGCTGGACGACGATATCTTTCTCACATCTATGAAAAATAACTTTTTATTGTTATTTGTCGTTCCAATAGGTATGGCGATTGCCCTATTGCTAGCTATTATTATTAATAGTCACGTTTATTTGAAGAATACGATGAAGGTTATTTACTTTATGCCTTATATTTCTAGCGTCGTAGCTGTAGCAGTCGTATTTCAGGTGTTATTCCATCCTACTTTTGGACCGATCAATCAATTTTTAATGTCAATTGGCATTGATAATCCGCCAAAGTGGCTATCTGATATAAACTTTGCCTTGCCTTCCGTTATGTTTATAATGATCTGGGTGCAAATCGGCTTTAAATTAATTATTTATATGGCTGCATTGCAGAACATTCCACGTGATTTATATGAGGCAGCTGACATTGACGGAGCAAATGGCTGGCATAAATTTAAAAAGATCACATTACCGATGTTATCCTCAACAAGCTTCTTCTTGCTTATTATCGGAATAATCGGAACATTTAAAGTATTTGATTTAATTGCTGTGCTAACAGCTGGCGGACCTTCCAATTCTACATCCGTGGCAGTTTATTATTTGTATGATACAGCATTTGTTAATTTGAAATCAGGTTATGCTTCAGCGATTGCGATGGTGCTCCTGCTGTTTGTATTCATTATTACCCTGATTCAATGGGTAGCGCAAAAAAAATGGGTAAATGAATAGAAGGGAGTAGGACGAAGATGCGGAGCCTTCAACGTATTGATAGTAGAAAGCTTATTACGACAATAATTATGTTAATCGTGGGTTTAATTTTCCTCCTGCCATTCGTATGGATGCTTGTAACCTCGTTTAAATTTGAGAATGATGTATTTAACTTCCCTATCGAGTGGTTGCCTGTACGCTGGAATATGGTTGAGAACTATCGCGAAGTCTGGATGGGGCAATATCCATTTCTATTGTATTATCTAAATTCGATGAAAGTTGCTGTACTGACGACTGTCGTGTCTGTTATTATATCGAGTATGGCTGGATTCGCCTTTGGGAAATTGCAATATGCAGGCAAGAACTTTTTGTTCGTGTTAATTTTGATGCTGTATATGATTCCAACACAGGCTATTCTTGTTCCACAATTTTTGATTTTTAAATCGTTGGATCTTTATGATTCACATCTGGGCATGATTCTTTTAAACAGCTTTAGCGTGTTTGGCACCTTTATGCTGCGACAGTTTTTTATTGGCATACATCCGGAATTTATTGAGTCTGCGAAAATGGATGGAGCCGGCTATTTCAAAATCTTCCTTCGCATTGCGCTGCCATTAGTTCGTCCCGCGATTGCAACTTACGCGATCCTGCGTTTTATTTGGACGTGGAACGACTATCAGACGCCGCTTATTTTTATACGCGATAAGGCACTGTACACCATTCAAATAGGAATGCGTCAATTTGCCGATGGCGAAGGCCAATTTTATGCTTTGACGATGGCTGGCGCCGTGTCGGCGATCATACCGTTGTTAATCGTATTTTTAGTCGCTCAAAAGCAAGTTATCGAAGGAATTTCCGTTGGCGGTGTGAAAGGGTAATCACTTATTCTGCTGTACCGCTTTTCGGATGACTAGAAAAGGTCGTGTATAGTGTGACGAAGAAGCTGCTTAATAAGTGGAATACGATCTCTTTGCGCCAAAAGCTGATCGTTACCGCCGTAATTTGTTTGCTGGTACCGCTGCTTATATCTACGACGGTGTCGAATTATTTTGCTAAGGATGTGCTGATGGATAATGCCATCAGTAACTCCCGAGAAACGATGCAAATCGTCGAGTTGAATTTGTCCGGGTTAATTAACACCATGCTCTATATTACAAATTATATCCAGTTTGATGGCGAGATGAATTCGCTTATCAGTGCTGGCAAGGAAAGTAAAAATGATGGAGAGCGCGCACTTAATCATGTAAAAATAACAAACAAGCTGGGGAGCATTGCAAATTCATTAAATGATATTTATATCACCATATTGACGGAAGAGGAAGAGGGGAGTGGATATACAAATTACTCCCTCTATAATCATAACTTTCAGCTGTTTTATGATGAGCCTTGGTTTGACAAACTGAAAAAAACGGATGCTCATGAACTGCACTGGCTAGGGGGGCAGCCTAATTATATACTGTCATCCAAGCAGAGCAGTCCTTATTTGATGACGATAGCGAGAAAACTTCAATACTCTACCGTACCTTCAGGCTATGCCATTATCAGCATTAAAGAAACGGATTTTCATGAGTCTTTTTCGAAGATTTCTGGCAATCAAGAAATTATGCTGGTGGATTCGACAGGGAACGTATTGTCGCATCAAGACTCCAATAAAATAGGTCAGCCTTTTCCGTATGCCGATCGGATTCGCTTTAATGAAGATGATGCTCAGGTAACGACGATCGATGGGGAGCAATATTTACTTGCAAGCCATAAGTTGACTTATTCGGACTGGTCTATCGTTCATGTAACTCGTTATAAGGATGCTACCCAAAAAATTAATTTTATTTGGCGAACGAATTTGTTCATTCAGGTTTCGTTCTTTTCGTTGTTTCTATTTATATTGATTATTTTTGTGCGACAGTTGACCAAACCTCTGGCTCGACTTGGAAGAGTTGCAGGGGAGATTGAAGCTGGGAATTTAACGATTCGTGCCAAAATTAAAGGGAATAATGAGATCGGAAAGGTAGGCCGATCCTTTGACAAAATGCTGGATCGGATTGAAGGGATGATTAAACAAGCAGTGCTCGATCAGACAAAGAAGCGCAAGCTGGAACTGGAGATGCTGCAGGCGCAAATTCACCCACATTTTTTATTTAATATTTTAAATTCGATTCGGCTTAAAATTTTAATGAAAAACGATCAGGAAAATGCATCGTTGATCCAAGCCATGTCTCATTTGCTGCGAATGACGATTAACCGAAATAATGAATTTATTCCGTTATATCAAGAGATTGAAATCGTATCTCATTATATCAAGCTGATGAATATGCGTCAGCAGCATCCGATTTTATACGAGGTTGATATGACAGAGGAAGCAAGAATGGTTGAGGTACCTCGTTTGTTTATTCAGCCACTCATTGAAAATGCCTATATTCATGGTTTAAATGAAAGCGGAGGTACGATTACGATCACATCCCGTGTGGATCACCAGTGCCTGCGCGTAACTGTGGCGGACAATGGAAAGGGGATGACAGAAGATAGATGGAAGCTATTGCTCGAACATCTTTATGTGGAGGAAGAGGCGCTGTATACCGAGGAAAGAAAAGGCGGTCTTTGTGGAATTGGGGTCAAAAATGTTTATGAGCGTTTGAAGCTTATATATGGTCCTACTGTTAAGGTGTTGATCGATAGCGCTCCTGATCAAGGCACGCAAATAACGCTGCTTATTCCAATGACAGCGGGGGAGGCACGTTATGTATAGAGTCATGCTGGTTGACGATGATTATCCGGTAATTGAGTATTTGCAGCAAGCCATACCATGGCAAGCGCTTAATATGGAGGTAATCGGCGGGTTTTCCAATGGGCAAAAGGCGTATGATTACGCGACAAATCTGCCTGATATTTTGCTTACGGATATCGGAATGCCTGTCATGAATGGCTTAGAGCTGATTAATGCGCTAACGTTGCGGAAAAAAAATCTTCGGTCGATTATTTTGTCTTGTCATGATGAGTTTTCTTTTGCTATGCAGGCGATCAAGCTTAATGTGGTGGATTATATTTTGAAGGAATCACTTGATCCCGTTTCATTAATAAAGCTGCTAGAGCAAATGAAGCATAGCCTAGATGAGGAGAAAACTTTAAAAAAGCAGGAGGTCAGCAAGGAGCTGATCACATCGCTCGAAGATAATCCTTTATTAGATGAAGCGGCATGGGCCGATCAGACGGATCAGATAGGACTGGATTTTAGAACTTATGTATACATCCCCGTTCTCTGTGTTATCAATCGCCAACAGGTTGCAGAGAAGCGGTACTCGTCTAAGAAACTGCTGTCTTTTTCCATGCAGAATGTAATCGAGGAAGTTGTTGCGAAAGAGAAGGAGCAAGGGATTTTTCATTTGTCCTATAACGGAAAAGAAACGGTGCTGTTATTTCAATACCGGGATCTTGTTAAAACAAATGTGTATGAATCGCTTGAGGGTACACTGAGGACAATTAATGATGCTATTAAAGATTATTTGAAGTTTTCGGTTACTTTCATTGTCGGCACAAATTCAGAAAATGCCACTTCGCTCAAATCTAATATTAAGCAGTTGCTTAAAGGAAAGGATCATTGCTTTTATCGGCTTGAGGGATCCATTCTTAAGCTGGACGCGCTGGATTATCAATATTCCGAAGAAGATCTGTTTATCCATCATGTGGAAGCTACCGAGCACTTTCAGCAGCTTATTATGAAAGAGGATGTCGAAAATCTTAAGCGGAAGCTGGCGTATTGGATTGCTTTAATTAGGGAAACAAGATACAAGCCTCAAGTGGTACGGGAATGGGGACTTAAAATATTACTCGACCTCAGAATGAAAATTAAGTCGCTGCATTATTTTGAAACGCGTTTTTCCGAGGAGGTTGTCCATCAAAACTTGTTTTGGGTGGAATCGTTGGATCATTTTCAAGATATGATGTGGACCCAATTGGCGGATTTGCTTCATGTGGTGCAGTATATTAACACAAGCTCAAAACGCCGCGAAATTATTGAGGCCCAAAGATATGTAATGGAGCATTTGCATGAGAAAATTTCGATGTCGGAGGTAGCTCAGCGCCTTCACTTGAATGCATCCTACTTCAGCAGATTGTTTAAAAAGGAAACAAATGAAAATTTTGTCGACTATGTGTTGCGGCTAAAAATGGAGAGGGCTTGCGAATATCTGGATCATAGTGATTACAGCATTGAGCAAATCTCTGATCGGCTTGGTTTTGATAGCAAAAGCTATTTTATCCGAACGTTTCGTAGGGAGATTGGCATGCTGCCGACCGCTTATCGGCATAAAATATAAGAAACAGCTCATAAAGCATGAAAAGCAATGACGCGGATCGGGTGTTTCCCAGAATCCGCGTCATTGTTCTTTTTAAGATGCTGATGAAGGAAATTGAACCCCCGGCCTGCATTACGAGTGCGTTGAGTAGTGGTTTTATAAGTGCTTTTTAGGTCCTGTAAGAACGTAAAAGTCAATAAATTAGGCATTTAATAATTATGCAGACCAGTTTCATTAAGCCAACATGTAATCAATAAGCAAGCTAGATTAAAATGGGTGTGGCATTTGCTAGATTGCTAGAATAACTTTTTGTAGTTATTAAGTCCTGTTTTTCTCGTTTAAAAAAGAATGTAATAGATTTTTTTGAGACTTTATGTTCACATGTCCGTGAAAATCAGACTATACTTAATTAGCAATTCTTCGTTTGTTTATTATTTGTTCAGTGTCGATTGATATAATAGGAAAGAAGTAATAAAGAAATGAATTGCTTTAGTAAATTCGAACAACAGGAGGAACATTAGTGAGTAAACGGTGGCTAAAAAAGCTGGGAGTTTCCATGCTAAGCTTCACATTAATTGTGTCGCTAATCTCTGTAGCAATACCAATTCATGCTAGCGCAGCAGAAGCAGTCGAGATTGGAATTGATGTACAGAAGGCCTATGATGTAGATGTCGTACTAGCGGTAGATAATTCTACGCAAAATATTGACACCTATAAGGAAGATCTACAGAGTGCATTAGAAAGCAGAGGAATAAGTGCAAGTAATCTTAATATTCAATCTGTGCAAGTAAACGAAACAAATATTTTAGAGGGCGAGTTTAAGCTTAATTTAAAATGGGATAAACCTGCTACAGGACGGATAGACATGGATTCTCATGTAGAGTTCTGGAATCAGACTTCAAAAGTAGCAGAGCTGTTTTATGATAATCCAGCAGTATATGGAAGCACATTAGACTATGATGACACAGTTGGTGGAATTGGAGAAATTATTGCGTTAAGTCTAGATACAGTTCCAGCGGCAGTTAAAGAGCTTAAAGTCTATATAAATCCATATAATGGTTCAGCGTTGACGACCATGTATCTCTTCAAGAAATTAAATGGAGTAGACAACGAAGTTTTTAGTCATTCTAGTATTGTAAGCTTTGGTACTAAGTTTTATTTTGGTAGCTTTAAGCGATTTGAGGATTCATGGGATTTTCATGCCTACAATGGATCGATTTTTAAAGGTAAGGAAGTAGAGGTTATCTCAAAGGATTTCATGGAGGTTCTTCGTGAACCAGATTGGAGACCTTCGGCTAGAAAGTACATCGTTAACCTGAATGACCAAACGGTGCCTGATTTCGATAACTCCATTGCACTTGGCGAAATTATGACAAGAATGGACAACGACCAAATCCATTATATTGGCTGGGGCGAAGATGCTGACGGTACGGGCACGAATGATTTAACACAAAATCAGGCAGAATCCTTTATTAGAAAAAACAACGATAAGGGTACGTTTGTTAATCGCTCGGGTTCAACCTATCAGCAGCAAGTAGATGCAATGGCTGAATATATCGCGAATCAATCGCGTAATGAAGCTAACAATGAATATTTGGAACTTGGTCAAAATTATGATTTAATCGTTTCTCCGTCATCCGAGCTTACGAATACGAAGGATGAGGATTGGCCGCAAGGTAAATGGAGAATCGGGCATGACCCAAGCGTTTATGATAATAATACAGGGGTTGTCCCATATAGCGGACAGTACTTGGATGACTTCCTTCCTACTTTCAATAAAGTTGGAAAGTACGATATTTATTATTCAGACGTACTTGTGAAGACACTATATGTACACAGAAAACCGGTGAGTCGCTTTGATGTTGAGGTTAACGGCAATAATGAGGTTATATTAACAAATTTATCGTATGACCTTGATCATTCAAGTCAAAATAACGGCATTGATGAGGCGATTTGGAAGTGGAAGCTTACGACTGACGAAGAATGGACAAGCGGCCAGCCTGCGAGCTTTGTGCCTAACCGGGATTACATTATTCAGCTTATGGTTAAGGACTATGAAGGCACATGGAGTACGGCTCGTTCGCGTTATCAATCGACACAGTCAGGCGCAGGAAAGCCAATCGCTGATTTTGAGTTAAGCGCGAATCAGCTCGTATGGCCGGAAAGCACGATCCAAATTGAAAATACAAGCTATGATCCTCGTAGTGCGGACATAACGGAGCAGCAATGGACCGTAACCAAAGATAATGATGTCGTTTATACAGGCAGCTCGCCAAAGCTTGATTTCACTAGTGATGGTGTTGGTACCTATAAGATTTCATTAAGAACCAAAAATCAAAGCGGTACGTGGTCGGAAACCTTTAGTCGCTTTTTGAAAATACTTCCTAACAGTCAACCTGCGATTTCTAGCATTGGCAATCAATCGGTTACTGAAGGGGTAAAGAAAGAAATTCCATTCCAGGTAACAGATGAAGAAACGGGTCCTTATAGTGTAACGGTAGTAGGCTCCTCTTCTAATACAACAATTATTCCTAATGAAAATATTGTTGTTACCGGAAATGGAAAGGATCGAATTGTATCGATCACGCCCGTATTTGGACAAGCGGGCGATGTTACAATCACATTGTTAGCTAATGATGGTGATATGACTATCCAGCAAACCTTTACAGTTACTGTCGTTGAAAAGACGGCTCCAACAATAAGTACGATTGAAGATCAAAGTATAAACATTAGCGATCCTTCTGAAGTCATTGACTTTACGGTAGGCGATGAGTATTTTTCGGCTGATTTGATTACTGTTACAGCTACTTCCTCCAATCAAGAGCTAATAGCGGACAGTAGTATTGTTATTGGTGGAACAGATGAGAATCGTACAATTAGCTTTACTCCGGTTGCCGGTGCTTCTGGAACTGCAGATATTACGATTGAAGCAACTGATCCAAGCGGGAAAAAATCAGTTCAAATTTTCACGGTTACGGTAAGTGATTTAGTACCTCCTACTATCGTTAGTGTTGATGTTGTTGATCCTGAGACTCGTTATAAAGCAGGAGACGTTATTCTTATTAAAGTTACTTTCGATGAGGATGTTAACGTTACAGGCTTGCCTGAGCTAGTACTGGATCTTGGCAACCCAACGCCTGGTTATGCGCCATATTTGAGCGGCAGCTCATCTAATGAGTTAATCTTTGAATATACAGTACAGGATGGCGACGATACGGAGGAAATTCGTATTGCAGCTGAACAGGCGCTGCAGCTAGCTGGTGGAACTATTCAGGATGGAAATCATAACAATGCGAATTTAACATTGCCAGAAGACTTTGTTTGGGACACGCTCACTATAGATACGATAGCTCCAGATCGACCGAGTATAGAGTCTCAAACGGTTAAACCTGGTACAAGCATTGAAATTACATCTGATGCGCCAGCGGCAGGCGAAACAGCGTGGTTAGCGCCTAGTGGTACGACAAGCTTTCAAGAAGGCTCAACAATGACGAAATTAGTTGGCGATGGATCAGGCGATACGATTCTAGCGCCTCAAGCAGAAGGAACATACTATTTGTATGTCATTGATGCTCATGGCAATGTATCCGTTGCTTCCGAAAATGCAGTCATTGTAGATAATACGCCTCCTAATATGGCTGAAATTCAAGTACCAATCGCTAGAGACAATGTTATTAATTCATATGAGGCTAAACAGCTTATCGTTTCTGGCACATCTGAACGAGATGCAAAAGTTGAAGTAACGTTCACAGATAAAGATTCAGAGACAATCGTTATTACAACAGATGCTGATGGAAACGGTGATTGGAGTATTGATCCTAGCGATATTAACGCATTAGCTGATGGAGCAATTACGGTTAGCGTGAAAGTCATTGATGCAGCGGGCAATGAAAGTACAGAGATCGATCAAACCATTCAAAAAGACACCGTTACGCCTATTAACCAGAATGATGTACTTTTCAGTAATCAAGCTGTTAAAGGCAATACAGTCATTACACTGGATGCAGCAGCTGGTGAAGGCTTGACCATCTTTGTCGCACCGCATGGAACAGCACCAGATGATTTAGTCGCAAATGGTACTATGATTACGAGCGTTACAGGAACTTATGATACGATTCATGCACCAACAACTGACGGCATCTATCATATTTATATTATGGATGCGGCAGGTAATGTATCAGAGCCTAGTAATGCCACCATTGTTGTTGATAATATTGCACCAACGATTCATTCGTTGGATCCAGATACAACAGACTGGGTGAATGATTCGGTTCTAGTATCGATTAATGCTACTGATAGTGATGGTAGTGGAATTGCTGTAGTGAAGTATGCATATGGCCTTCAAATCGCTAACTATTTTATAGCAAATGGGACTTCCGTCCATAGTGATAGCTTTGAAGTTAATATGAATGGTATTTATACCGTTTATGTTCGTGATTACGCAGGTAATGAGAGCGTTCAAACTATCGCAATTTCCAATATGGATAAGGGGAAGCCTACCTCACCTAGTATACAGCTTGAGCCTAATCGAGATTTTTTTAACGGTGACTACACGATTTCAATTACGCCTGGCCAAGATACGGCATCAGGAGCAGCTTATACAGAATATCGTATAACGGGCGCTGCCCAGGCAGATTGGACGGCATACGATGAAGCTCTACTGTTTACTGAAGCAGGTACGTATACGATAGAAACAAGAACCTATGACAATGTAGGAAATGTTAGTGATATTGCTGTACGTACAATTGTTATTAATCGAGAGCTTACGGTATTCCCGACGGTAAGTATTTCACCAGACAGAGTATTTAGTAATGAAAATATAACGGTAACCATTACAAAAACATTTGATGAAGAGCATCAAGATGAGGGCGAAAATTCTGTTATATACTACAAAATTCCTGGTCTTGGCGTAGATGAATACGTAGAATATACGGGAGCATTTGACATTACGCAAGAAGGAGAAACCGTAATTGAAATTATGGTTAGGGATAGAGCCGGCAATGAAGTTACGACAACAAAAGTTGTAAATATTGATAAAACAGCGCCTACCAATCAAGATCAAGTTCTTGGAGGAAATGTAATTGCTCAAGGCAACACGTTGATTACGATTCAGCCTTCCGACGATAGTGAAGATACCATTTGGTTAGCGCCAGCTGGAACGACTTCGTTTTCTGAAGGCGTGACGATGACAAAAGCTGCTGGTGATTCAACTGGGATCGTTACACCATCTTCGGACGGAGATTATAAAATCTATGTTGTTGACAAATCAGGAAATATTTCAGCAGCTAGCGAAATGACTGTGACAGTTGATAACGTTCCTCCAGTAGTAAACGGTATTGAGGATGATGGGATTTACAAGGAATATCCGACGGTAAGCTTTGAAGAAGGGGCAGCTGTAGCTACATTAAACGGCGAGCCGTTTGAGAGTGGCACCAAGATTGAAGCGAACGGGGAATATACCATTATCGTGACGGATGCTGCGGGTAATAGTACCGTTATCACGTTTGTAGTCGACTACGACAAAGAATCTGTGGATAAGGACACTGCCGCGTTAGAGCTGGGTTTTGCTCCTGGCGATCATCCTGGATGGGTATCTGCTGATATTTCGCTAAGCGATAAAGGATTTTTTGATAGCGAAATAGAGTGGACAAGCAGTCACGAGGATATTTTATCCGCTGACGGAAAAGTGACGCCTCCTTTGGTAGATACGGAAGTAACATTAACAGCAAAGATTACTAAGGGCGATTATACGTTAGAGAAGACCTTTACTGTGTTGGTTATGGCAGACCCGGTTAAGCCTGTTATCGCATTAAATGGCAGCAGCAACGTCATTGTAGAACAAGGTCAAATCTATGTAGAGCAAGGCGTACAAGCCATCGACAACATAGACGGCAACATTACGGATAAAGTTACGATGAGCGGATTTATTGATACTAAAACGATTGGTGTGTACACACTAATTTATACAGTATCAGACCAAGCCGGTAACATTACTCAAGTAGAACGTACCGTTACGGTTGTGAAACCAGCAGTTCCAGCTAGCACAATTATTCAAGTAGATGGCGATCAAAGGTCTACGGATAATAAGATTAGAGAAGCATTGACAGAAGCTAAGAAGCAAAAGGCAGGCAAGATTGTACTTGTTGTTAATGAGTCAGTTGAGAACGGCGCTCCTGTTCGGGTTAGCATTAGTAAAGATCAACTGAAAACAGCATACGATCAAAATACGAAAATGGAGCTTCGTACCGATAATGCTTCCATTATTGTACCGATTCGCGGCCTCGATCTAACTCCGTTCACAGGAAACGCCAGATTAGAGTTAGTCATCGAGCAAGTGGATGTCGATCAAGCAGAAAACCAAGTATTAGTAACAGCTATTCAAAACATGAATGCGAATTTTGCTATTTACGATAATAAGGTTTTCGACTTTAAGATGAGAGTGATCGAAGAAGATTCTCAAGGCAATGTTATTCGTACAGAGGATATTAAAAACTTCCAAACAACAGAGGATATCGTTTTAACGATTTCCGTCGGTACTAACATGGATGAGCAGCTGAAATTCATGACCTTCTACTTTAATGAGACATCAGAAGAGTGGGAGTATATTAGAAGCAGCTATGATGGGCAGTCTGGTAACATGACCTTATTAACCAATCATCTTAGTATCTACTCTGTTATGAGTGCTACAAAGGCGCAGAAGCAAGCAGAGCTAACTAAAATTTTGAACAAAGAAAACATTACGATCCAAGAAGTGCGCAGCATTATTGAAGATCCGGATATGGACTTTGATCAAGAAGCAATGAATAAGTATGATGCATTTACTGATGTTCATAAAGATGCTGTAGCCCAAGACATTATTAATAAAAAGCCGAATGGTGGTTATACGTATCCTTCGCTTGGCACGCAAGTCATTACTAGCGTGAATGATAAGCGCGATGCCATTATTACGGATACAGTTAAGCCCGTAATAACCCTTACTGGTCCTAGTACTGTGTATGTAACCAGAGGCAGCGCGTATATCGAGCAAGGTGTAACGGCTATTGATGACCAGGATGGAAATATTACTGGTCGAGTCATTTTGATAGGTTCAGTAGATACCACACAAAACGGAACCTACATTCTGCGTTATCTGATTACGGATGTGAATGGCAATGAATCCGAAGTTTCGAGAACGGTCATTGTAATTAATCCTAGCTTCGTTGATGCAGAGGTACAACAGCCAGCATTGCCGGTAGTCATTTTGGATAGCCAGAAGGATCGTTATACAATTAAGGAAAATAAAGATCATACTATTGTGTCCAAGAAGGAACCACAAATGAATATTGTGGGTAACGTCTATACAATAGAAGCTGTTTCCAATGCAGCGATTGGACAAATCGTCGTACAAATGAAGTACGATCCAAGCGAGATTACGAACTTGAATCAGCTTGCCGTTTACATGTACGATGAGGTTGAACAACGTTGGGTATCTGTCGGTGGCATTATTGATGCTCAAAATCATACGGTCACGATTACGCTAGATCCCCCGGCAACAATCGCTTTAATGGAAAACAAAAAGGTATTTAATGATCTTGATGGACATTGGGCAAAGGATATCGTCGAATTCCTCGCGGCAAGACAAATTATTGCAGGCGACAGCGAAGGAAACTTTAATCCTAACATGGGTATTACGAGAGCTGAATTCTCTACACTCATTGTAAGAATGCTTAATCTTCCAATTCATGAATCGGCAAGTCCATTTACCGATGTAACAGGTCAATGGTATGAACCATACATTACTACCGCTCAACAGGCCGGAATTGTTAAGGGTGTAAGCGATACTAGCTTTGAGCCTGAGCGAGTTGTTTCCAGACAAGAGATGGCAGCTATTATTATTCGAACACTTAGGAAATATAAGAATGTATCTTTCACCGAGGAAGATCTTGAGACTATAGCTGAATTTGCAGATACGGATAACATAAGCGCTTGGGCGTTTGAAGATGTCTATACGGCAAGAAAGCTAGGGCTAATGATCGGCAGAAACGGTAATAAATTTGCACCTCGAAGTCCAACGCTAAGAGGCGAGGCAGCTTCGGTAATTTATAAGCTGCTGAAGGAGCTTGAACGAATTTAATAATGAATGAAAAAGGCATCCTATCTATCCTTCGTGGACAGATAGGATGCCTTTTGATTTAAACTTAATGACGGAAGCCCATAAAAAAAGATGCTGATGAATGGAATTTAACCCCCGGCCTACGCATTGCGAGCAATCCTACTATTTTTTAACCACAGGAACCCAAAATTCGCCGTAGAAAGTGCCGTCACCGTTTTCTTTGCGATAAGTCGCATTGGGGCCGCCGATGTAAGCATAGTCAGTGATCTGAGACAAGACTTCGCCAAAAGCACGATAAGTCAACTGATTAAACAAAGTTTCCTTGTCGCCGGTTCCTGTGAGCACTATGTACTCGCTCTCCGGAAACTCGATGATGCGTGTTGCGTCAGCCACCGATTTGCTAGCTTCTACCGCGAAATAATTCCACGGTCTGCCTTGATAAACCTCGTTGACTGACCATTCGCGATCATCTTTTGCGGCCGCTTTGAGCTTATCAAAACGCCCGTCAGCTTTGAGTCTTCCCCAAAACTCTGCTTTTTCCTTCTGCAAAGCTGGCGCGTCTTGGAAACTGGATTGAATTGAAAAACCATAAGCGGTCAATGTAAATGATTTCTTATGTTCAACTGTGTAATTTGCCATTGGAGTGCTCCTTTGACTGAGATTAGCCTGTTATTTTTTTTGCACGAAGCCACATTTCGCCGTAGAATGTACCGTCCTCAGTTGCTTTGACGAATGTTGAGTTGCCAGGACCAACGTATTTGTAGTCTGTGATTTCTTGCAGCAGGCCACCGAAAACCTTGCCTGTTATTTCGTCAGCGAGGCGGTCTTTTTCAGCGCCTGTGCCAGACACCACGAGGTAGTCCCCAGCGAGGAAGTCAAGGACGACCGTGCCTTCCACGTCGTATGCATCCATCACGCCGAAGCCGCGCCAAGCCTTGCCGTCGATGACGTAGTTGATTTGATATTCTTGCCCGTCAGCGAGCGCGAGAAGTTCGGCAAGCTTGCCGTTTTCAGTGATTTCAGCTTTTTTCGCTGCAGTTTTTGCTGCATTGCCTGACCAGTCGTTGTAGTCTTCAAGTAAAACACCGAAAGCAGTCATTTTGTAGTTTTCTGAGATGGTTTGGATGGAGTAATTAGACATTTTAATCTCTCCTTAGCGGAATTGTTTTTACAAGATTGATATTATTCTCTAAATGTATCAAAAAACGATACCTTTTATCGAATATCAAAAAGTATTGCAAAAACAGAATCAAAATCAGTACGGGTGCTACATTTCTGATACAATAAAATCATGAAAAAGACAGAACGAGTGAGCCTGATCATGCGCTTCATCAATAACCGCGCGCATTTTACGATTGCAGAGATTCAGCGGGAGTTCAAGATTTCTCGCGCGACGGCGATCCGCGACATAAACGAGATTCAGGCGATGGGTTTTCCGCTGACGACCGAGCTTGGGCGCGGGGGCGGCTACAATGTCTTGCAAAATCAGTATCTGTCCGCCGTCCGTTTCACGCCAGAAGAGCTGAAAGCGATATTTATCAGCTTTATCGCATCGAAAAATTCGCAGCTGCCTTATTTGCAAAATCGCCGCTCCATCACTGAAAAACTCATCGGCATCGCGTCGCAAACCCAGCACGACGAGCTGATTGAGCTGAATAATATCTTGCTTTTTGAAAATACAAATCCTGCTAATCCGAATCTTTTGGAACTCGATGATGCGGCGCCTGCGGAGTTGAACCAGCTGATTTCGCTTGCGGCGCGGGATAAGCACTTGCGCTTGACGTATGAGCAGAGTCCTGGCTGGCCGCAGTTGATGGATGTTTTTTTGATTCATATTTTTAACTCAAACGCTCGTTGGCTAGTCGAGGTTTATGATCTTGATACCGATGAGTTTCGTTATTTGCCTGTCGAGATGCTGCGGAATTCGGCCATTTCTGAGCAGAAGATGAGGCGGTCCGAGCAAGAGATTTTAAGCAAAAAACGGCTTGGAGCACGTGAGTCTAATCTGATTGTAAAGCTTGATACGACTGGAATTCAGCGCTTTAAGCGCTTGCACCCGCCGGGGATTATTTTGTCCTTTACAGGGATGTTCCAGTCGAGTGGGATTTTCAATGCTCAACTGGATGTGACCGATGTTGAGGCGCTAGAGTATTATGCGGATTGGCTTTTGTTTTTGGGGAAAGGGGTCGAATTTGAACGGATTCCCGATGAGCTGCGCTTGATTTTGGAAAAACGGTTAAGGGGAAGTGCTGACACTTTAACAAAAACACGTTAGGACAATAGCCGGGCTGCAACGTTCGCCATTTATGTTATTATATTTCCATGCATTTTTTATCCAGGCCATCCGCTTGGCGTAAGGGTACAAGGAGTGACTTGAAATTGATTGCGATTCAGCGGTTATTTATGCCGAAAAACAAAACGAATTCGTTATTTACGAAGCTTGTCGTTGCGTTTATGGTCATTATCTTTTTTTTGATCGGCCTCAACTATTTGACCATATCGTTAATGTCGACCGAAATTCGTGGTGAAATTGTCAGCTACAATTCGGCTAATCTGGAGAGAACGGCCGGCAATTACGAACAGCATTTCGAACTGGTTCGCAAAACGATGATGTCCTTCTACATTAACGAGAATATCCAGCAATTCGGCAAACGCGAAAACTTTATCAAATATCCCGCTATCCAAGAGGAACTGAAACGATTAGTGGGCAATTCGCTGTTAATGATGGAAGACGTCTTTCTCTATTCCGGTACCGACGAACAGGTGCTGGATTACAAAAAAAGCACGGTGGCAGATCAGATGTTTTCCGTGTTTTTGAAGCAGGAAACCTATACGAAGGAGTTTTGGGTGCGGCAATATACGGAGGATTACAGCTATAAGGTGCTTGCCGACGCCACCTTCTATGAACAGGCTTACGCCAATGCCCCGGCAACATCGTATGTGTATTTGCCCGTCGTTTATAAGGGATATGCCGACAGCCCTTTTTATATGGTCGGACTTCTGGATTCGGAAAAAATGTTCAATCAGCTGCAAATTTCCGTACATGACAATCTGATCATTATGAACAACGATCAAATCTTGTACGAGAATAAGGCGGAACATCGTATCCCCGATTCTAATCTGAACTTCGCCGCTAACAAAGGGTTTCGTATCGATGACGATTATTATTACTTCTACGAGCAGGGGAAAGGAACGGGCTTCACCTACGTAAGCATCGTGCCCGTGGAGACCATCTCGGCTCAGCTGAAGATCAAATCGGCTTTGTTGACCGTCCTGATTCTGTCGATTTTCATCGCGATCCTGTCGGCGGTATGGTTTGTCCGGAAGATCAATAACCCGTTGAAACAGATTATCGAATCTCTATTGAATCAAAATAAAAAAATGCCGGAGTCGAGCAGAATCAAAGAATTCGACGCGATTAGCGAGCAGTTCCGCCATTTGTCCGACGCCAAGGAACAAGCCGATCACGAACTGAAGTCTCATAAGTCGTTGTTGCAAAACTTCGCTTACGTTAACAAAATGAAAGATATTTGGCCTAGAAACGAACTGGAGGTGCATTTCTCCGACGCACCCTATCTGCTGATTATGTTCCACCTGACGATCCGCCACACCTTCGGCGACATGATCACGGAGCACCGTGAAAAAAACGAATCCAGATGGTATTCCTATGTCAAAGAATACATCGATCTGACGATCTCGCATGACCATCGTCAACCAATCAGCTTCCATATGGAAAAAAACCAGCTGATGACGATCGTGTTTTGCGAATCCGCGGAAGAAGTAGCACCTGTTTTGGAGAAAATAAAAACGACGCTGGATATCGACCAGTCCTATGGTTTTGCCACCATCTCGGTGAGCTCGATTTATTCTCATTCCGATGAATTGACCGAGGCCTACGAGGAAACGTTGCTGCGTTTGCAAATGCGGCCTTTGCAAGCCGCAACCATTATCATGAAAGACGATTCACTCGACAAACGCGTTCAACCAACCGTCTCGGCCGACCAATTGCGAGAGATCGCCTCGCAACTGTCTGCCGGGAACTTCGCGAACGTCCGGCACGCGATGAACAAGCTCTTCGGCAAGCTGCGGGAACGGCAATATCCCGCGACGGAGGCGATCAAGCTGGCCAAGCTGCTCATGGATCGGACTATTCATCTCTACAATCAAGGAACGGGTTTGCTTACGGTCGACCATCCATTCTCTCACGCACAAGCCGAAAGCATGATCGAAAATTGTTTAAGCTACGAGGAATTGGAAAGCTGCCTGATGTCCTTCTTCCTGCAGTTGCACGAGCAGACGGAACAACTAAAGCAACAAGTGGGAACGGATAAAATCATTGATTTCGCCACTCAATACGTGGTGGCCAATTACAGCAAAGCCTTCAACTTGGAGGACGTGGCCGGCGAATTGAAAATTACGAGCGGCTATCTCTCCACCTACTTCAAAGAGAAGACGGGAACCAACTTCGTGGACTACGTGAATCAAATCCGAATCGAGAAGGCTTGCGAAATGCTGCGCGACACGGAATTGAAGGCCCGGGAAATTGCCGAGCTCGCCGGATATCAGAACATTAACTCATTCAACAGAATGTTCAAGAAATATACGGGCATGACGCCTACGGAATATCGGCATCAACCGCGATCCTAACCTGAATTATGAATCATGGTCTGATTTACGGATCATTCGATAAATCGTGAGGCCACCCCGCAATCGTATGATTGTGAGGGTTGGCTTATTTTTTTATGATGAACGAGCACAAGGCAGGGATGTTCCAAATATCAAATCAGGACTAAGGGGATGGGTTAAGGATGACGGAGTGGTACAAATCGAAAAGCATGATGGTTGCGCTGTCGGCCGTTGCGTTGACGGCGACGCTTGCGGCCTGTAGCAGCGGAACGGAGAACGGCGGCAAGTCAAACGATGAGGGGCAGCCCGCAACAAGCGGGACGGAAGGGAATAACGGTTCCTCCGGCGACCATGCTTCTTATTATTTCGAGGAGCCGCAAACGATATCGATGTTTACCGAAGTCGCGGCTTCATGGCCGTACAAAAAAGAATGGCCGGCTTGGAACTGGATTAAGGAAAAAACGAACATCGCCGTAGATGTCCAAATTCCTTCGGGAAGCTACGAGGATACGTTGGCGCTGAATATCGCTTCGGGCGAAGTTCAGGATGTTCTGTACATGTTTAATACGGACAAATACGGCGAGGAAGGAGTGCTTCTGGATCTTGCCCAGCATTTGGACAAAATGCCCAACTTCAAAAAATTTCTCGACGACAATCCGAACATTAGAACAAGAGCGACAAATTCCAACGGGAACATCTATAGCGCGATTATAGACGGGGCTGGCGTGACGAACCAGATGATCTGGTTCTACCGGGACGATATATTCGCCAAACACGAACTTCAACCTCCGACGACTTGGGATGAACTGTATGAAGTCAGCAAGAAGTTAAAGGAACTGTACCCAGATAGCTATCCGTTCATATTCAGGCACGGTCTGGGCAACTTATCCAACTTTGCGACTACGTTCAATACAACCAACCAATTCTTCCCGGATCCCGAGACGTCCGAGTACCGGTATGGACCTATCGAGGATAACTATAAGGAAATGCTGACCTATCTGAATAAATTCTACGAAGAGAAGTTATTCCCGCCGGATTGGTTGTCCATGGACGTGAAGGTGTGGAACCAGGCGATAACGACGGGCAAGTCCTTTATTACCGTGCAGTATATTCCGCAAATGGAGATCGTGAATAACCAATTGCGCGAGGGAGAGCATATGAGCTTTATGGCGCCTCCCGCCGGAGTACCGGACAGCTCCTTTATTCCGAGCACGAATATGGAGTCGACCTCGTTTGCCGTTTACGCCAAAACCAAAAACCTGGATGCTTCGCTGCAATACATCGATTTCCTGTATTCCGAGGAAGGTTCCGATATTATGAGCTGGGGCAAAGAGAACGAAACCTATACGGTAGCCGACAGCAAGCGGACATTCCTTCCGGAATACAAGCAATTCGCCGACCTTCGCAGGGAAGCCGGCATTATGACCCACGGAACCTACGGAAAGTTCGATACGAACGCGTATCTGAGCATGATAGCGGATGACGAGAAATATGCCTACGAAGAGGCGCCGAAGTACGCCTTCCCGGTCCAGGTCGTGTCCCCGAGATTCAATGGCGATGTGTTGGAACGCGTCAATTTGTTGAACCCGCAAATTTCGAAGCACTATGAAGAGAGCATGGCCAGATTCATTATGGGCAATCGTCCGCTTAGCGAATGGAGCAGCTACACGGAAGAAATGAACAAGCTTGGCGTGCCCGAGATGCTGGAGATCTACCAACAAACGTGGGATGACCAGCGAAGCGGCAGCGGCCAATGATCGGTTGGTTTCGCAGAACGGGACGAGATGTCGTCCGCGATAGATACATCTTGCTCTTGCTATTGCCGCTGCTCGCGTATTACATCGTGTTCAAATACTTGCCGATGGCCGGCATCGTCATTTCGTTCAAACAGTACAGCCTGGTGAAAGGAATATGGGCTAGCGACTGGGTAGGCTTAAAATATTATTACCAATTTTTCAACAGCCCGGATGCGCTACAAATCATTCGCAATACCTTTTTATTGGGCGTGTATCGGCTGGTTTTCGGGTTTCCGTTTCCGATTATTTTGGCGATTCTGTTGAACGAAGTGAGAATATCATTTTTCAAACGGTTTGTGCAGACCGTCAGTTATTTGCCTCATTTCATATCAACGGTCGTGGTGGCGGGGATGATTACGGTCTTCCTCTCCCCCAGCGCCGGGGTTGTCAACGACTGGCTGCAGGCTTTGGGATTGGAGCCGATCAACTTCATGTCGGAGGCCAAATGGTTTCGGACGATCTATGTAACCTCGGGCATCTGGCAGGAAGCGGGTTGGAGCTCCATTATTTATTTGGCCGCGTTGACGGCGATCAACCCGACCTTGTACGAGGCAGCCGATATCGACGGAGCGGGACGCTGGAAGAAAATCCGGCATGTAACCTTGCCGGGCATCGCTCCCGCCATCATCATCATTCTGATCATGAATATCGGCAGCATTATCGATATCGGCTTCGAGAAGGTTTTCTTGCTGTATAATGCCGCTACGTACGAAACGGCCGATATTATATCGACCTACGCATACCGTTCGGGGATTGTGCAAGGCAATTTCTCCTACGGCACCGCCATTGATTTATTTATGGGCATCATCGGGTTGGTCTTCGTCGTTGGCGCCAACTATGCCAGCCGCAAGCTGACGGAGACGAGCTTATGGTAGGAGGTCCAATGAAAAAGAAATTTTCGCTATTTTCTGCAGTCAATGTTCTGTTGTTGTCGATCGTAGCCTTCATCGCGTTGTATCCCTTTTATTACATGGTCGTCGTCTCTCTCAGCTCTAGCGAATATGTCATGCGCGGCGAAGTAGGACTATGGCCGAAAGGGTTCACGTTAGATGTTTACAAATACGTGCTCCAGGATGAACGCATTTGGGTCGGCTATAGAAACACCATTCTTTATACCGTTTTAGGCACCGTCATTTCATTAGCTTTTACGTCCATGGGGGCCTATGCGCTATCGCGCAGAAGGCTGGTATTCGGCAAATTTTTTATGCAGCTTGTCGTATTCACCATGCTCTTTAGCGGCGGAATGATTCCCACGTTCCTCGTCGTGCGTTCCGTCGGGATGATGGACAGCATCTGGGCGATGATTATTCCGGGGATGATTTCCACATGGAATTTAATTATCATGCGTACTTTTTTCAAAGGTTTGCCTTATGAGCTGGAGGAAGCAGGCAAGATCGATGGTTTGAACGATATCGGCATTTTCATACGGATTATTCTTCCATTGTCCAAGTCGATTCTGGCCACGATCAGCTTGTTTTACGCCGTAAGCATTTGGAATAACTTCTACAGCGCGTTGCTGTATTTGCGCGATCTTAATTTGTTCCCGCTGCAAGTGATTTTGCGCAATCTGGTACTGGCCGGCCAGGTCATGGACGGCGGAATCACCGCGGGGGCGGGAAGCGACGCCATTGTGGACGAATCCTTGAAGTTCGCCACCATTATCGTCTCCACACTGCCGATTATGGCCGTTTATCCGTTTGTGCAGAAGTATTTCGTGAAAGGCGCTTTAATCGGTTCACTAAAGGGATAGAAAGAAGGGACCCCGTTGGTTTATGACGAGAAGCTTTCGAATAAGGAAAACGAGCCTATTCCTCCGTTTTGGCGCACTCGGCTCCGGGACATCGAAGAAGAGCTAAGCCAGGTGACAATCGGCAGCATCATTGGGTTGGGGAAGTCGGCAGGAGGCAGAGAGATCCAAGCGGTTGTCTACGGCGATCAAGAACCCTATCCTAGACGGTCGAATTATAATTCGGCTTGCGGAGCGGGAGATTTAGCCTGCTACAAGTCCACGGATAAGGACAGCCGCAAGACGCTGCTCCTTGTTGGCGGGATACACGGCGGAGAACTGGAGGGCATCGCGGCCGTATTGAATTTGATCCGCGTGCTCGAGACGGGTGAGGATCATCGCGGCACGCCGCATGCGGAGCTGCTCGACCTTCTCCAGCGGTGCCGGCTCATTCTTATTCCGTGCATGAACCCGGACGGCAGGGCGCGGATCCCCCTTCGTTCCTTTGCCGGCCTTAGCATGGAGCAAATGCGTTATTACGTGCAAGGAACGTGGAAGAACGGCGAGTTATGCAACTGGCCCGATTGTAAAAAGGTGCATCCCATGAAAGACGAAGCAGGTTTCTTGGGCGGTTACTTTAACGATGACGGCATCAATTTGATGCACGACAACTTTTTCTTGCCGATGGCCGAGGAAACGAGATCGTTGTTGCGGTTGGCGGACGAGGAGCGTGTGGATGCGTCGGTATTGCTGCATGGCGGAGCCAACTGCACCAACTTCATCGTGCCGATCCGGTACGCCCCCAAGTATATCCAGCAGGTGCAACATCAATTCGCCATGCAAGTCAAGGAGGCTCACGATCGGGCGGATATTCCGTTCGACGTAAGCGACAACTGGGAGGACGGGGCCGCGTATCCTCCGCCGTCCTTCAATCTGACGTCCGCGTTGCATCATATAAGCGGCGGCATGTCCATGACATTCGAATCAAATACGATGTTGAACGCTCCGGGAGCACAATATTCGTATGACCAAATATTGGACAGCCACTTTATTTTATTCGCGGAGCTGATTCGATTCCAATTGAAAGGGGCCGGAATCCCGACCTAATCGATGAAACGGCGACGGCCACGGATTTCGCTACACATCCTTGGTTGTCGCCGTTTTTCGTTGCAATGCCGTTCAGGCGAATGGCCGCGCCCTCTCATTGCTTGATGCATCTGATTCCAGCCGAATGCGATGCCGTTCTCCGGCAAACGATAGTAATCCCTATTGAAATAAGTCTGCTTACGGAGCATCATTCCGCGAGCAGGCTTATTTGTTATGATTCGGATTTTGCACCTTTGAGCAACAGAGCAACTTCTAAATAAATAAGAACGAATCAAAAGATATACAACGTTGTTGCCGGCAGGCATCAATTCTATAATTTGAGAAGTAGAGCGCGCTACGATTTATCACTTCTAGGGGGATTCAAATGAAAAAAACGTTGTGGACGGCTTGTTTATCCTTGTTAGTACTATCCGGAATGCTTAGCGCATGTGCAGGTAATACGAATAGCAATAACGCTCCCGAGAAGAACGCAGCTTCTTCCGAAAATGCAAACGCAGGCGACGTATCCGAGAAGCCAGTTGCAGGAGGCAAGCCGGTCGTCATTAGGCATACGATGTATGACAGCGAATTCACGAGCGAGATGGTTGCGGAATTCGAGAAGACGCATCCTCACATCAAGGTAGAGATCGTGTCAGCGGATTACAACAAGCTGATGGCGATGATGGCGGCTGGAAACGGACCGGATATCATTCGAACGAACTCCGTCACTGAGCTGCCTGGTTATGTTCTGAAAGGAATGGCGCTTGACCTGACGTCCAATTTCAATACAAGCAGCGTGTTCAAGACGGAGGACTTCCTTCCCGTGGTCAACCAATTCAAATACGACACCATTACGGGAGAGCATGGAAGCGGCGCATTGTATGGTTTTCCGAAGGACTGGTCGCCTGACTATACGATCTATTACAACAAAAAGATGTTCGAAGAGGCGGGCGTACCTGTACCTAGCAGTACGGAGGCGATGACGTGGAAGCAACTCGTTGAATTGGGGCAGAACCTTACCGTTAAGAACGGTAACAAAGTAAGTCAATACGGTCTTGTGTATTTTAATGGCGGTACCATTGCGAATCAGGATTTAATTAATCTGCAACTGCTTCAGCAAGGTGGCAGCATGTACAGCGACGATTTTGGCCAAGCGGACTTAACGACTCCGCAGATGAAGGACTTGCTTCAGTTCTGGGTAGATACGGCGAAATCCGGAGTTGGTCCTAGCCCGTTGCATCAAGAAACGGATTGGGGCGGACAGCTGTTCGTCGATGACAAAGCGGCGATCATTATTGCGGGTTACTGGTTCTCCGGGTTTTTGAAGACAAACGAGCTGACCAAAGACCGGTTAGGCGATTTTGGCGTAGCTCCAGCGCCGACGATGGAAGGCGGCAAGCGGATCTCGCCAACCGGAGCGGGAACAGGAGCGATCATTTACAAAAACACGAAGCATCCGAAAGAGGCATGGGAAGTGTTCGAGTGGTTCTTCGGAGGCAAGCCCGCGGAAGATCGCGCGAAAGCGGGATACGGTTTGCCGGGGACGCAGACGCTTGCGGAGATGCTTCCGCAATCGACGGAATTCGACAAGATGAATTACGATTTTATCCAAAACGAACTGAAATATACGGACGGCAGTCTGCCTTACAATCCATATTTGAACTATCAGGCCGTAAATTCGATTTTCGAGAAATACTTTACTCCCGTATACTTCGACAAAGATTCGATCGATGGCGCAACGCAAAAAATGACCGAAGAGTTGAACACGCTCATTAGCGAAGGTAAGCAACTCGTCAGCCCAGAGTAAAGCACGCTATAGGGTTGTCGGAGCAGATACGTCTCCGGCAGCCTTTTTTATACTTCGAATTCGTTATTAGTTACGCAAAGCAAGGGGGGCTTAACTTGAATCAGCCGGCTCAAACAGGCAAGTCTGCATCTTATGGATCCAAGCGCTTCCGCAGTCGAAGCTTCAAGGAAGCGCTGGAGTTTTACGTATTCATCTCGCCATGGTTCATTGTTTTTATTTTGCTTGGCCTTATTCCTCTGTTATATGGTTTGTATCTCAGCTTCACTAACTATGCGGGCTTCAACATGGACCGGCTTGTATATGTCGGGTTCGACAACTATCGAAAAGTGTTTACCGATAATGATGCGATGTATTCGCTGGGGCGCACGATCTTCTTTACGGTAATCATGGTACCGGCGAGTATTGTGCTTGGATTTCTGCTCGCAGTATTGCTGAACCAGAACATAAAGGGTATCGGTATTTATCGTACGCTGTTTTTTATCCCTTCCATTATCCCCGTCGTGGCAGTCGGGACGATGTGGAGATCCTTATTCGTAGAAGACGGCGTCATCAACAATCTGCTGTTGCAGCTCGGACTGCAGCCCGTCGATTGGTTGGGGTACGATTACGCAATCTATCCGCTTTTCATTATGCTTCTGTGGGGTGTGGGAGGCGGCATTCTGATTTATTTGGCAGGGCTGAAGGGCGTATCGAAAGACTTGTACGAGGCGGCGGCCATCGATGGCGCGACGACGGTGCAGCGCTTTGCAAAAATCACCATTCCGCTCGTTACTCCGGTATTGTTTTTTCAATTCATTATGAGCATTATCGGTTCCTTGCAAATTTTCGTACAGCCTATTCTGCTCGCCGCTAATTCGAACAGCTTGCTATCCACGCCGATCCGTCCCAATTACGTGTATTCGGTGCATGCTTTTCAGCAAATATTTGCCTATGGCCGATTTGGTTACGGACTTGCACTACTGTGGGTGCTTTTCATTATGATTTTAGCGCTAACGGTCGTGGTGTTCTCTACAAGCAAGCTGTGGGTATTCTACGAAGTCGATCAGGGGGGGAAATAAGATGGTGAATGCAGGCGTGCAAAATAAGCTGTTCAGAGTCGTTATCTACATGCTGCTTGTCCTACTATCCATCCTATTCGTTATCCCTCTGTATTGGCTTGTGACCAATTCCTTGCAGATCGTAGGTTCGGCATCCACGTTCTGGCCGACCAGCTTGCGCCTCGTTAATTACAAGTACGCCGTAACCTTTATCGATTATTGGGGTTATGCCAAAAATTCGATTATCATTACGGCCATTTCCGTCGCGATTCCTACGATTACAAGCGCCTTAGTAGGCTACGGCTTTGCAAGGCTTCGGGCTCCAGGGAAAAACGTACTGTTCCTGCTGATGCTCTCTACGATGATGCTGCCGGGCATCGTTACACAGATTCCGACGTACGTCATATTTTTCAAGCTCGGCTTCATTAATACCTTTTGGCCATGGCTGTTTTGGGCGCTCGGCGGGAGCGCGTTCAGCATCTTTTTGTACCGGCAGTTTTTTGCGGCTTTCCCGAAAGATCTCGAAGAGGCGGCCCGTATTGACGGCTGCTCAACCTTCCGTATTTTCTGGAACATATTTCTGCCCATCTCGCTGCCCGTTATTGCAACTGTATCCATTCTCGCCTTCAACGGGTCGTGGGGGAATGATTACATTACACCGTTTATGTTTCTACAAAATGATAAGTATCCGCTCGCGACCGCCTTGTTCTCGATTGGCTACGTATTTCCCGGGCAGAAGGAGATTACGATGACGCAAGTGCAGAGCGCGGGGCTCATCCTATTCGTTTTGCCGATCATCATCGTGTTCTTTTTGGGGCAGCGTTACTTGGTTGAAGGTGTCGTTTCTTCAGCCATCAAGGGGTAACGGAAAGAAGAATGGAGGGACTGGAATGGGAGGAACAAAGAAGAGATTGGAGATAGGAAGTCTGATGCTTCCATTATTCATGGTGGCTTTTATTCTGGTGCTTGCAGGCTGTACGCAGCCAGACGTCAAGGAACTTCCTGTTGTGTCGTATGCGGCGCCGGCCGAACTGCCTGCTAATTACCGCTCGTCCGACTATACGGTGGAAGCGGGGGAGATCGATATCGATTTGTACAACGGCGGCAATAACAGCTGGAACAACCCGGTCTCTTACGGTTATTTCGATATGCCAGGCAGCACTACCATTAAAATTACTCCGAACTTTGAGTACGACACGTATGAACTGGTCCCAAGATCGCTTGGGCTTAAGGGAAAACGGGATGGAGACACCATATCCTTTTCTCTTGACGGTCCTGCCAACGTTACATTAGTGCTCGACGGAAACTATCAGGGCAGGGTGCTGCATTTGTTCGCCGAGTCGCCGGAGACGGATATCCCCGATCCTTCCGACCCGAACGTCATCTACTTTGCTCCAGGCTTCCATGATTTAAGCGGATACGGCACGGCGCCGACGATGATCGGCTCGGGCCAGACGCTGTACATTAGCGGAGGAGCGGTGGTGAGGGGGCGTTTTCGGGCGGATAATGCGACGAATGTGACCATAAGAGGCAGAGGCATTCTGCTAAACGACTATAGAAGCAAGGATGAATACGATGACATTGCTTTATCGTTGAATCACATTACTCATTCGACGATAAGGGATATCATTGTGAACCGCGACACGAACAGCTGGACATCGTCGCTGTACGGAAGCAGCGATGTGCAAGTGTTGAACTATAAAGCGGTTAGCCCAAGGTTCGCAAGCTCGGACGGGTTCAATATTATAAGCAGCCACGATATCGTCTTCGACGGTTCCTTTATCCATTCCGCCGACGACTCGATAGCCATTAAGGGGTTGTCGCATGAAGAAGATCCGGCCAAAGCGTTGCCAGTGTACAACATTACCTATAAAAACTCGCAGCTATGGTCAGACGCCAATAACGCGATCGGGATCGGAGCCGAGACGGTCGCCGCTTATTTCAAAGACATTACCTTTCAAAATATAGACGTGCTCTATAACTACGACGATCGCGATCATCCGGATGTGCTTCCAGATCGTTCTGCGATCAATATATTCGCGCTGCACGGCACGGAATTTAAGGATATAACGTTCGAAGACATTCGGGTTGAAAAGGCGAAGAGGCTTATTAACGTTCAGATGGACACGTCGTTCTATTTCGGCGCGATTCAAGGGAATTGGGCTTGGCCGGGGTCGATTAGCGGCATTCGATACAAAAATATTACGTCTTATTCGGATGGAACGAACGAAATTAAATTGAATGGCTGGAGTAAAGATCGTCTCCTGTCGGATATCACGTTCGACAATATCAGAATCAACGGAAAGAAAATAAAAGACCCAAACGATCCGCATTTTACGGTGAACGCGTATACGGAAAATTGGAAAGTGAAATAGGAGGCAGCCATAGGCTTATGGTGGATGGACTGGAATTGCGATCGGAAGAAGAGGAGTGATGGGGATGAGCAGTACAATTATACGTGAGAATGGTACGGCAATTTGTATAGATGCAGCTCCGGCGGGAATTTCTTACGCGGTGAGCGAAGATCGGCTTCGGCTGCAAGGCGAGGATGCGTTCGGTGCCGATCCAGACGGACTGGTATTGTCACGGGATTGGCAGTTGTCGGTGTGCGGGCATGAGGTTCCCGTATATGCTGTTCCTGTTACAAACGGAGGCCCGGCTTCGTTCGCTTCATTGTCCTTTGCAGGCGAACCTGCCGGCATTACGCTTGTTGCTCGAAGCGCAAGGAAGGTGCAAAGCGCGTGTGTTCGGCCGGCCTCTCGAGGCATTCAGCCGGAAGTGTTGGATCGTGAAGTTCATATCCCGATTAACGGTCCTTGCAAGTTGATCGTGGAGACGAACGACGATGAAGAACGACCATTATTCATAACGGTGCATGCCGAAGAGCGGGATATTCCGGTTGAAGGCGATTCCGGCGTCATCTATTATGGACCGGGCTTGCACCAAGTGAGCTGTATGGAGTTGACCCAAGGACAGACGCTTTATGTGTCGGGAGGGGCCGTGCTGCAGGTGTTCGTTCCCGAGAATGAGATTCCGCTCGTCGAGAGCGACTGGGCGAAGAAGAAGGTGTACCGTGATTTCATCGTCACAGACGGAGGCAAGGACATTCGGATACGAGGGCGGGGCATTATCGACATGTCCAGGCTCGATTGGCATGCCCGCAAGGCGATGTTCATTCATGAGAGCAGCGGCGTTTATATCGAGGGATTGACGATCGTCGGAACGTCGCATTGGACCATTCATCTGTCAAAGTCGAGCGATTGCTTCGTAACCGATATGACGTTAATCGGCTATAGAGAGAATAGCGATGGGATTGATATCGTAAACTGCCAAGGCGTAACCGTCGAGGACTGCCTGATCCGTACCGGGGATGACGCCGTGGTGGTGAAAGCGATGGCCGCGCCTCCCGCAATCGGCGGAAGAGATATTACGGTTCGCAGATGCACGGTGTGGAACGACAAGGTTCGCTGCTTCGGCATTACAGGCGAGACGCGAACCGATATTCGCGACGTCGTCTTCGAGGATTGCGATATCGTGCACAGCGTGGCGACTTGGACGGAAGAGCTGGGATCTCTGTGCATTATCGTCGGAGATTCCGGCACGATAGAGAACGTGCGGTTCGAACAGATTAGGATTGAGGATGAACGGCAGTATGCGATGGTTTGCCTTATCTTCAAGGACCGTTGGTCTGTTGACAGAGATCCGGGCCGAATCCGGAATATTCTATTCCGCAACATCCATGTTCCGCAAGGCGTGCCTTCACTGTTCCACGGCTTCGATGCGGACCATCTGGTCGAGAATATTCGCATCGAAGGGCTGTTCGCGGATCGAACATCTATTGAGCGGATAAAGGATGCAAACCTCCGAATCAATGCATTCACCAGCAACTTGCAGTTGATTAGTTCCGGTTCCTCTAATATATAATGGAGTAAAATGGTTGTCGTCAGAGGGGGGGACTAGCGAATGGCCGGCGAACGGTACAAGCTCATGATCGTTGACGATGAATATGAGATTAGGCAAGGACTTCGAAGCGTGGACTATTCGGCACTCCGAATCGAGGTGTCGGAAGAATGCGAGAACGGTCTCTTTGCGTTGAAAGCTTTGGCAAGCGATCCGGTGGACATCGTAGTGACGGACATACGGATGCCTCTTATGGATGGCTTGGAATTAGCGGAAAAAGTAGCTTCCCGATATCCGCATACCAAAATAATCATTTTATCGGGTTATGACGATTTTGAATACGCTAAGGCAAGTATGAAGCTTGGGGCGCTGGATTATTTGCTGAAGCCGCTCGATTTCACGGAGTATGAGAAAGTATTGAAAAAGGTTGTTCATCTCATCGGCGAGGAGAAAGAGCAGCAGGCAAGGACGGCCGCGCTTGAGCGACAAGCGAAGCTGTCCGCCCGGCATCTGCGCAAAAAGTTTCTCCGGGATATTCTTCAGAGAGAGATGACGGCAGATGACATCGAGCTCGAGAGCGTTTCGGCAGAAGTGATGCTGGAAGAGAACGGGGAATATGCGGTATGCTTGCTGCGCTTTACCGCCTATCCGGAAAGGCCGGCGGGCGTGGGGGATAAGGATTGGAACTTAATTTTATTTACCTTGGATAATTTGCTGCGGGATCTGTGGGACGAGAGAGGGCTTGGGTATCATTATGTTGATCAAGATGGGCAATGTTCGCTCATTGTTACCGATCCGTCGGCCTTAGCTGCGCTTAAGGGAAGCCAGGACGGGTTGGCAGGCGAGCTCGACCGCCTGCTGGACGGTCTAAAGCGGTTTCGCGGACTGTTTAAGTCCCACGCGGCGTATTCCGTAGGCCCGATTGTAAGCGGTACAGGGCATATTCGGGTATCATACCGGGAGGCAGAACGTTCGTTTTCTTCGATGAATGAACGCAACAGCAGCCATGAACGAGAAGAGCCAGCTTGCCAAGAAGCGGCGGCTCGCAAGGATATGGGGCAGATGAACTCCAAACGTCTCATTCAAGAGGCAAAACATTTCATCGAACATCATTATGATCGGACTATCACGTTGGACGACGTAGCCAAACATGTCCATTTGAACGCTAGCTATTTAAGCTATCTGTTCAAAGAACTCACCGGACAGAAGTATATTGATTATTTGACGGAATTCAGAATCGAGAAGGCGATCAGCCTATTAAAGTCGACCAACTATAAAGTGCACGAGATCGGGGAAATGGTAGGTTACGAGAATCCGAGATACTTTACGCTGGTATTCAAAAAATACGCCAAACAATCACCGAACGAATACCGCAACGCCGCGTATGCCTTAGGCGATACGGACGTTGGATTATGAGATTTCGTTATCACCGCAACCGTCTCGTCTTAATCGCCGTTCTGCTGACCTTGGTGTCCGAAATCGCGTTCGTCGGCATCAGTTATTGGAATACGAGGGATGTCGGCTCCGAAATTCGGCGCGCCTCCGAGCAAAATCTATCTAAGCATGTAGAGAGTCAGATCGCATCTAAGCTGGGCGAGATGAACTCCTTGTCGCTGCAGATTGAATCGCTCGATTTCATGAATTACGCTCGCTCGTTCTTAAGCCTTCGCCCGCATGAGGAGGAAGTATTGGCTAGGAACGAGCTAAATTCGCGTCTTGAACAGCTTCATTTGCCGCCGGGCTCTGTCGATCAGATTTATTTTATAGGTGAAAATATTAACCAGCAAAACTTTGGCAAGTCATTCATCGACAGTACGTTCATTCCGGGTAGTGAAATTCCATGGATCGACGAACTGAGAAGATCGGGCCTGCTTGATTCGTTCACCCGATATTACGGCATGCCAACGTACATTCCGCCGGGTATGTTCACGGACATGATCGAGGCGAACAAGGGTCGTGTCACGGAGGATGAGCGGCAGCGCCTTGATTCGTTCTTCAAGCGAATTGAAGGCCATCTGATTATCAATAACGGCGTTAATTATTTGAACGTATTGTCCGTCATTGTCCTTGATGAACGCATCTTTACAGCTGAGCTCCCTACGACGAGTCTATGGGAGGGTTATGTCGCCGTAATGGACGAGAATTGGCAGACGTTATGGTCGAATGTGCCGAACGGCGACGCTATGAAGATGGTCGCGCAGCGAATGGAAAGCGGACTAGCCGAGTGGGAGCAGCAGCTTGATGGAGAATATAAAGTAAGGACGATGCCGATATCCCCTTATGGACTTCATATCGTCTTTTTTGAACGTGAAAAAAATGATTCGATGTGGGGACAGAACTATATTTACGCTTACCTTGCTTTTTTTGCATGTACACTGCTGATTGGATTTGGGATTGCGTTCAAGCTGGCTAATTGGATTATGTATCCGTTCCAGATGCTGGCCAGAATGGTATGGAAGAAAGGGAATGATCTCAATTTCCAGAGCGTCATTCCCGAGGATCGGTTTACGGAAGGGTGGCTTTCGAAATTTACGATAAGGGGCAAAATATTGCTGCTCCTTCTGTCCTCCGTCCTTATTCCAGTCGTAATTGCAGTCGGCATGCATTTGTTTATGATGTATAGCTATGTTTTCAATAAAGCGGTAGATTTATCGGTTGAATCGTCGAACCATCTTGTCGTGGAGCTGCGCGACCGGATGGAACGGTACGAGAATCTGACGAATCGTTTGTCTACGGATAGCCGGTTGACGAATTTAACTTCACCGTATTCGTATAAGGAAAACATTGAAGATTTTACGGTGGCCAGCTACCCAGGACTAAGCGATCTCTCCTATTTCGTCTTATACGATGTCGGAGGAGTTGCACGCTATTCGTCGGCCTTCTACAATAATTTGACCTTATTCAAGCTGTCTGCGATCGACCCCGATCTGCTCAGCAGCTTGAATCCGGAGCAGATCGTATGGGTTACCGGGCTTGAAGACGTATATGGCCATCCTTCCATGATGCTGATTAAGAAGCTGTCCGTTCCGTCACTGCAAACGGGCAAGACAACGGACGCTTACCTTCAGGTCGTCTTGAAGGAAGACGCGTTCTCCTATGTGACGTCGGACCGGAAGCAGAGCTTTGTTATGCTGGATCATTCCGGCCAATTCATTTATTCGAATACATCATCCGAGGGCTTCAAGGAAGCGGCTAGCGAGAGGTGGAGCGGGAATGTGCGGGATATGGAGAAGGTAGGGATTGATCAGGTCGAAGGCAGCAATCAGGTTATCGTGCATCGCGAGATCGGCAGCATGGACTGGTCAACCTACGTCTTTATGACAATCGATGATATTTATTTGAAGATTAACAGCATGTTCCAACGGTTTATAGTGCTCATCGTCCTGATCTTCCTTATTATTTTAGCTGCGATGTGGAATGTCTCGTCCCTGCTGATCAAACCGATTGAACGGTTGAAGCATGCGGTTGAGAAGGAAGAGGTGCTGCCTCTCGGGCCTGAGCATAGAACGGGTCCGCGGGATGAGATCGGCCGACTTGTCGTGAGCTTTAACCAGATGCTGGGGCAGATCCATGAATTGATGGAAGAGAACATCAACAAGCAGATCCGTGAGAAGGATTTGGTCACTTCAAGGATGAAAGCCGAGCTCGGCATGCTGCAGCAGCAGATCAATCCTCATTTTCTGTATAACACATTGGAAGCTATCAATATGCGGGCGCGGCAGTATGGCGCTACAGAGGTAAGCACGATGGTGCACTCTTTAGCCAAAATATTTCGTTTTACGATTAATACCGGCAATGAAGTAGTACCGCTCAGTGAAGAGATCGAGCACGTCCGCAACTACTTGACGATACAAGAGCTGCGGTTTCAAAACAAGTTCGCCGTTGTTTGGAAGCTGGACGAAGCGGCTCTGGCAGCATCGGTTCTGAAGTTCATTTTGCAGCCGATTATTGAGAATGCGCTTCAGCATGGAATTGATGACCTATATGAGAACGGGATAATCAGCATAAGCGCCGAAGTGGCAGACGAACGGTTAGTAATCGTCGTATCGGATAACGGAATTGGCATGAGCGATGAAGAACTGAAGAAGGTAAGAGATTTGCTAAGGATGGACTCGGAGCCAATGACCCTTGAGCCAGTCAAAGGCATATCGGCACGTTCGAGCGGTGTAGGGCTTGTCAACGTCTATCAACGGCTGCGCATTTATTACGGAGAGCGGCTTGAATTGACGGTCGAAAGCGAAGAGTTCTTAGGAACGACGATAACGATAAGACTTCCGTTTTAAATTCCTAAATAGAAGTGAATGAATCCAAAGAAAAACCTCCTATTCAATACCGCCTGATTTTGTAATATAGTGCTTAGAACAATTAGTCTGCACACTATAGGAGGCGGTGGTATCATGGTAAAACAAGCGGTAGTCGCTTCATTAAAAGCAATAATTTGCGTTGTAATCTTATGGACAGGTTTGGATTTCGGCACCACTGTACAGGCAGCGGGCACGGTTACGACATACGCCGCGCCGAGCGGCGCATCCCGGTCCTACGACTTTGCTGTTTCGGTAGATGCGAGCAATGTCGATTTGTATGGCGACAAGAACGGCTGGAACAATACGGTATCATTTGGTTATTTCGATTTCACTGGTACCGTATCGGTGTCGGTAACCGTTAATATTCCTTTCGCGTCCTACAAGCTAGCCCCCGAATCGTTGGGACTGGCCTCGACGAGGACGGGCAACACGATTACGTTTGCGCTCTCTGGGCCGACGAACGTAACGCTTGTTCTGGACGGGAACTACCAAGGAAGAGTATTGCATTTGTTCGGCAATGCTCCGGAGATGGACATCCCGAGTCCGACGGATCCGAACGTTATCTATTTCGGTCCGGGATACCACGATTTGCGCAATACGCCGAATGAGCAAATCAATGTAGGCAGCGGGAAGACGTTGTATATTGCAGGCGGTGCGGTCGTCAACGGACGCGTCGTCGTCCACTCCGCCAGCGGCGCCGTCATTCGCGGCAGAGGCATCCTGACCATGAACTGGCGCACGGCCGACGGTTATTGGGACAGTCCGATGTTTATCGAGAATAGCAGTAACATCGTACTTCGAGATATTATAGTAAACCGCCGAGCGAGCAGTTGGTCGGGCAAAATCGCATTAAGCAATAACGTAACGGTGAGCGGTTATAAAGTAGTCAGTCCGACCTATGCTAGTACAGATGGGCTGAATATTATTAATTCACATGATATTACTTATAATAATGTATTCTTCCGAACGGCCGACGATTGTATCGCTATTAAAGGCGGCGTAGGCGGTCCTGAGGCCAATCCAGCCTTCGGTGCGCCGAATTACAATATCACGATACAGAACAGCCAATTCTGGAGCGACGCCAATAATGTATTTACGCTTGGCGCTGAGACGCAAGCGGCTTATTACGATAACATCCAATACAAGAACATCGACGTTTTGTACAGCTTTGACGATAAGACGTATCCTGGGCAGCTGAACGAGCGTGCAGTGTTTGGCATTACATCGCTGCACGGGACGCAGTTCAGAAACATTCTGTACGAGAATATTCGTGTAGAACAATGCGAACGCCTCATAAACCAATCGTTCGAGGATAGCTTCTGGTTCGGCTCCATTCAAGGCAATCAGACTTGGCCGGGGTATATATCCGGCGTCACGTTCCGCAATGTTACAGTCAAAGGTACTGGCAACAAAGAAATACGGCTCCATGGCTATGGCTACCAAAAGCAGATTAGTAACATTCGCTTTGAAAACGTTACCATCGGCGGGCAGCCAGTGACAAGCCTGGGCGACCGCCATTTCGATCTCAACCCGTACGTCAAAAATGTGTTTTTTCATGCGGCGACCGACGAATATTCCGCTGTTCTCGGATATACCCCCATTCAAGGGGAGAATCAATGGTCTTACAAGGAATGGAACGGAAGCGCATATTCCGATATGACGTGGGACGTGGGTTCGAAGAAGTGGAGGGGGGCGTATGCATACGGAGGCATGTGGAGTCCGTTCTTCATCCATCCTGATACCAACGATGCCGTGAAAGCATGGAAAGCGCCGAAGGCGGGAACCGTTCAAATTAAAGGGCGCGTCTTCAAATGGGATATAACCGGCGGGGACGGCGTACGGGTTAAGATTATGAAAAACAATACCCAGCTATGGCCTAGCAGCGGATGGCATACAGTCGCTTACAACGATAACAGTGGTTTAATCCATGGACCTATCGTCAATGTGGCCGCTGGCGATCATGTTTATTTCATTGTGAATCAGAACGGCAACAGCGGTTACGATACAACTGTCTGGGATGCAGCTGTTTCATATCGTCCGACATACAATGCGACGACTGATTTCCAGACTTATCAAGGCGCTTGGAATTGGAAATACCAGCAATGGAACGGCGCAGGCTACAGCGATATGGCGTGGCATTCAGTTGACAAGCAATGGCGCGGCTCGTACACATACAATACGATATGGAACGGAAGTGCTATGCACCCGGATACAAACGACACAGCGAGAGTTTGGATGGCGCCGATGTCCGGAACGATTCGTATTTCCGGGAACGTGAAGAAAGCTGGGGCTGGCGGAGACGGCGTACTCGTCAAGATAATGAAAAACGGCACGCAAGTATGGCCGGCAAGCGGTTATCAGTATATAGCGCATGACGATCTTAGCGGCGTATACCATGATGTGAGCATAACAGTTGCCGCGGGCGACAACATCTACTTCCTTTTGAACAAAAACGGAAACAACGGATACGATACGACGATTTGGAGTCCGGATATTACGTATTCATAACGAAGAGAGCCTCCAGCAGCAATGCTGGAGGCTCTTCGTTAGGAGTCGGCAGAAGCAGGCGTATTATCGTAACAAACGACAAGCTTTTTTCCAATGAAATGACATGGATGTTTCTGCCGGAGTGTGAGATTATGTAGGGACATATAAACCCCGCATCGTCAGGCATCGACGGAGGTGCTCATGTTCAGGCAGATTTTATCCTACACGAAAAAGTACCCATTGAGCTATCGGATGATCATCACGAATATTTGCCTTGCGGTCTTGCCCATTCTCCTGTTAGGGACAATGGGCTATTTGTCATATGTACATATGATGAAGCAAAACGCGCTCGACAGCATCGGACAGATCGTCAATCAGACAAACGACCGTCTTGACGAATATTTCGGACGAATGGACCAGCTGTCCAGATCGATCTTCTACAACCGGAACGTGCAGCAAATCATGATCGCCAATCGGAGCTGGCAGGAATCGGACACGCTGCTGCGCAATCTGAACAGCTACATGTCGCTGGAGTCGACAATCAAGTCGTTGGCAATGGTGAACGCGGATACATTCCGCACGGTATCGGAAGGGGGCATTATCACGGCTGCCATGATGACGCATATTCGCAATAAGCAGCTGGAAGGGGCGGTAACGACGAGGATTCAATATTCGCCGCTCTTCGAGATGCAGGACGGGAGACCGGGCATGCTTGCATTCCGACAGATTAAGTCTATTCAGCAGACGCGGTATCTGGATCAGCTGTATATCGGAGTGATGCTGCTGGATATCGAATGGATCAGGCATGCCTTGCAGACGGCGAATATGGACAACAAGGCCAGCCTTTTTATCGTGAATGGACATGGCGAGATTGTAGGAGCCACTTCCGGCAAAACAGGCATTGCCGAGCTCGCCCCGCTGCTGAGGGAGCAGCCGACCAAAGAAGTAAGGCCTGTCCGTTTGGACGATGTAGACTACCTGTACCAGATCATTCCGTTTGACGGACTGGACTGGACCTTCGTCGCGCTAATCAACAAGGACAAGCTGCTGGAGAAGGCGACATTCATCCAATATACGCTTGTTGGCGTCGTTGTCATTCTGATCGCGGTCGTCGTCTTGGTCGTGGTTTCCTTCAATATTCGGCTTACCCATCCCATCACGAAGATGGCCGATGCGTTCGACCGGGCGGCCAGCGGCAACTTCGACGCCGTGCTGAGGTTCGGGTATCGCAACGAAATTACCGTCATTCAAGATCATTACAACAATATGCTTGACCAGATCAAGCGGCTGACGGACCATCTGCTGCTGTCCCAGAAGCAACTGCACGATACGGAAATGGAGAAGCAGCTTTTCCGTCTGAGCGGGCTGCAGAGCCAGATCAATTCGCATTTCCTGTACAATGTGCTGCATTCCATTCGGGGGATGTCGATGTCCGGAGCCAAGAAGGAGGTTGCTTCGGCGATCGATCATCTGGTGTCCTATTTTCGCTACATCACGCGCACCGAGGATTACGTCCTGCTGTTCAAGGAGCTGGAGCATCTGGATACGTACATCGCGATTCAACGCATTCGCTTCGGGAAGCGGCTCCAATTCCGGACGGAGATGGAGCCGGGGCTCAAGGGACATGCCATCGTCAAGTTGATCCTTCAGCCGCTTGTAGAAAATGCGTTGTTCCACGGCCTGGAAGGGAAAAGCGGGCGCTGGCTGATCCGCGTGCAGGCCGGCAAGACGGAGGGCGGCGATCTGCGCATCATGGTCATGGACAACGGCATGGGCATGAGCGAAGAGAAGCTGAGGCGGGTGCGCGAGCATCTGGCTGGCCTTATCGATGAGCCGCCGGAGAGGGAGCATCTCGGACAAGGCATTGGATTGGAGAATATTCACAGTCGGGTACGCATTTATTACGGCGAACCATACGGACTATCCATCAAGAGCTGGGAAGGGCGGGGCACGGTCGTAACCATCACCATACCGCATCGCAACGGGGAGGACCACAATCATGCATAACTTGCTGTTGGTAGACGACGAGCATTGGATTCTGAAGGATATGGAGCAAATTATCGACTGGGAAGAGGCAGGCTTCCGGCTGGCAGGCAAAGCGAACGACGCGGTGGCCGCCGAGAGCATATTAAGGCGCCAACGCATCGACGTGTTGGTCAGCGACATTCGCATGCCGGGCAAAAGCGGCCTGGATCTGCTTCGCTTCGCGAATCGCGCTTCGCCGGATACGCTGGTGGTGTTCATGAGCGCTTACGGCGAATTCGCTTACGCCAAGCAGGCGCTGGAGCAGGGCTGCTTCAGCTACCTGCTGAAGCCAGTCAACGAAGCGGAACTGCTGGACACGCTGGATAGATGCAAGCGACGTCTGGCGGAGCGGGAGCGGGAACGCAGCGGACGACAGGTAGCCGAGCAGGCGATGTTGTTCCTGGAAGGGATCGGGAAGGATCTGCCGATCGTTCGCCTGCTGGAAGGGCTGGTTGACTTCAGACCGGCCTTCGCGCCGCAGTCGCGCGTCATGTTCGCTTGCGTGAAGGCGTACGGACCGCTCGGGTTGGAGGGACTTGCTCCGCTGGACGAGCTGCTAGAGGGAGAGGGCATCTCCTTCTACCGAAGCCGAGTCAGTTCATCCAAGTGGTGCTACATGATGGAGCTCGCCGTGCAGTTGGAAGCGGATTCGGCCGTTAGGCTGTACAGGGCGATAAGGCGACTGGTCAAGGCGAAACGTTGGGATGTAGGGCTCAGCGCCGTCTGCGATACGTCCAGCCGTTCCGGCAACGTCTATCATCAAGCCGCGATGATGGCAGACACTTCGATACTGGCAGGCCGAAAGGGCGTGCATCGCTATAAGTCCGACGTAAACGGGGCTGTGACGGGAATCAGGGAACGGATCGCCAAAGCGGCCAAGCCGGAGCAGTTGAAGGCGATTCTGATCGACGTGCATGAAGGCATCAAAGCCGGACGCATTCATCTGAGCGGTCTTGCGGAGCTGTACAATTCGTTCATGGCGGCGATAGACCACCTGACTTCCCGTCTGCAGCCGGAGCTGACGGATTCGGCTTACACGCAGGACATGCTGCTGCACTGCGGCAATCCGCAGGAGCTGCTGGAGGAAATGGCGGAGCAGCTGGAAGATCGCCGACAGCGTCAGAACGGCGAGCCGAATGCCCAGCTCATCGTGGAGGATGTCGCGCGCGAGGTCGACCTGATGTACGCGCATCGGATTTCGCTGAAAGAGCTTGCCCGCAAGCATTACATCAGCCCGAATTATTTGAGCCATCTGTTCAAGCAAGAGAAGGGGCAAAGCTTTATCCATTATTTGATCCGCCGCCGTCTTGAAGCGGCACAAGCGCTGCTGGAGCAGGATATTTCGTTGTACGAAGTGGCGCGCATGGTGGGCTACGACGATTACGCTCATTTCAGCAAGCTGTTCAAGAAGCATCTTGGCCAATCGCCGTACGATTGCAAGCAACACAAGAAACGACGAAAAGAAATCAAAGAAGGCTACATGGAAAAAAATTAACCCCCTTGTCATAAAGTATGGAACAACCTCGCTTCTCTGTGCGGAGAAGCGGGGTTGTTTTTTTGCATACGGCTCCTGTCATGCATTGTCGTAACAAACAACAAGCGATCTTCCACTATGAGCACATGGGATGCCGACGAGGGCTATGGCACAATAAAAACAAATAGAACAGCTTAATACACACCCTAATCCACTAAAGCAACGCAAACGCACAGGAGGAAACTATGGAGATTACGATCATGAAGCCCTTGGGAGAATCGGGCCGAAAAGCCCGTGCGGAGGAATTCGGAGTACGCGCGGACAGCGATTGCAACGGCGCCGCGATGCGGAGGGCTATACAGCATTGCAAGAATGAAGGTATCGGCGAGTTGCTCGTGCAACCGGGCGTCTACCGGTTCGGCGCCGGACAGCACCCGGTATTCGAGGAATTAAGCGACTTCCGGTTCGACGGGGGCGGCGCGGAATTCGTATTTCGGTCGGCTGAAGCGTTTATCGCGATCCGGCATTGCCGGCGAATGGAGTTTCGCAACTTGACGGTGGACTGGGACTGGGATCTCAGCCCGCTGGCCAGCATCGGCGTCGTGGAGCGAGTGTCCGAAGACAAGTCGTGGTTCGAGTTGGCGTTCCCCGAATACGAGTCGGTTCCAGCGGGGCTGGACATCCGCACGCTGAATCCGATGAATCCTCGAACGCTGACCCCGGGCTGCGAATGGGGGCGCGAGTTCGGCGGGAATGTGCTGGGCGAAGTGCTGGAGGTACGCGGCAACATCATGCGCATCGCGCTGCCGGATCCGGTGGACTTCCGCTTCCTGAATCGTGGTCAGGCCTACATCGTGCGGCATTACGTGTATGACGCCCCCGCATTCGAGCTGCACGAGAACGAGCATCTGAAGCTGGAGGAAGTGACGGTATACGGCGCGCCGGGTCACGCCTTCGTAGCGACCGGCGGTCAGCATCATTGGGGTCTTGCGCGTTGCCGCCTCCTGAAGCGGCCCGGCACGACACGCTGCATCTCGGCGACGGCGGACGGCTGCCATATCAGCAACTCGCTCGGCTCGTTCCTTATGGAATATTGCGATTTCAGCGGGAACGGGGACGATTGCCTTAATATTCACGATAATTCCGTTCAGAACTTCGAGCGATTGGACTCCAGGAGCATCGCGATCGGTAACGTATTTCCATGGCGCAATCCCTTCGCGCCGGGCGATCCGGTGGAGTTCCGGCATCCCGATCTATCGCCAACGGGCGTCACCGCTACGGTTGCCGATGCGGATTGGGATGAGCGCGGACAGCGCTGCGTGCTGACGTTCGGAGAAGTCCTGCCGAGCGACTTGTCGGCGAAGTCGATTTTATTCAATCGCCGCTACAATTCGGGGCATTATGTCGTGCGGCACAATTTTTTCCACCATAACCGGGCTAGGGGAGCATTGCTGCATGCTTCCAACGGGTTGGTAGAGCATAATTACTTCTATCGCAACCAGGGGCCCGCCATCCAGATCGAATGCGGGGCGGAGGCGCGCTGGGCGGAAGGTTTCGGCGTCGATAATCTCAGGATACGGAACAACCGGATCGAGAGCTGCGACGTCAACCATTGGAGCATGGCCGTCATCTACATGGGCGTCTATCTGGAGCAAGGCAGAACCCGTTACCCTATCTTCCGCGACATCGCGATCGAGCATAATACCATTGTGGATTGCCCTCAGCAAGCGGTTTTCGTCTCCTCGTGCGAGCGGGTGGCTATTCGCGGCAATGCCTTGCTCAACCCTAACGCGGGTCCGCCCAAAAGTGATCGGGATGGCGATGCCAACTGCGTGCCGAACCGCAGCTTGTATCAGGGGACGATCATGGCGAGCCACTGCCGCGAGGTCGTCATCGAGCATAATCGCCGTATCTCCGTCTCGCCAGCTGCGGATAGCCGCATATGGGTCGATGCCGATTGGGCGGACGGAGTGACGATTCGCGGCAATTACGGATTTACGGAAATGGGGTGAAGGAGATACAAGCGAAAATGGCCAATTCGAAGACTGCCCAGCCGCTAAAGGCGCCAAACGATGTATGGCGCCGAATTCTCAAATACAAAATGTTGTACGTCATGGTGCTGCCGTCACTCGCGTTTCTGTTTATTTTCCACTATATCCCGATCTATGGCGCTTCCATCGCGTTTAAGGACTTCTGGGTGACCAAAGGCATTCTTGGCAGCCCGTGGGTCGGCTTTGAGCATTTCGAGAAGCTGTTCCGCACCGACAAGTTTTGGCAAGTATTTCGCAATACGATCGAAATCAATCTGCTTCGCCTCGTCTTCGGTTTTCCGGCTCCGATCATACTGGCGATTCTTCTGAACGAGGTGCGGAACAGGCTGTTCAAGCGATCGATTCAGACGATTGTTTATTTGCCTCATTTCATTTCGTGGGTGACGATCGCGGGCATTATTTTCACCTTGCTATCGAACGAAGGATTGGTCAACAAAGCGATTATCGCTTTGGGCGGCGATCCCGTCAACTTTCTGACCAGCAACGGCATGTTTCGTCCGCTGCTCGTCCTCTCCGGCATCTGGAAGGAGGTCGGATGGGGTACGATCATCTATCTGGCCGCGCTGGCAGGCGTTAATCCCGATCTGTACGAGGCGGCGACGGTCGACGGCGCGAACCGTTTCAAGCAAATTTTGCATATCACGCTTCCGAGTCTGCTCCCGATTATATCCATACTGCTCATCCTGAATTTCGGCAGCATGATGAACGGGGGGTTCGATCAGGTATTCAATCTCTACAACACGATGGTGTACGAGAGCGGCGACGTCATCGATACCTACGTCTACCGTATCGGCCTGACGCAAGGCGAATATAGCGTGGCGACGGCAATCGGACTATTCCTTAACCTGATTAATTTCGTCTTGCTCGTAATCGTCAACTGGACGGCGAAACGAATCGGAGGACAAGGCATTTATTAGAAAGGAGGACAACGGTCCGTGGTTAGATCCAAAAGCATTTCCGGCACGATATTCGATACCCTAAACATTCTATTTATGCTGCTCCTGGCGGCCGTGACGCTGTATCCCTTCTGGCATGTGCTTATCGGCTCCATCATGCCCTACGAAGAATCCATCCGCTCCGTTATCTATCTATTCCCGCAGCGGCCGACCTTCGAAGCGTACCATTACGTGTTCTCCAAAGATACGTTGGTCGGCGCCTTGCTTGTATCGGTGTTCGTCACGGCGGCCGGGATGCTGTATCAGCTGTTCATTACGGCGATCACGGCCTATCCGCTAATCAAGCAGGATTTGCCGGGCAGAACGTTTATCTTTATGTATATTATTTTTACGATGTTTTTTGGCGGAGGATTGATACCCTATTATCTCCTCATCAAAAGTCTGGGGATGGTCAATAGTCTCGCGGTCATGATCATTCCGGCGGCGATCAGCACGTACAACATGATCGTGCTCAAAACGTTTTTCCAGAACATTCCTTTGGAGCTGGAGGAATCGGCGAAAATCGACGGCGCGGGTTATATGACGATTTTTTTCCGGATTATTCTGCCGCTGTCGGTACCCGCCCTGACGACAATCGGATTGTTCATAGCGGTGGGACAATGGAACAACTGGTATACGCCGATGCTGTTCCTGAACGACAAGGATCTATGGCCGCTCGCGATGGTGCTGCGGGATATTCTGATCAACAACAACATGGAGCTGACCCGCGGCGGCAGCTACGTCAGCCAGGAGTTTATGCTGGGCGATACAATCAAGAACGCCGTCGTCATCGTCTCCGTCGTGCCGATCATTATCGTGTACCCGTTCATTCAGAAGCATTTCGTGAAAGGGGTGATGATCGGTTCGATCAAAAGTTGAACCTTCTTTTGCAGGTTGAACCTTATGCGGGGGCTTGCTATTCTACTAATTAACGGGGAGTTGGACAAGCATGTTGAGCACAAACAAAAAAAGCGGAAGAAAATGGATGATTCCGGTGTTGGCCGTATTGACATCGACCAGTCTACTGGCTGGCTGCGCCGGCAATAACAACGGCGTCGCGACGCCGTCGGCGAATACATCGCAGACGGATGGAGGCAAAGGAAACGGATCGGAGCAGCAGACAGCTCCGGTGGAGCTGTCCGTATTCAGCTGGATGTTTGAAGGAGCCGACGCTCCGGATTCGATCATCTATCAGAAGCTGCAAGAGAAGCTGAATATCAAGCTCAAGCCGATTACGGCCTCATGGAACGACTGGGAGGAGAAGCTGAATGTCATGATCGCGTCCGGCGAGATGCCGGATGTGTTCATCTCTTACGGAATTGACCGTCCGGTGCAATACCGTCAATGGATCAAAGAGGGCATGCTGCTGCCAATCTCCGACTACGGAGATCAATATCCCAATATTCAGAAGTCGCTCGATAACTTTGAAGCATTGGCCAAAACGACCGGAGGCATTCACTACTCTCTGCCGGTCTACAACGAAGCGGGCAGCGACAAAACGGCGGTCAGCGGCCATAACATCCTGATCCGCAAGGATTGGCTCGATAAGCTGGGGCTGCAGGTGCCTCAAACGATTGATGAATTCAAGCAAGTCGCGGACGCGTTCGCGAATGGCGATCCCGACGAAAACGGCAAAAAGGATACGTACGGGTACACATCCAGCTCCGGTGGCGTTTGGTGGCAATATCCGATTTTCAACGCCTTCGACACAAGCACGGATCGTTGGGAGTTGAAGGACGGCAAGTGGATGCCGGAGGTCATCTCCGACGAGACGAAACAGGCTATCGAATTTTTGAACGCCATGTATGCGGACAAAACGTTAGATCCCGAATTTATGCTGAATACAGACGACAAAAAAATCGAGAAGTTCGTCACCGGCAAGGTCGGCATGATTGTTCATAACGCCAACGCTACGCTGTATAACGACATTTACGGTAAATTCGAGCAAGCTTACCCCGATCGGGATCCCAAATCCGTATTCACCTGGGTCGGTACGTTGAAAGGGACAACGGGCCAGCAGCGCATGGATGGCTTCAACAATTTCTGGTGCGTGACGTCGATCAACTCCGGCATCTCCGAAGAGAAGCAGAAGAAAGCGCTGGAACTGCTGGACTATCTGCTGTCGGACGAGGGACAAGATCTGATGCTGAACGGCGTTGAAGGCGTCCATTACAAGAAGGATGGCGACTCGATTGCTCCGTTGATGTCGGATGAAGAGCGCTCCAAGGATAAAGCGTTTTCGCTGAAGGCGCTTGTATCCTGGAACACCGACTTCTTGCCGGACAGCACGCCGAACAAGGAAGACATCATTGCATTGTCTCGATCGACAGGCGATTATGCCGTCCCGAATCCGCTCGCTTACCTGAATATCAGCGAAGAGACGCTGGATCCCAGCCTCTCCAATCAACTTAATGATTTCGTGAACGAATCGATTGTCAACTTGATCGTGGAAACGGGCGATGTCTCCGCCAAATTCGACGGCTTCAAGGAAGCCTGGTTGTCCAAAGGCGGCGACAAAGTCATCGAAGAAACGAATAAGCAAGCGGAAGCGGAAGGACGCTAAGCGGGCGAGGAAAAATCCGGACACAAGGTTTGTCCGGATTTTTTCCTGTAGTCGCGGGTGTCGATTCAAGCGACAGAAAAACAATAAGCGAACGTAGGGGAGCGCAACAGACATGGAGCTGGGACAAGACCAAAAGTTGTTGTTTATTGGAGATAGCATTACCGATTGCGGAAGGGAAAGCGACCCCGAAGGGCTGGGCGGCGGTTACGTCCGCATGATTCGGGATTATTTGTACGTGCGGCATCCGGATTTGACGCTCCAATGCCATAATCGGGGCGTCAGCGGCGAGACGATTATGGATCTGAAGGCGCGTTGGCAAGAGGATGTTATCGCGCTGCGGCCGAATTGGCTGACCGTGTCGATTGGCATCAACGACGAATGGAAGGAAGTATCCATCGAGGAATATCGGCGCGCCTACGAGGAGCTGCTGACGGAGACGAAGGGGAAGACCGGGGCGTCCTTGATCCTGATGGAGACCACGATTATATCCGAGAATCCACATGACGGGAAAAACGAACGGCTGAAGCCTTACAATGCGGTCATCCGTGAAACGGCAGAGCGCTTCAATGCCGTACTGGTGCCGCAAAACCGGCAATTCGACGACTATTTGCGGAAGCAGCATGGCAAAGTTCTGACTCTTGATCAGGTGCACATGAATTCAACCGGCAACTGGCTGATCGCGCTGAACTGGCTCAAAGCTTGCGGATTGGCGTAACCAGGAGTAGCCGTTCATACCCACGAGAAATGGACATCCCTGAAGGGATGTCCATTTCTCGTTCGTTTTATGGATTGAAGACGCGGAGCAGATTGTAGACGAGTTGCGCGGCCTCGGCTCGCGTGGCGTTGGCTAGCGGCGCGAATATCCCGCCGGCACGTCCTTGCATCAGCGAAGCTTCACTCGCGGCGGTTACGTACGGCCTCGCCCAGGAAGGAATGTCGTTGGCATCGGCATAGCCGGCAACTTCGGCGTCTGCCGTACCGCCTGTCGGCAGGCCGATCGCCCGCACGATCATTGCGGCCATCTCGGCACGACTGATCGGCTCGTTCGGCGCGAAACGCTGTTCGCCGCGCCCGGCGACGATGCCGGCTTCGACCGCGGCGCCGACCGCCTCCGCGTACCACGCGTCCTGCGCCACGTCCGCGAACGCGGTGGACCGGACTACGGGCAGCTGGAGGGCCCGCACGAGCAGGGCTGTAAATTCGGCGCGGGTCGTCTGGCCGCCGGGCTTGAAATCGGTATCGTTAATGCCGAATACAATATGTTTGGCGGCCAACGTCGTTACCGCCTTTATAGCCCAGTGAGCGGCTTGAACGTCGTTGAACGTTTTACGATATTCCAGAACGGCGTAAACGCCATTGTCCGAAATGGCCCCGGTTATGGATCCGTCGGCAGCATCGACGTTCCCTCCGGCATACAACCATTTTCCGCTGTCCGGATCATAAGCGTATAGTCCTAATAAATCCTCGTCAACGGACAGGCTTTCATCGAATGGCAGGCTCAAGATCGCGTCTCCGCGAGCAGGCTTCGCCTCCACGCGTTCGCCGTCAGACTTGAACACAACGATGTCGATCCGCAAGAGTGGGCCGGCCGCTTTAAGCTTGGCATGGTCTTGGGCTGCCGGCACGAATATATTCGGTTGATTCTCCAGCGGAACGACAGAGACCTCCAGCCTCGTTCCGTCGGTGCTCCCCGCCAGTCGCAACAGCTCGCGCAGCAAGGAAGGTTGGATGGATAAGGAAGCCCGCTCCAGCTTCAACTTGAGCGGATTGTCGGCATCCAGTTCCGCCAAAGCTACGGAAACGACGTTTTTGCCGTCTGCGCCATGTCCGGTGCCGTCGCCATCGTTATCGCCCGCATTGCCTCCACCGATCCCGCCATCGGTACCGGAGCCTCCGGAAACGGCGGCTGCCAGACGCAGCTCGTTCGAAGCGATGCTTTCGCCATAGCCATTGTAGGCCAGCACGCTAACATAATAGGTTTGCGGCAGCGAAAGGCCGGCGAGCCTCAAGCTGGTCGCTCCGCCTGCATCTACGGTTGTCGTGTACGTTCCGCTTGTAGTGCCGTAACGTACCGCATATCCGGATGCGCCGTCCACGGCTGACCATTGGACGGACAAGGTGCCGTCTCCCGCCGAGCTTCCGGTTGCGACCGGAGCGGCGAAGGCGTTGCGCATCGGCAGCAGGTAGCCGAACAACTCCGGCGACTTGCCCGCGCCGATGCCGCTGTTGTATTCGATCCAGCCGTTGCGAGCGTCGGAGCTGCCGGGATTGACGACGGTTCCGTCGCTGTAGTTGGCCAATATCGAGATTCCCAGTTCGGAACCTGCTTCTGCCATAACGCCTTCCGGCAGCAGCTCCTGCCACGGAATCGCGATTTCGTAGCGGGTTACGCCGGCAGTCTCGTCCCGGACGACCGCAAGCTCTCCGGCGGTGAAAGGACCGCTTGTCTTGCCAGCTACGGCATGGTAACGGTATGCCAGCGCGCTGCCTCCGTCGGTCAAGCCGAAGGCGAGCTCCGTATAGCCTTTGGCGCCGGGTTTGCTGCCGCGCTGGGGATCGACGGCGATCTGTATGCTGGAGCCCTTCCACAAATCGGCCGCGCTTGAGATGGGCAGATGGTGTTTGTTTTCCCGAACTTCGACAGCCATGTACAGCTTGTTTTCGTCCCAACGTGTGGAACCTTTCGCCGTCAAGACATCGGCGGACCAGCGGTTGACGAAGCCCGCTTCGATCTCTCTGACTTGATCTTGCTTGTCCATCGTGAAGCCTGGGGTGGCTGCATCCCATTCGCTTAGATCTCCGTCGATAAGCGGCGAGGCCTCGGCATAAAGGCTTCTGAGCGCCCGAGTCTGCTTCTCGATCATAATCGTCTCGGACTCGTGCACGAGGCCCGAGGCATCGTACACGCGGTATTGAAGCGCATGTTCTCCATTGCCCAAGCCGTCCAGCGTCGCCGCGAACGGGGAAGCCTGCAACTCCTGCGTCAAGCGTCCGTCAACGTAGAGCTCCACCTTGCGGATATCGTCGATGCCGGACAAATACGGTCTTGTCGCCATAGAGGCGGTCGTGATGTAATCGCCGTCCCGCGGCGCAAGGAAGCCGACCCGCGACGGCTTGACGACCGGGGGAATGACGTCGCCCGTCGTGACGCTCGCAACCGCGGAAGCTTCGCCGAAATAACCATTGCTGCCTTCGGCATTCACCTTATAGTAGTAGGTCGTGTTCGGCTGCAGGTTTTCCCGATCCTCGAAAGACGAAGTATACGATTCGCCGACCATGTTGGCGTAGGCCGGTTCGAAGTCGGGCTGCGTGTCGCGATAAATATTGTAATGCGAGATGCCTGGGCTTTGCTCTTCCGGTGCCGTCCAGCTTAGCTGCACATAGCGGTCGAACGCGGCGACAAGATTGCCCGTTGCCGCAGGCGCGGTTTCGTCCAGCGGACGGACGCTAGAGCTAAGGTCGTACCCCGTCGCTTCCTGCCAGGCGGCAAGCGTATCGTAGGCGTTCCCGTTCAGGATCGAGCGGAAGGACGCTTGCGGGCTGTAAATGCGGTTGCCATCGATCGCGCTGACGATCGTATTCGGTCCGATGCTGAATACGTCTGCACTTGCCAGATTCGGCCGAATGACGATGTTGTTGTCCCGTATTTCGTTGCCCGTCCATGTGCCATGGGGATTGGAGGCGGTGTTGACCGCGCCGGTGCCGTCCACATCGACGATAATCATATTGCCGGCGACCACGACGTTGTGAAGTCCGGTCGACAGATCCGGCCTGCCGGTGAAGTTGCCCAGCGCGATTTGCCCTCTACCGTTAGACTGCAGCGCCTGGTTGCCCTCTACGCGGTTTTGGATGATTTTGGCGCCGTTGTTGCTCATCGTGGTCATTCCGTTGCCTTTGTTGCCGTGCGAATAGTTGTATTGAACCGTAATATTGTCGCAATACCAGTCCACGTTGATGCCGGCACCGTCGTAGCCGGACGAGGCGTCCTTCATGTTGTAGACCTCGTTGAAGCGGATGACGGAATCGCGGGAGGCGATGAACCATAGACCGCCCGGTCCCCAGGTGTCCGTGCCGAGTCCTCCGTCATGCACGACATTCCGCTCGATCGCCGAATCGTGGGCATTCTGGACGACGATTCCTTGGCTTGCCGTTCGGTAAACATGGTTGCCGACGACGTTGACGTTGCCGTACAGAAGCTGCGAGCGAAGCTCCTCGTTCCTTTCGACATCCCAACCTGTCGTCGTGATGCCGTACCAAGCTACGTCGTGGACGGTATTGTTCGCGATCGTAAGGTCGCGCGCCACTTCCTTGCCGTCCGTCCCGGGAACCATCGCGGAGATCATGATGCCGTTCGTGTTGCTGTCGTAGGTGTCGCTATATACGTCGTTGTTTTCGATCCTGACGTCCCGATGGAGGGCGGAGTTATCGTAATGCAGCTGTATGCCGACCGTAATGCGGTCCCAGGATTGGCCCGACGACGCGATAATATGAACGGACAGCCCTTCGATGACCCAGTGGCTCAGGTTGTAGCCCGTAACGACGCTGCCGCCGTTCGGGGCGTTCCAACTGACAACGGGCTTGTCCCCGTCGCCGTAAGCGCCTATGGCAATGGGGTTGCCCGGCTCGCCGGAGCCGCGCAGCACGAGCGGCTCGTTCCAGCCGTCGCCTGCTTTGAGCAGAATCCGGTCGCCAGCGCGGAAGGTGCCGTTATTGATTTTGTTCAGCGTCCGCCATGCGGTACCTTCGGTCAGACCGTCGTTATCGTCGTCCCCCAGACTCGAGCTGACATAATAGACGGTATTGCCTTCCGAATCCACCGGCACGGTTACGCGGCTTGCCGTGACGTTGTCGTAGCCTGCCGTCGCCTGCAGCGTCATCAGGGCAACCCCGCCGGCCGCGAATGCAGAGTCCGAGGTCTCCAGAAGCTTGGAGCCGTCAATGTGCAGCGCCAGCTTATCGCCGGCGGCCACGCCATGCCAGTCATAAGAACGACCGGGCTCCATGAAGAACGGCGTCTCTGCCAACACGGTATCCGAGTCTCCGCTACGCTTGACGATCTGCGCCGCGCCATCGCCTGAGCTGTATCTCATCCAGTAGCCGTCCCCCGAAATTTGCCGCCGCAGAAGAATGCCGACCGAGCCGTCTTGTCCGGCTTCATCGAGCGCAATACGCGCCTTCAGCTCGTAATGGCTCCAGGAAGCTTCTCCGGCATAGACGGTTCCGCCGGTCATTTCCGTCTGGGCATACACGTGGTTGATGCCCGTCCCGGTCACGCGAACGTTATCGACTTCGACGGAAGTATCCCAGGTCGCGAGCGCGATTCGGCCCGATAGATAGGGGGAATCGCCGTCGCTTGCGGTCAGCACCAACTCGTCGTTGCGATACACGCGGAAGGTGTTCCCGATCGCTTCCACCTTGATCCGCACGTAAGCGGACGTTTGCAGCGAGGGGCCTTCATAGGCCGATATCCAGCTCTGAACGTCGCCGTTCTGCTTCATTATGCGAATGTAAGATTCGCTCATGTACAGGTAGTAGAAGTGCTGGCTGTCCTGGTAGCGGAAATCCATCATCGCGCCTGCTCCGTTCAGCAGCTTGATATCCGCCTCGTAGGCGTAGTCGGTCCAGGCCGCGTCGCCTGCCGCCAACTCGGACGCGCCTCCGGCGCTTTGCCGATAAGCGGTGGCGGCGCCGTCCGTTACGGGTGACCAACTGCCGCCGTTCAGGCTCCATTTGGCAGCGTTTCCATTTTCGAAGTCATCCGAAAACAATACGGGAGCTGCCCCTTCTTCGACGCTCCATTGTCCGCTCTCGACGGTCCATGCCGCAGACGGCCCATCGTCGAAATGGTCTTGCAGCAGCAGGGTCGACGCTTCCGCGATCCCCGGCTTGATAGCCAAAGGCAGGCTCATAAGCGCGACCAAACAGGCCAGCGCCGCCAGCAGCTTCCGGCGATAAATCAAACTTCTCATGTTGAATGTCCCTCCTAAGATTCGTCGTTCACCTCTAACTTTAGCATTGGGATATCGCAACGAGACATGTGTTTATTCGGACAAACTGCATGTGGTTTTATATGATGTTGGTATGCGGGGCGACAGGATCCGGCAAGTCGGTATTTGTCAACACACTGCTCACTTCCTTGCTTAGTGTTCGCTCATCGGCTCAGCTGCAGCTGCTGAACGCCAAGCATCCGGAGCAGCCACTTCCGAGCGAAGTAATTGTTTTACCGATTCGCCGAAATAAGCTATTCTATAAATCAAATTAAAATCGATCGTTCAGAAGAGGGATGGCCTTGTTCACGAAATATCTCCTGCCTTGGAAAAATTCAATTTATCTGAAGTTTCTCCTGTTGTTTATCTTAATCCTGACCCCGATTTACGTCATTGGCCTGAACATCTATTATTGGGGGGCAGATGCGGTGGAAGAGCAGGTATACCAATCCGTCGATGCCCAAATGAATTATTATCTGGATACGATGGAGGCAGATGTAGAGCAAATTAAAATTCTGATGCTGGATGCCCTAAACGACTTCAATCTGAACTATTTGGCAACCATCTCGCCGGTAATGAGGCCTTTTGACAAGCAGAGGGCAATTACTCAGTTGCAGCAAAGAATGATTACGATTCGAAGCAGCAACGAGTGGATTTCCGACGTCACCGTGTATATTCCGGGCACTCGTATTCAGGTTTCGGCCGAGAACGGTTATGGCGAGCTCGCCGCTGAAGCCGTTCAATCTTACTTGAACCATCCCCACCGTTTTACACGTGCGCCGGTGCAGGAGGATGGCGGCGATCTGCTGTTGCGCGTATCGTCCCCTAACAATGCGAATCGCCCTGCGCAATTTGTCATTGAAACGCGGCTGTCGGCTTCCGCGCTGGCGGATTCACTGGATTACCTGACCCGCTATGATTCAGGCGAAGAGATATTGTTGCGAAGAACCGTCGATAATGCCATCGTTGCATCGAGCGGCGGCGAAAGCTATGGTGAGCGGTGGATGCCTGCAAATGAGGGAGGCAGAGCTTTTATCCAGACGGAGAAAAAAGAGTTATTCGTTGTGTATGCAAGTTCGTCCGAATTAGAGCTTGGTCTGGTGCGTTACGTGGACAGTTCTCTCTTTATGGGGCAATTCGATACTTATCGCAAATGGTTTTGGTTTTTCTCTTTGACCGCAACGCTGCTCGTTGTCTTGTTCTCCTGGATTTTGTACAAGCTTATACATAAGCCGTTGATCACATTGCTGCGAGCGTTCCGGCGATTGCGCGAAGGAGATTTGCAGGTGCGGATCTATCGTCGCCCCAAAGACGACTTTAATTACCTATATGAGCATTTCAACGATACGGTACAGCATTTGCATTCCTTGATTGACCAAGTGTATCGTCAAAAAATATTGGTTCAGCGCGCGGAGCTGAAGCAATTACAGGCGCAGATCAATCCCCACTTTCTGTACAACAGTTTTTTTATGCTGCATCGGATGATCAAGCTGGAGGATCAGGACAACGCCCTTTCGTTTTCGAAAAATCTGGGTCAATATTTTCAATATATCACCCGGAATACGACGGACGACATCTTGTTGATTCGGGAAGCGGAACACGCGTCCGTCTACATGGAGCTGCAGGGCATGCGTCTCGGCAACCGCATGAGTCTGCATATGGAGTCGTCGCCTCAGGCGATCAACCATATTTATGTTCCGAGACTGATTTTGCAGCCGTTAATCGAAAATGCGATCGAGCACGGCCTGAGCCAGACGGAAACAGGCGGCGTGGTTGAGGTGCGCTTCCGCGAGGACGAGCAATACTGGCGGATCGAGGTGCGGGACAATGGGTGCGGCATGGACGGAGAACAACTGGAGACCGTTCGTCGGCAATTGTCCGACGAGGGCGGGGAGGACTATGAAATTACTGCGCTTATTAATATTCACAGGCGGATACGCATTTATTGCGGCGAGGGCAGCGGGTTGCGCATTCTGAAAGCGGATCCGGGCGACTTTGTCGTACAAATAGCATTGGCCAAGGAGGGTTAGCGACATGTATAGAGTATTGATCGTGGACGATGAATTGCATGTAGTGGACTGGGTATACGAGTTGCTGCAGGAGCTGGATGGGTGCGAGCTTGATCTGTACAAGGCCAGCACGGTAACGGCGGCGCTGGCCATGCTGAATCGCAATCGGATGGATATCGTTGTATCCGATATCGCGATGCCGGGCATGAACGGTCTGGAGCTTCATGCCCGAATAAGGGAGCTGTGGCCGTCCTGCAAGGTGATGTTTCTGACGGGGCACTCCGACTTTGATTATGCGTATGAAGCGGTGAAGAACGAAGCGGCGGGGTATGTCTTGAAGACGGAAGACGACGATGCCATCGTTGGAGCTGTTAAGCGGGTCATCAATACGCTGGAGCTCGAGCTGGAGCAGCGGATGGAACTCCAACAGGCCCAACAGCAAGCGCAGTCCGCGATGAGCGCGCTGCGCAACGATTATATTCTGGCGCTTCTGCGAGGCGAAGGCTCGACGCCGCAGGACCGTCGGCAGCTCTTCGCCGAAACGGGCATCGCGCTGGATCCGGAGCTGCCGCTGCTCGTTATCGCAGCACGGGCGGACAACGGGGGGCGAGAGCAGCTCTCCGCGATGAAAGGGCCAACGTTACCCGCCTTGGGCAGCTACGTACTGCAGTCGCTGAAGGAGCGCTGGGAGTTGTGCGAATATGTGGCTACGGTCGACTGCGTCATCTGGCTATGCCAGAGTGAACGGGATGTAACGCTTCCCATCAGCGTTCAGACCTATTTAAAGGAATCATTGGAACGTATCCAGAATGATTTCAATCTCAATTTAGGTGCGATGTTCTCGTTTATTTATGCGATAACGCCGGCAGAATGGGATCGCGTTGCAGCGAAGCGAGAGGAACTTTGGCAGCAATTGCTGCATGCGACAATGTACAGAAGCGGCGTGCTCTTGCAGGAACGGGAGGCTACCCGCTCGGACGAGCTGCTGGTGACTCGCATTGTTTTCGAGCGCAGCAAGCTGGAGCTGCTGAGGGGATATCTCGACAAGGGAGAAGCCAAGTCGTTCATGCTCGTACTGGAAGAACTGGAGCATGAGGTCGGCAAACGTACGCTTGAAGTACGGGAGAGCGGTACTCTGGAATTGTTCCAGTCTTTATCCATGCTACTCCTCTCCTGCATGAATCGCCACCGGCTGGAGTCGCTGCAAAGCGATGAAGAAGTTTTGGATAAGCTTACTCAGCTCTCGCGTTTCGGAAGCTGGGAGGAGTACTTTCGCTTTGTGGAGGAGATCGCCTCCATGATCTTCCGGTTGTTCGGGGAACGATACGAGCTTCAGGGGTCGGCGACGATCCGTTTCGTAAAGGAGTATATGCGGAGCACGCTTCACGCCGGCTTCTCGCTTGTCGAGCTTGCCGACCAGGTCCATTTTAATCCGTCCTATCTGTCCCGCTTGTTTAAGGAAAGCACCGGCGTCAGCATTACCGATTATTTGGCGGAGCTGCGCCTTGCGCGTGCGATTGAACTATTGAAGGAGAATTACAAGGTTAGCGAAATCGCCGCCGCCGTTGGCATCGAGGCACCTGCGTACTTTTCGCGGTTTTTCAAAAAAATGACAAAGCGCACGCCACAGGAGTACAGAGAGCAATGGTTGCTCTCAGAAGGTCATGAGAAGTCAAAAAGGTAAAGACTTTCGCGTTACGAACCGCCATTCTGCGATGCTACAATACGTTCAGGGCCCTAGAACATCATCACAGGTTGGAGTGAACGCGAATGAAACAAAATGTCAAACAAATGACCGCGCTGCTGATGGCCGTCGCCATCATCGGTTCGGCGTGCAGCAACAACGGCGAACCGGAAGCGTCATCGGCGCCGTCGCCTGATGCTGCCTCTCCGCAAACGGCGTCGGACAAATACGACCCGCCAATCACGATCTCGTTGGTGGGATACACCGATGACGCGACGGAAGGGGTACTTGGCAAGCTGCAAGGAGAAACCTTCGAAAACAATCGCTGGTCGCAATTGTACAGGGACGAGTTGGGCATCGAATTCGATTACACATGGATTGCAAAGGGTCAAGACCAGTTCAAGCAGAAAATGAATGTGTCGCTCGCAAGCGGCGATGTGCCGGAATTCATCCAAGTGGACGCCACAGAGTTGAAACAGCTGCAAGAGGCCGATCTTATTATGCCGTTGGATGAGGTGTATGAGCAATATGCGGCACCGTTAACCAAAGACGTGCTGGCGCAGGATGGAAGCGCTCCCTTTGACGCGGCGACGATCGATGGCCAACTGATGGGCATTCCCAATATACGTTCATCCATTGATATCGCGCAGTTTGTCTGGATTCGAACCGATTGGCTGGAGAAGCTGAAGCTTCCGGAGCCGAAGACGATGCAAGATTTGCTGACCGTTATTGAAGCCTTCGCAAAGAATGACCCGGACGGCAATGGAGAAGAGGATACGGTCGGCCTGCTCCTGCAGAAGGATCTGTTCGGCGGGTTTGCGGGACTGGAAGGCTTTTTTAACGCCTACCATGCTTACCCTACCATTTGGATTGAAGACGAAGCGGGCAATCTGGCGCACGGCAGCGTGCAGCCGGAGACCAAGACGGCGTTGACGGAGCTGTCCCGCATGTACCAAGATGGGTTGCTGGACCTGGAGTTCGGCGTTAAGGATGCCGGCAAGGTAGCGGAGTCCGCGTCATCGGGCAAGGCGGGCGTCTCGTTCGGTCAGCAATGGCTAAGCGCCTGGCCATTCCAGTCGAATCGCGACAACGATCCCAATGCGGTATGGAAAGGTTATCCGCTGATGTCAATCGATGAGAAGCAAGCGCTGTCGGAGATCAGCCTCGGCACTTATCAGTATTGGGCCGTCCGCAAGGACTCCAAAAATCCTGAGGCTATCGTCAAAATGTTTAATACCTTCATAGAAAAAAACTGGGGCGAAACGGCTGAGTTCGACCGTTATTATTTGCCGGGGGATGCCGAAGGGACTTGGAAGCTGTCGCCTGTAACGCCGGAGCCGCCTAACAAAAACCTGAATGCTTACCTGGAGATTGCGGCGGCCACGGCAGCAGGCACGTTGTCCAAGCTGACGGGTGAAGCCAAGGTCATTTCGGATAAAATTCAGGAATACAAAGGCGGCAACGATGGCTTGTGGTCTTGGGCGGCGGGTTATGATACGGACGGTGTATACAGTGTCATGAACCATTACCAGGAGAACAAGCTGTTCCAGATGAACAGGTTTGTCGGAGCGCCGACATCCGCTATGACGGACAAAAGCGCTACCCTGTCCAAGCTGACGAATGAAACGTTCATGCGTATCATTCTTGGCGATCTGCCCATTGATGCCTTCGACCAATTCGTAGAGGATTGGCACAAGCTTGGAGGCGAGCAAATAACGAAAGAAGTGAACGAAGCCGGCAAGGCGGCTAACTGACGATGTACAGTCTGAAAATATTGCGGCGAAATCTGCCGCTGCATCTGATGATTTTGCCTGGACTCTTGCTGATCGTTATCTTCTCTTATGTGCCGATGGCTGGATTGTACATTGCTTTCCAGAGATTTATTCCGGCTAAAGGCTTCTTCGGCGATCAGCAATGGATCGGCTGGGACAACTTTCGCTATATGCTCGATATGCCGGGCATATATGGCGTACTCTGGAACACCGTGTTTATTGCCGGAATGAAGATGTTGGCGGGGCTGATCGTACCGATTACGGTCGCCCTTCTGCTGAACGAGCTTCGAAGCGTGTTTGTCAAACGATCCGTGCAGACGCTAATTTATTTACCGCATTTTTTGTCATGGATCATTCTCTCAGGCGTCCTGATTGATATCTTGTCTCCTTCATCGGGAATCGTCAACCAGTTTCTTGGATCTCTTGGTCTAAAGCCGGTGTTTTTCCTCGGGAACAACGACTGGTTTCCCTTTACGATCGTGTTATCGGATGTATGGAAGGAGTTTGGCTTTGCCACCATCGTCTATATTGCGGCTTTGAGCGGCATTGATCCCCAGCTCTATGAAGCTGCGATTATCGACGGAGCCAATCGCTGGAGGCAGACCTGGCACGTAACGCTGCCGGGCATGCGCATGATCATCGTCCTGATGTCGGTGCTTAGCATGGGCAATATTCTGAACGCCGGCTTTGATCAGATCGTCAATTTGTACAGTACGCAGGTGTATGCAAGCGGCGATATTATCGACACGCTGGTCTATCGAATTGGCTTGCAGCAGGCCCAATACGGCGTGGCGACCGCCGTCGGTCTGTTCAAATCCGTTGTATCGTTCCTGTTCATATCCGTTGCCTATTATGCGGCTTACAAGCTGGCCAATTACCGGATATTTTAGAGTCGCAAGGGGGAAGGAGGCAACTTCATGGCAATGACATCAAAGGGAGCGCGGTTGTTCACCGTCCTCAATACGGTGTTTCTGCTGGCGTTAGCGCTGGCTTGTATCGCGCCTCTCGTGCATATTCTTGCCGTCTCGCTGAGCTCCAGCGCGGCAGTCACGGCAGGCTGGGTTAAATTCTGGCCGGTGGAACCAACTCTCAGCTCTTATCAATACGTGCTGTCGAGGTTCGATTATTGGAGCTCCATGCTGGTGACGTTTCAGCGCGTGTTGTTGGGCGGGGCACTGAATCTGCTCATTACGATTCTGGTCGCCTATCCGCTGTCCAAGGAGTCTTCGGGATTTCGTTCCCGCACCATGTATGCCTGGCTGTTTTTTTTCACGATGCTTTTTTCGGGAGGTTTGATTCCATGGTATATGATCATCAAGGAGTTGAACCTGCTGGACAGCATCTGGGCGTTAGTATTGCCTGGAGCTGTCCCGATTTTTAACATCGTATTGCTGCTCAATTTTTTCCGCCAACTGCCCAAAGAGATGGAAGAAGCTGCGTTCGTGGACGGAGCCGGCCACTGGACGGTGCTGTGGCGTATATTCGTTCCGGTATCGTTGCCGGCTATGGCGACAGTGACGCTATTCGCCGTGGTTTGGCACTGGAACAGCTGGTTCGACGGCCTGATTTTGATGAATAGGCCGGAGCATTACCCGTTGCAAAGCTATTTGCAAACCGTTATCGTTCAACGCGACATTTCATTCCTGCAGCATCTAGACCGCTCGCAGCTGGCGATAGTGTCGGATCGGACGATCAAGTCGGCGCAGATATTGATTGCTACGTTGCCCATTGTAATCGTATATCCGTTTCTGCAGCGTTATTTCGTCAAAGGAATGGTCATCGGCAGCGTCAAAGGTTAATGACAACAAAGAGACAGAGTGGGGCGGACATGCTGAATCACTGAGGTGTGGAGGCCGATTATGGCAACAATAAAAAAAAGCTGGTCCATCTTTATGGCGGCAACTCTGCTGCTGGCATGCATGATCCTGCTGAAGCCGGACGGGCTTGCGGCATCAGCGCAGCAGGGAAATCCCCTGCATCAGGAGGATTTCGAGGACGCTCACGAATATGAGTTGTTATCCCCGTACGGTAGCTTGACGACAAGCGCCGATGAATTGATTAGCGGACTGAATGCAGTCAAAGGGACAAGCACCGCAGCGGAAGCGTGGGCGGAATATTTGAAGCTGGACCGTAAGGTAGCGTTGACGCAAGGCGAAACCTATGTGCTGTCGTTCAACTATAAGGTGCTTGCGCCCGAAGGGAATTTCTTCTACTTATATATGAAGCAGCAGGGCAGCACAGGTGAGACGACCACCGGGTTTAATTTCAAAAGCAACGGCAGCATCCCTTACCGAACTGGCATCGGCGCTGACAAGGCGATATTGCGCGAAGCGAATGGCTTCTGGATGGCCGAGATGGAGTTTACGGCCGCGAACGACGGTCTTTATGAGATGATCTGGGGCATTCAAGGCGGAGGAGGCATCGTCGTCGACGATATTGCCATCAGTCCCGGCACGCTGGCGCAAGCTCCAATCATTAAGGAATCGATAGCGCTGGAAGGCTTCGAAGCTGGGGCGCTGTCGGAAACGGCGTTTGCGGCTCAGGGCAGCGGTACGTTGCTTGACGGCGCGGAAGCCATCCGTGGCAGCTATTCAGTGGCCGCTCGGGCGGACGCGCAGCAGGAGTGGCACGAGTATCTCCGATCGGATACAGACAAGTTGAAGCTGGCTCCATTAACGGAGTATACCGTTATGTTTAAATACGAGATCGTTGAACCGGAGCCGTCCGGCCAATATTTCTATGTGCTGGCAGAGGCGGGGGCTTCATCGACGGCGATGAATTTCGGTTCGGCGGGAGAGGTCATTTGGAGCAATGCGGCCGAAGCGGAGCTGGCGGACCGCGGCGATTACGGTGTGGCCCGCATGACTTTTACGACGGCGGCTTCGCCAGACACGGTGCTGAAGTGGGGCATACGCCAGGGAGGAGGAATTGTCATCGACGACATTACGGTCGTGAAGGGCAAAGCCGTTATTCCGACGGCGGACGGCGACGAAATCGGCTATGCCAACGTCGTTCACTACGGTGCCGTGCCGGACGATGGCGGCGATGATACGGCAGCGTTCAAGCAAGCGATCGCAACCGGCAAGAGCATTTATATTCCCGCAGGGACGTATCATGTGAGCGAGACGCTTGAATTCCAGAATCAGAACCTGATCGGCTCAGGCATGTTCGTTACGGGTCTCGTCGGCACAATGCCCGATGCAAAGGCACCGATACTGAAGGCGGGCAGGACGTCGACCATCGCCGATATCGGCTTGTATTTCGCACCGGAGTTGATTACCGACAATGAAGGGAAAGGCGATCGCGTCGCCATCTATACCGGGGCGCAGTGGTCGTTGCAGCGCGGCTCGACCATTCGCAACGTGCGGATCGCCGATGTCGGCACCGGCATCTATTCGCCGAACGGCGCGGAGTCGTTCTCTGTGACTTACGATACACTGGAGATTGAGCAATTCTCTTATCGCGGCATCGATTTTCGCTCGGATATTCGGACGGGGAACGTGTTTCGCAATATTTACCTGAAGTCGTCCCGTCCTCATGTGGATATTCCCTTCGCCATGACCGGCGAGGAAAGCGAGGTCCACATCGAGCAGCTCAACGTGGAGCATACGTTGGTCAATACGGCAATTCTGCTGGAGGGCGTCTACGGCCTGGCGGCATCCACGGTTCATATCGAAGGTGTGACGCTGAGGAGCCCGGGTACCGGTTATGTGACACTGAACCACAGCGCCGGTTCGATTGAAAGTCTGACCGTTTATTACACGCCTATTCAGGAGAATGGCATTAGTCTGGTCAAGGTGTTGGACGGTACTTATGACATCGGCCAGAGCTATAAGCCAGAGACGGCAGGATTCCTCCGAATCGGCACACTGCACGTCAAAGGCTTGAACGATCCCAACGCCGCCCTGCACGGAGCCAAGGTGGGGGGACTGAACCGTTCCGATGCCTCCGGCTTCGTCTTCTTCGATCGTCCTTCATCGGCGATTGGCGACTATGCGGTTCAGCTTGACAATTACGTATGGTATACGTTCCAGGACGATCAAGCCGTCTATCGGAGTTTTCCTGCGGATCCAGAGGGGCGCATAACTTTCGAGAAGCTGGGCGTTGTGCGTACTTCCGGCGGAACGGCGCAGCGACCTGCGGAGCGGCTGATCCCGTACCGTTCGCTATATTTTGACACGAACATAGGGGCGCTTTTGCTTTGGAATGGCACCGGATGGGTGGCTGCGTCATCAGGAACGACTACGACTGTGCCAATCGCGTACCCGACGCCTGCCCCAACGCCAACGACTACTTCGTTAGCGCCTTCCATATGGAAGGGCGATCTCGTTCATTGGGAGGAACTACTGCCATCTATAGAATCTCGACTTCAATCAACGATTGCAGATCAAGCTGTATTTTCGGACACGGATAATCATTGGGGAAAACAATTGATTGATTGGTTCACAAGGTTAGGCACCGCTAAGGGGTACGAGGATGGCAGCTTCAAGCCCGATCATGCCATATCAAGAGCGCAATTTTCGGTCATGCTTGTCAGATTGCTCGGATTGGGCTCTGAGGCGGAGAGTGAACCGGGATTCTCGGACATGAATGGGCATTGGGCGGAACGAGAAGTGGCGCTGCTGGAGAAAAGCGGTATCGTCAAGGGGTATCAAGACGGCAGCTTCCAGCCTGATTCCACGATTACGCGCGAGCAAATCATTACAATCATGATGAGACTCGTCGACGAATCGGCGTTACCGCAGGAGGAGGCCAAACGGTTTGATGACTGGACCGACGTATCCGAATACGCTCGTCACAGCATGCTGGCGGCGGCTAGAGCGGGAATTATTCAAGGATATAAGGGCAATCTACGGCCACAGGATGAAGCTACTCGCGCAGAAACATTAACCATGTTATGGAAGCTGCTCAAGTTAAATCCGGCAATGGAACGATTGCTTGAAGAGCATGATTGAATCGGAGCGTTGGTAATTCAAGAAATATGATAAGAAATTACTACAAACTAATTAAAAAAGTGAGCTGCCTCCAATTCGCTTCCATGATTTACGTCATGCTCACGCCATAATTCTGTTGATGACGAAAAGCAATGATGCGGATTCCATGTTTCCCGGAATCCGCGTCATAGCTGGTTTTTTAGGATGCTGATGAAGGGAATTGAACCCCCGGCCTACGCATTACGAGTGCGTTGCTCTACCCCTGAGCTACATCAGCGAATATGGAATCGACAAATAATAGAATACGAATTTTCGGAGGCGCTGTCAAGCCTATATTGCATCCTATATTTGCATCCTCTCGAATTGCGCGAATGACTCTATGAATCTACCCAATCGTCTCTACTTCTGCTGCATATCATAGAGTAAGCGTAGTAGAGAGGAGGGTTCCTATGTCCGAAAAAATGAGGGTGAGTTCTTTCAGACATCACGACAGAATCGAGTTCGACGTGGCGGGCGTTCAGGACGCCGGCAGACAGCTTAGTCGTACGTTTAGAAGGCTTCGCAATCGCCGTAATGCAAGAAGGCTGGTAGAGGCCATCCGCCATTGCAATCACCATGAGGTGAACCGTTTGCTAAGTCGCGATTGCAGAGCTGTGTGCTTCTTCAAGAAACCGGGCTTTGATTGCGTTAAGATCGCTTGCGGATTCGGCCGTCGCAACTCCGTTATCGTGAGCTTCGATATCTGCGTAAGAAGCTTGCATGACCGTTGCCACAGAGGCTGTGGCTGCGGAGGGTACGGCGGTGGCTTCGGAGTCTTCTAATCATGATTCTATCATCTCTATAATGGAAACAAAGAGAGGCTGCCGACGGCAGCCTCTCTTTGTTCAGATATAGGAAACGATATCATTTCGCAGACTTTCTCTCTATTTCTCGGCTCGATTCTGCATATCGCGAAGTCCCAGCATCGCGTCGATATAATAGCTGTTGTCGCGGGTAACGAATTCTTTGGCCAGAACCTTCCGCACGCAAGGCGTCAGTCCGTCCCCGGCTTCCGACAGCTCGGCGCCGTCTGCCTCGACGTACTCCAGCTCGCCCCGGAAGAGCGCAAGCATATCGGCAAGCTCGGCCTCGTAGATGCCGTATACTTCCTCACGCTGCAGTCTGAACTCGCTCAGGGGAAGGTTGGATACCAATCCGAATACATCGCTCACTTCACGGTCGATGAACAGTTCTCCATCCGCAATACCGCTGACGTCCTCGCGGACCTGCATAAGCGGGATGAGCTCCTCGAACCGCACTTTTACACCCAGCTCCTCCTCGAGCTCGCGGGCGGCATCGCGCATCGTCTCGCCGGCGGCCAGATGTCCCGCGGCCGTCGTATCGTAGCAACCTGGATTCGTATCCTTCGTCAACTGGCGACGCTGGAAGCGGACAAGAAGGCGATCGTCCTCATGGCGGAGCAGCCAGCAGTGGAACGTGCGGTGCCAGTAGCCGTGCTTATGCGCCTCCGAGCGGGCAGCCGTGCCTAAGTGGTTCATGGACTCGTCATAGATATCGAACCGTTCCTCAGGCATTCGCCGGTGTCTCCTCCAGTTGGGAAGTGCAATGCTTGCAGCGCGAAGCTTTGATCGGCACTTTGGACAGGCAGTACGGGCAATCCTTCTCCGTAGGCGCCGCCTCGGCTTTTGGTTCTTCTTTTTCTTTCAGGCGGCGCAACGTATTGATCCCTTTAACAAGCAGGAAAATACAGAATGCGACGATGAGGAAGTCGAGCAGCGTGTTGATGAATTGGCCGTATTTGATATAAGGGATTTCTCCCTTAGTCGTATCAAAAGTGCTCACATCAACCAAAGCAATCTTCAAGTCTCTGAAGTTAATGCCTCCTAGAAGTCTTCCGATTGGCGGCATAATAATATCATTCACAAGCGACGTGACGATTTTGCCGAATGCGCCGCCGATGATCACGCCGACAGCGAGATCGATGACGTTGCCGCGCATCGCAAATTCTCTAAACTCTTTTACAATTTTCAATACAATCTCCTCCGTTTAAGTCCTGTTCAAACTATCATTCCATTATAACTAGTAGTGTACACCAAATCTAGCACTGCTAATCGGCGATTTCAAGAGCCGAAGGCAAGAATTGCGGCATAAACCGTCATACTTCGAGCGGAAGAAAAGGATATTTCGGGAAAATGTCGAACTTTCTAGAGATGTATCACAATATGTAACCTGGAGGAGCGCAATGAATCCATTGTCTCAGCTTGGGAGCCCTTCCTTTCTGCTGCTCTCCCTGTTTATTATAAGCTTTGCAACTTATATGATGTTCATCATGCAATGGCGGCGCAAGCCGAGCGGAACGCAAGTTTCTGCTTCCAACTGCATCGCCGCGGCGCTTGTCTTCACTCTCGGACTGTGGACGATGCATGTCGTCCTGCTGCTCGCCTCTGATTTCATGATGGATATCCGGTGGACCCTTGCCATTAACTTTGCCATCACTACGTTTTTGGTGTTTTTGTCGCTTCGCTATTATCATTCCGGCAGACTTCCCGTTCGGCTCGCGGAGGTTATTTCAGCGCTTCTTATGGTTGGAGGAGTTGCTTGCCTGCACTATTTCTCCATTCTCAGCCATTCTATTAATCGTCTCGAATTCAATATTCCATTGGTAGCCGTATCGTTCCTTCTAGGTTTTGCGGGTTGTTATGCAGCGTTCGTGCTTATGCGCCGCCCCGCGCAATGGCGTTATGCAGCCGCGAGTTTCGTTGCCGGCCTTGGCAGCTTAACCATGCATGCGGTAGGGATGTTTGCACTCACGGTTGAGTATCGACATGTGATGACGTTGGACAGACTGAATCAATTCCTGATGCTGCTGGCGTTCATTCTGTGTATTCTGGTGCTGCTCATCATTACATTCTCTTACACCACCTGGCTCGGGATGAAAAAGTATACCCAGATCGACGAGCGCTACAAGCTGCTGGTCGAGAATTCAACGGACACGATCGCCATTATCGTCGAAGGCAAGTGGGAATATCTCAATCCTTCCGGCTTGCGGTTGTTCGAAGCGGAGCGCGAGGATGAGCTGGTCGGACACTGCATCTTCAAGCTTCTGCATGGCGGCAAGCATCTCGAGATGCAGACATGGCTGCAGCAAACTCCGGATGGAAGGGAATATGCCTTGCGCCCAATCGAGCTGCAGTGGCAGACGCTGCGAGGCAACCCCATTTTGACAGAAATGGTGAGGATACGAGCCACTTACGACGGCAAGCAGGTGGAACAGGTCATGATCCGGGATATCTCCGAACGGAAGCGAAACGAGCAGTTGTACGTCAACGCGGAGAAGCTGTCGATAGCGGGGCAGCTGGCCGCAGGGGTCGCTCACGAGATCCGAAATCCGCTTACTTCGCTCAAGGGCTTCATGCAATTGCTCGCTACCGGGCGAATACAGGACCAGCAATACTTGCCCTTGATGAGATCGGAGCTGTCGCGTATCGAAAGCACGGTCACGGAGCTGCTAATGTTATCCAAGCCGCAAGCGTTAGAGCTCAGACGCAACAATCTCAGGGAGCTGCTGAGCGAATGCACTGCCGCTGTCGGCGCGCAGGCGAAGGCACAGCGGGTACGTATCCAACATCGCTTCGATCCGGCTCCAGCCTGGGTTCTCGGCGTAGCCGTACAGCTCAAGCAAGCATTTATTAATGTGATGAAAAATGCGGTGGAAGCTATGCCGGACGGGGGACTGCTGCTGATCGAGCTGAAACGCGGCGATCCGGACACGCATCTCGTTACCGTAGCGGACAATGGGAGCGGTATGCCCGAAGAACAGCTTGCCAAGCTGGGGCAGCCCTTTTATTCGACGAAGGACAAGGGAACGGGGCTCGGTCTGCTCGTGACCTATAAGATTATCGACAACCATGACGGCAAGATCGCCATAGACAGCGTACTGGGCGGCGGGACGACGCTGAGATTTACATTGCCTGCAATCTCCCAGCCGGACGACAGCGATAGCTAAGGAAACGACATTTAACCGGAAATATGCGGCTCGATTCCATTTGCCGGACGAATGGGCTATAGGATCGATTTTGATGAAGGGCGCCCGCCCTTCTTTTTTTTGAGCCGAAACTCGCCTTCACCTCACTGCCGTGTCCGAATCCACGTAATCCCCCCCTTCGAAGAGCTGTTTTTCTCAAATAATAAGGACTTCCACAAAAAATAAAGATGAAAAAGCGCAAAAATCGTTTACGGATAAAATTGTAGCGATTTCGCGGCTCCGTTGCCACGTGCTACCGTTAGGGCAGATTCAACACATGGTCAGCACATGAAAGGAGCAATTCCCATGCGGCATTCCGAAAGCTTGCACCCACAGCCAGCCGAAGCTGCTTTGGCCGCGGCCGTCCCTAAAAGGGGCCTAAAGAGGCATATCATTCGGGACAAATATTTGTACTTGATGCTTGTGCCGGTGGCCGTCTATTTTCTGCTATTCAAGTATGCTCCCCTCTACGGGGAAATCATTGCCTTCAAGAACTACCGCCTGACGGATGGCATCTGGGGAAGCAGCTGGGCAGGGCTGGATCACTTCCGCCAGCTATTTTCCAGCAAAGAGTTTTATGTTGTTATGCGCAATACGCTCCTGCTTAATCTGTACAATTTGGTATTTGCTTTCCCGGTGCCAATTGTGCTGGCGATCCTTCTAAACGAGGTTCGCTGGAATGGATACAAGCGGGTTCTGCAAAACCTGCTCTACATCCCCCACTTTATATCCTGGGTGGTGCTGGGCACTATCGTCATTGCCATGTTGTCCCCCTCGACGGGTATTGTCAACACGATTCTTGAGTTGTTTGGCATAGAGCCTATCTATTTTATGGCGAGTCCGTTCTGGTGGCCGATATCCTTCGTAGGCTCGGGGATCTGGAAGGAGGCAGGCTTCGGCACCATCCTCTATATGGCCGCCATGGCGGGTATTGATCCCACTCTGTATGAAGCGGCAAAGATTGACGGAGCCAATAAGCTTCGGCAGATCTGGCATGTGACTTTGCCCGGGATTCGCAGCACTGCAGCGATTATTTTGATTCTCCAAGTAGGGCGAATTATGGACGTAGGTTTCGAACAAGTATTTACGATGAAAAATCCTGCTGTTACCCAGGTTGCCGAAGTCATCAGTACTTTTGTATATACTCGCGGCATTGAGAATCTCCAATACAGCTACACCACGGCTCTTGGTTTGTTCCAGTCGATTGTTGCATTGATCTTGATCGTCAGCGTGAACAAGCTGATTAAGATCATGGGAGAACGAGGGTTATGGTAGACCGAACAGAAAGGGGATGACTGTCTCGTGAGGACTAATTATTTTAACTCGGCGAGCCTATTCCGATGGCTTAACTACATCTTTTTGGCGTTATGCGCCGCTGCAACCGTGTTTCCTTTTCTTAATATTATTGCGGTCTCCTTTAGCGACAGCAGAGCGATCTCGGCAGGGGAGGTGTTTTTGTGGCCCATCGAATTTAATTGGGATGCTTACCGCAATCTGATTGACGACGGACAACTGATCGTAGCTATGAAAAACACGGTTCTGATGACGGTCGTAGGCACTCTGCTGAATATGGTATTTACCATTCTGGCTGCGTACCCGTTGTCCAAATCCAGACTTCGGGGCAGAAGCATCATGCTGCAGGCCGTGCTGTTTACCATGTTATTCGGCGGCGGGATGATCCCTCATTTCCTGCTCATCAACAGTTTGGGATTGGTAAATACCTATTGGGCGATCTGGTTGCCCGCTTTGATTAGCGTCTATAACATGTTCGTCATGAAATCCTTCTTCGAGGGAATTCCGGCAGAATTGGAGGAATCGGCTTCCATCGACGGCGCTAACGAATGGGTGCTGCTGCTAAAGATTATTATTCCGTTGTCTATGCCGGTGATCGCGGCGCTGACCCTATTTTATGCCGTGGGCTGGTGGAACTCCTATATGAATGTACTGATTTACATTCGAAGCACCGACAAGATGTCTTTGATGGTGAAGCTCTATCAGATGATTGACCTGGTCAGTCCCGAGATGCTTCGGAGCGGGGAGGGGGTCACCGAACAGACCCTGACGCCGGAAGGCATCCGCGCGGCCGCCATCGTGTTTTCGATTATACCTATCCTGTCCGTGTATCCGTTCTTGCAGAAGTACTTTGTAAAGGGCGTTCTGCTCGGCTCCGTCAAAGGTTGATATCGCTGGCTGTCAAACAGCCTTGATATAAGAAACATTAATTTAGGAGGTCTAGACATGAAAATCAGTCAACAAAAAAAGTGGGTTGTTTCAACGGCTGCCTTATGTATGCTAGCGGGAACGGTATTGGCGGGATGTTCGGAGAAAGGCGCGAGCAGTCCCTCCGCATCGCCCTCCGCATCGTCCGGGGCTGAACCGTCTGCAACGGCAACGTCGATTGCGGATCCGTATGCCGATCTGCCGAAAGCGGTCAGCATCTCCGCGTTCGACCGGGGAGCCGTATCCAGCGACGAGGGAACCTATGAAAACAATCGTTGGGTGAAGTGGATCCGGGAGCAGTCCGGCATTGACGTAACGATGGTGCCCGTGCCTCGAAACCAGGCACAAGACAAGCTGAACGTGCTTATCGCTTCTAATCAGGCGCCGGATCTGATCTGGGAGTACGATCGCGCCTATATCGGCAAGCTGATTACCCAAGGCGCGCTGCAGCCGGTGGACGCTTATATCGAGCA